>NZ_JASERH010000042.1:0-108171 GCF_030766975.1 Streptomyces sp. KL116D | reverse complement strand
CGTCTGCACGGCGGCCTCGTCGAGAAGGGTGCGCGGGGTGGCCGACGAGCGGCGCTCCGTGCCCAGCAGCGCGGCCGTGACCAGGTCGTCCCAGGTGGCGGGAGCGGTGCCCGTGGTGCTCTTGGTACCTGTGGTGCCCGTGGTGATGGTGCGGCCATCAGTGCCAGCGGTATCCGTGATGTCCGTGGTGGTTGAGGGGGTTGAGGAGGTTGAGATGGTCGAGGTGGTGGCGGTGGTCGTCATGAGGGTCTCCGGTCCTTTCCGTCGTGCACCTGCTGCGGCCCCGTCTCGGTGCGGGATGTCTCCGCGCGGCGAGGCCGCGGGGCGGCTCCGCCGCGCTCCGGTCAGCACAGCGATATGACCTCGGCCGCGTCGTCCGGCGTCCACGTCGACAGCGGGCGGAAACCGGTGTGCCCGCACTCGCCGAAGACCGTCACCGGACCCCCGCCGGACAGCGCCGCAAGCCGCCACAGACCGGGGGACGCGATCGCCTGCGCGGTCACGGGGAGCGCCGACTTGCCGTCGGAGTCGGCCAGTTGCCAGCCGCCGTCCGGGTCCTGGGTCGGTATGACGTCCGCGAGCGTCACCGGCCAGGACACCAGCCACGGATCGTCGGTCAGGGCCCGCCCGTACGCGGCGAGCGCGCCGGCCACGTCAACCCCCGCAGGACGTACGGGGCTTGGCGACGGCACCCCGAACTGGCCGCCCAGCTCCGCCCGCAGGGACCCCGCCCCGGGATGACGCGACACGGCGGCGTCCAGGGTCAGGCCCACCGGCAGGGCCAGGGAGGGGGCGCGGCCCGCCGCCCCATAAGAGAGGAGGAGTGCCGTGCGCTCCGACGCCGTGCCGTACAGCCAGACGCGACGCGTGGTGAGGTGGCCGTCCGCCGAGTCGTACTGGGACAGGACCAGCCAGTGGTCCCGCGCCGGCGCCGCCGTGGCCTGGGGTGACAGGCCCACACGGGTGCGGACCGTCGCCGCCAGGTCGTCGGGCAGCTCGTCGCGGTGCAGCCAGCCCTGGTCGAGGAGGTGCAGCAGCGCGCACTCCTCCAGCAGCCGCACCGGCCAGCCAGGACCCGAACCCGGTATCGCCCCCAACTCCCGCACCCGCGCCGCGAGTCCGGGCGCCTGCGCGTCGACCATCCGGGCGGCCGCCTCGTCCCACATCCCGTAGCCCGCCTGCTCGGCCTGGGCCAGACCGCCGCGCAGCAGATCAGCGAGCCGCTGCTCCAGCTCGGTGACGCCCGCGCTGATCCGCTGCGCGCGCCGCTCGGCTCTGCGCCGCACCGCCTCCGGATCTGCCGGGGGCGCGGCGGAATCCGGTGCCGCCGCGGCGGCCTCCTTCGACTCCGCCCGCTTCCTGCGCCCTTCCAGCCACTGCTCCGCCCAGTCCGGCGGCGTCCCCCCGGCCGGCAGCTGGGCGTCCCCGCCCGCCCAGAGCAGCAGCAGTCCCAGCGCGTGCTTGCACGGGAACTTCCGGCTCGGGCAACTGCACTTGTACGCCGGGCCCGCCCCGCCGCCCGCGCCCGCCCCCGTGTCCACGATCGTCTGGTACGGCCTGCTGCCGCTGCCCTTGCACAGTCCCCACACCGCCCCCTCGTCCGAACTCCCGGTCGCCGACCAGGGTCCCGCTGCCCCGAGCTTGCTTCCCGCCTTGCGTGACGCGGCGTCAGGCGCCATTGCCAGCACCTGGTCCGTCGTCCAGCGCACCCCCTGCTGAGTCATGTCTTCGACGGTAGGTCCCGCCACTGACAATCCGTCCGACAACTGCTGTGACCTGCGGCGATGTTCAGGCCGACGTCGATTGTCAGTGGCGTGGTGCACCGTGGAACACATCGCTCGACGAGGGCGGACAACTCCTCGTCGGGATGGTTCGAGTTGGGCGAGTTGGAGGGGGACAGCCATGACCGTTTCCGTCGAGGACCAGGCCGGAAGCACGAGCGGGACCGGGGCGGGGGCCGGGGCCGGGACCGAAGTCGCGGAGCAGGTGCTGCGGCCGCACGCCGAGGACGCGTTCGCGGACGAGCTCGCCGCGCTGGCCGCACAGGACGACCGGCCGCGGCCGGCCCGCTGGCGCCTGTCGCCGTGGGCCGTCGCCACGTATCTGCTCGGCGGCACCCTGCCCGACGGCACGGTGATCACGCCGAAGTACGTGGGACCGCGCCGCATCGTCGAGGTGGCCGTCACGACGCTGGCGACGGACCGGGCGCTGCTGCTGCTCGGCGTCCCCGGCACCGCCAAGACGTGGGTGTCCGAGCATCTCGCGGCCGCCGTGAGCGGGGACTCCACGCTGCTGGTGCAGGGCACCGCGGGCACGCCGGAGGAAGCGATCCGGTACGGGTGGAACTACGCACAGCTGCTGGCGCACGGTCCGAGCAGGGACGCGCTCGTGCCCAGCCCCGTCATGCGCGCGATGGCGGACGGGATGACGGCGCGTGTGGAGGAGCTGACCCGTATCCCCGCGGACGTCCAGGACACGCTGATCACGATCCTGTCCGAGAAGACGCTGCCCATACCGGAGTTGGGGCAGGAGGTGCAGGCGGTGCGCGGGTTCAATCTGATCGCCACCGCCAATGACCGCGACCGCGGGGTCAACGACCTGTCGAGCGCGCTGCGCCGCCGGTTCAACACCGTGGTGCTGCCGCTGCCCGCGAGCGTCGAGGCGGAGGTCGGCATCGTCTCGCAGCGGGTCGAACAGCTGGGCCGTTCCCTGGAACTGCCCGCCGCGCCGGACGGCATCGACGAGATCCGCCGGGTCGTCACCGTCTTCCGCGAGCTGCGCGACGGCGTGACCGCGGACGGCCGGACGAAGGTGAAGTCGCCCAGCGGCACGCTGTCCACGGCGGAGGCGATCAGCGTCGTCACGAACGGCCTGGCCCTGTCCGCGCACTTCGGGGACGGCGTGCTGCGCCCCTCGGACATCGCCGCGGGGATCCTCGGCGCCGTGGTCCGCGACCCGGCCGCCGACCGGGTCGTCTGGCAGGAGTACCTGGAGGCCGTGGTCCGCGAGCGGGACGGGTGGAAGGACTTCTACCGGGCCTGCCGCGAGGTGAGCGCATGACCGCGCCGCTGCTGCTCGGCGTCCGGCACCACGGGCCGGGCTCCGCGCGGGCCGTGCGCACCGCCCTCGACGCGGCCCGGCCCCGGGTCGTCCTCATCGAGGGGCCGCCGGAGGCGGACGGCCTGGTGGCGCTCGCCGCCGACGAGGACATGCGGCCACCGGTGGCGCTCCTCGCCCATGTCGTCGACGAGCCGGGCAGGTCGGCGTTCTGGCCGTTCGCCGAGTTCTCGCCCGAGTGGGTCGCGATCCGCTGGGCGCTGCGGCACGAGGTGCCCGTCCGCTTCATCGACCTGCCGGCCGCGCACAGCCTCGCGATGCGTGGTGCGGAGGAGGAGGGGAGTGAGGGAGGGCACGGAGGGGACGACGGAGCTCCCGAGGGCGACCGGGGCGTGGCGGCCGCGGTGCGGGTCGATCCGCTCCGGGTGCTCGCCGAGACCGCCGGGTACGACGACGCGGAGCGCTGGTGGGAGGACGTCGTCGAGCACCGGGAGGGCGACCCGTTCGCCGCGCTCGGCGAGGCGATGGGCGCGCTGCGGGAGTCATCGGGGGACGGAGCGGACGGGACGGAGGGGGCGGAGGGAGCGGAGGGTGCCTACGGGGGCGACCGCCGTGACCTGCTGCGCGAGGCGTACATGCGCCTGCAAGTGCGGGCCGCGCAGCGCGAGTTCACGGACGGGGTCGCCGTCGTGTGCGGCGCGTGGCACGTGCCCGCGCTGCGCCTGCGCACCACCGCGACCGCCGACCGCGCCCTGTTGAAGGGACTGCCGAAGGCCAAGGTCGACATGACGTGGGTGCCGTGGACCCACCGGCGGCTCGCGCGGTCGAGCGGCTACGGGGCGGGCATCGAGTCACCCGGCTGGTACGGACACCTCTTCAGCGTGCCCGACCGGCCCGTGGAGCGGTGGCTGACCAAGGTCGCGGGACTGCTGCGCGACGAGGACCGCATCGTGTCGTCCGCCCACGTCATCGAGGCGGTGCGGCTCGCCGAGAGCCTCGCCGTGATGCGCGGCAGGCCGCTGGCCGGGCTGACGGAGACCACCGACGCCGTGCGGGCCGTCCTGTGCGAGGGCTCGGACGTGCCGCTGTCGCTCATCCACGACAAGCTCGTCGTCGGCGACGTCCTGGGCGAGGTGCCCGAGTCCGCCCCCGCCGTGCCGCTGCAGCGCGACCTCGCCCGGCAGCAGCGCACCCTGCGCCTCAAACCGGCGGCGCTGGAGAAGGAGTTGGACCTCGACCTGCGGGGCGACACCGACGCCGCGCGCAGCCGGCTGCTGCACCGCCTGCGGCTCCTCGGCATCGCCTGGGGCGAGCCGGCCAGATCCGCCCGCGGCTCCACCGGCACCTTCCGGGAGACGTGGCGGCTGCGCTGGGAGCCGGAGCTGTCGGTGCGGGTCGCCGAGGCGGGCGTGTGGGGGACGACCGTGCTGGCCGCGGCGACCGCCAAGGCGGAGACGGACGCCGTCGCCGCGACCGCGCTCGCCGACGTCACCGCGCTCGCCGAGCACTGCCTGCTGGCCGGCCTCGCGGACGCGCTGCCCACGGTGATGCGGGTGCTCGCCGACCGGGCCGCTCTCGACGCGGACGTCGGCCACCTCGCCCAGGCGCTGCCCGCCCTCGTCCGCGCCCTGCGCTACGGGGACGTGCGCGGTACGGACACCGGCGCGCTCGCCGGGGTGGCGACGGGCCTCGCCGAGCGCGTCTTCGTCGGCCTGCCGCCGGCCTGCGCGGGCCTGGACACGGACGCGGCGACGGAGATGCGCGGCCATGTGGACGCGGTGCACACCGCGGTCGGCCTCCTTGAGGACACGGGGCTGCGCGAGCGCTGGCGCGCGGTGCTGCGCACCCTCGCCGGGCGGGACGGCGTGGCCGGGGTGATCAGGGGCCGGTCGGCGCGGATCCTGCTGGACGAGGGCGAGTTGACGGACGAGGACACGGCCCGCCTGATGGGTCTCGCACTGTCCCCCGGCACCCCGCCCGCCGAGGCCGCCGCGTGGATCGAGGGGTTCGTGGGCGGCGGCTCGGGCGGCGGCCTGCTCCTCGTCCACGACGAGCGGCTCCTCGCGCTGGTCGACGGCTGGCTGACGGGTGTCCCGGAGTCCGCGTTCACCGATGTGCTGCCGCTGCTGCGCCGCACGTTCTCCGCGTACGAGCCCGGGGTCCGGCGCACGCTGGGCGAGCTGGTCCGCCGGGGGCCCTCCGGGGGTGGGGCGGTCGGGGTGAGCGGGACTCCGTCCGGTTTCGCGGAGGACCTCGACGCCGAGCGGGCCGATGCGGTGGTGCCCGTGGTGCGGTTGCTTCTTGGGGCGGGTGCCGGGGTTGGGGTCGGCGGATGAGGGTGGGGCGGGCCGGTGCGTTCCCGGGTGCGGGCCGGTGGGGGCTGGTCGCGCAGTTCCCCGCGCCCCTGAAAGGCATGCGCTGGCGCGCAGCCTTCAACGGGCCGCCCAGGGGCGCGGGGAACTGCGCGACCGGCCACGACGAGACCCGCGGACGCCGACGAGAAGCGCCCGGCGGACGGCACTGCGCAACAGCGACCACGTGAAGGCGGCGACATGACCGAAACGACTACCGGCACCGGCCACGACGAACCCGCACCCGCCTCCGGCGAGAACCTGGCAGACGCGACAGTGCGACAACAGCGGGAACGACCTTGAGGGGGAAGTGAGATGACGTACCCAGAAGCCGGCGGAGCCGAGCGGTTGCGGCGCTGGCGCCTCGTGCTGGGCGGCGATGCCGCCGACGGCACCGGCTGCCAACTGGCGGGCCAGGACGCCGCGATGGACGGCGCCCTGACCGCGCTGTACGGCTCGGGCCAGGGCAAGAACCAGCCGGCCGGCGGCAGCCGATCCGCCGGGCTCGGCGCCTCCGCCCCCTCGGTCGCCCGCTGGCTCGGCGACATCCGCACGTACTTCCCGTCCTCCGTCGTCCAGGTCATGCAGCGCGACGCGATCGACCGCCTCGGCCTCTCCGCGCTCCTCCTGGAGCCGGAGATGCTGGAGGCGCTCGACGCGGACGTGCACCTGGTCGGCACGCTCCTCTCGCTCAACAAGGCGATGCCGGAGACGACCAAGGAGACGGCCCGCGCCGTCGTCCGCAAGGTCGTCGACGACCTGGAGAAGAAGCTCGCCACGCGCACCCGGGCGACGCTCACCGGCGCCCTCGACCGCAGCGCCCGGATCAGCCGCCCGCGCCACCACGACATCGACTGGAACCGCACGATCGCGGCCAACCTCAAGCACTACCTGCCGGAGTACCGCACGATCGTGCCCGAGCGGCTCATCGGGTACGGGCGGGCCTCGCAGGCGGTGAAGAAGGAAGTCATCCTCTGCATCGACCAGTCGGGCTCGATGGCGGCGTCCGTCGTCTACGCCTCCGTGTTCGGCGCCGTGCTCGCCTCCATGCGCTCGATCCAGACCCGCCTCGTCGTCTTCGACACGGCGGTGGTCGACCTCACCGACCAGCTGGACGACCCGGTCGACGTCCTCTTCGGCACCCAGCTCGGCGGCGGCACCGACATCAACCGGGCGCTCGCGTACTGCCAGTCGCAGATCACCCGGCCCGCGGAGACCGTCGTCGTCCTCATCTCGGACCTCTACGAGGGCGGGATACGCAACGAGATGCTGAAGCGGGTCGCCGCGATGAAGGCGTCCGGGGTGCAGTTCGTGACGCTGCTCGCGCTCTCCGACGAGGGCGCGCCCGCCTACGACCGGGAACACGCGGCGGCGCTCGCCGGACTCGGGGCGCCGGCGTTCGCCTGCACGCCCGACCTGTTTCCCGACGTCATGGCCGCGGCCATCGAGAAGCGGCCGCTGCCGATACCGGACGCGGCGGCGGAAACCGGGGGAGCGGTGGCGAACCGGATATGAGTACCCATCGGTAACACGGGGCTTGCGCAGCCTCCCGCGTCCCGTGCGAGGATCGGCGCACCGTGACTTCCCCGATGGCCCTTCCCGCCCCCGCCGAGCGCCTGCCGCGCTCGACGGGCGGTCGGCGTGCGCTGCAACTGGCGCTGCTGCTCGGCGGGTTGATCGCCCTCGGTTTCCTCTGCGGCGGCCGGGCCCACGCGGACACGTCCACCGACAGCCTCGTACCGCACACCGCGGCGGCACGGGACGCGGTGTCCGATGCGGTGCGCGGAGTGCGCGAGCGGGTGGCGGAGCCGGTGCGCGAGCGCGTGGCCGAGCCCGCCACCGAGCCGGTCAGGGAGCACCTCGCCGAGCCGGTTCGGGAGCACGTCACCGAACCCGTTCGGCACCGGGTCACCGAGCCCGTGCGCGACCGGGTGGTCGACCCCGTGCGCGAGCAGGTGGTCGACCGGGCCACCGAACCGGTTCGCGAGCACGTCGTCGACCCGGTGAACGACCGGGTCCTGCGGCCCGTCCTCCACACGGTGGACGACGTCGTGCGGCCGGTCGGCGCCTTGACCGGGGCGGTCGTCGAGGGGCTCGCCGAGGCGGCGCCCCGGCCGTTGCCGTCCGGCTCGCCGTCGTGGCCGGGACTCCCCGGACTCCCGGGCCTGCCCGGCGTGTCCGACCCGGCGCCGCAGCCGCCCACCACGGGCGTACCGCGGCAGCCGGGCAGTGACGTGGTCCCGGCCGGCACCGAGAAGCGGCCCGCCACCCGCCCGGACGCCAAGTCCCCGGCGGAGCGGACGGCTCACGCGGTCGTGGACCAAGGTGCCGGATACGCGTACGGATACCGGCCCGCCGGCCACCGGGCGGCTCCGGTCGCACGGGCCGCGGGTCAGCCGGGCGCGCCCGCCGCGCCGCCGCGTCCCGACGGCGTGCCCTCGGCCGGTGCGGCCGCGGGTGACGGCGGTTCGACCCGGCACGGTGATCTGCACGCGGCGGCGTTCGGCGGCCGCCTGCCCGTTCTGCTGGTGCCCGGCGCGCTCGCGTCCGGCGCCCCCTCGCCGGTGGCCGACCGGCATCGCGACATTCCCGAATTTCCCGGCTAGGGCAGCCAGTTCCCCGCTCGACCTGCCGCGCGGGGGCGGAACAGGTCTGCCCGACACCCCGGAGTCCCTCCGGAACCAGCCGGAACTCGAAGGAATCACGCACTCATGAACAAGAACATCCGCCGCTCCATCGTCATAGCCGCGGGCGTCTCCGGCGCCTGGGCCCTCGGCTCGGCCGTGGCCAGCGCCGACGAGCTGCCCGCCCACTCGGTCTCCGTACCGGACGTGGCCGGTGACGCCGTCGCCGACGTCCAGGACACGGCCGCGCACGTGACGGACCAGGTCACCGGCAAGGCGACCGGCAGCAAGGCCGCCGACCGGGTCACCGACAAGGCCGCCGCCACGAAGGCCGCCGCCAAGGCCGCGCCCGCCGCCGAGGCCACCGCCGCCAAGGTCACGGCCCACGCGACCGCCGCCGCCGAGCAGGCCCGCCAGTACGTCGAGGGCGCACACACGGCGGTCACCGACAAGGCCGCCCCGTCCGTCCCCTCCGTGGCCGACGCCCGGCAGGAGGTCGACTACCTCTTCGGCCCGCTCGCCTCCTTCGCCCCCGAGCTCCAGCAGGAGCTGTCGCGGGCCGCCGCCCAGGACCCCGGCTACGTGCTGGACCAGACGCGCGAGCAGGTCCAGGACCAGGTGACGACCAGCGCGCAGTTCGCGCAGGTCCACGCGCAGAACCTGGTCGACCAGGTGCGCGTCGACCAGGTGCGGGCGACCGCGACCCCGGTCGTCGACGAGACCGCCACCGCCGTCCTGCCGCCCGTCGCCGCCACCGCGGTGCACGGCGTGCTGCCGGTCGTGGACCAGGCGCTCGGCGACGTCACGGTGCTCGCGGGCGGTGCCGTCGGGGACGTGACGCCGTTCGCGCAGACCGTCGTCGGCGACAACGTCGCGCCCTTCGCCGCCGGCGTCACCGGGCAGGTCCAGCCGCTGGCCACCGGGGTCACCGGTGAGGTCACCCCGTTCGCGCAGGCGGTCGTCGGGGACGACGTCCAGCCGTTCGCCGGCGGCGTCGTCGGCGCCGTGCAGCCGCTGGTGCAGACGGTCGTCGACCACGTGCGGCCGGTCGTGCAGGGCGTCGGCACCAGCGCGTACGGCCTGGCGCAGGGCGTGACCGGTGACGTGGCGCCGTTCGCGTACGGGGTGGTCGGCGAGAACGTCGCGCCGTTCGCGCAGACCGTGGTCGGCGACGACGTGGCGCCGCTGGCGGGCGGCGTCGTCGGCGAGGTCGCCCCGTTCGCCCAGGACCTCACGGGCACCGTCACCGCCGACGTCCAGCCGCTCGCGGGCAACGCCGTCAGCGGCGTGCAGGGCGTCGCGTCCGCCGTCGCGCCCAGCTACGTCCAGGGCATCTGACCGACGCCGCGACGCCCGGACGGCCGAACGCCATCGGTCGGACCGGGCGGACAGCCGGCGTACGGGCGGGTGACCCCGTGGGGACGGGACCGCCCGCCCAGGGCTCCGGTGTGAACTTCCGGCGCCCATCGGGTGGCCTCACCGTGCGTACCCCCGCACGGTGAGGCCTCGCACAGCCGCAGAGAAGCGGCGAACGGCGGCAAACAGCGGCACAAACGGGACGCTCTGTGACCGGTATCACCGCTCAGGTGTGATCTGTGATTTAGAAGCCGTCGCTGAGCGGCGATAACCTGCGAGACGGACATGCCGCGTACCCGGCCACTGTGTACGCCTCGTACGCCTCCCTTGTGACAGCGGAGTCACGTTGCCCATCGCGGCACGCCCACGCAGGAAATCGAACCGCGAGATCACTGATAGGGACGGACGCGCGTGGACCTGTTCGAGTACCAGGCGAGGGACCTCTTCGCCAAGCACGGTGTACCGGTGCTGGCCGGTGAAGTCATCGACACGCCTGAGGCAGCCCGCGAGGCGACCGAGCGTCTTGGCGGCAAGTCTGTCGTCAAGGCCCAGGTGAAGGTCGGCGGCCGCGGCAAGGCGGGCGGCGTCAAGCTGGCCGCGAACGCCGACGAGGCCGTGGCCCGAGCCACCGACATCCTCGGTATGGACATCAAGGGCCACACGGTCCACAAGGTGATGATCGCCGAGCTGTCTCCGGAGATCGAGGCGGAGTACTACGTCTCGTACCTCCTCGACCGCACCAACCGCACCTTCCTGGCCATGGCCTCGGTGCAGGGCGGCATGGACATCGAGGAGGTCGCGGAGAAGACCCCCGAGGCCCTCGCGAAGGTCCCGGTCAACGCCGTGGACGGCGTGGACATCGCCAAGGCCCGCGAGATCGTCGCCCAGGCGAAGTTCCCGGCCGACGTGGCCGAGGGCGTCGCCGAGGCCCTGGTCACCCTGTGGGACACCTTCGTCGCCGAGGACGCGCTCCTCGTCGAGGTGAACCCGCTGGTCAAGACCAAGGACGGCCGCATCCTGGCGCTCGACGGCAAGGTGTCCCTGGACGCCAACGCCGACTTCCGCCAGCCGGAGCACGAGGCTCTCGAGGACAAGGACGCAGCCAACCCGCTCGAGGCTGCTGCCAAGGCCAAGGGCCTCAACTACGTCAAGCTCGACGGCGAGGTCGGCATCATCGGCAACGGTGCCGGTCTGGTCATGTCGACGCTGGACGTCGTCGCGTACGCCGGTGAGAACCACGGCGGCGTGAAGCCGGCCAACTTCCTCGACATCGGCGGCGGCGCCTCGGCCGCGGTCATGGCGAACGGCCTGGAGATCATCCTCGGCGACCCGGACGTCAAGTCCGTGTTCGTCAACGTCTTCGGCGGCATCACCGCCTGTGACGAGGTCGCCAACGGCATCGTCCAGGCGCTTGCCCTCCTGGAGGAGAAGGGCGAGAAGGTCGAGAAGCCGCTCGTCGTCCGCCTCGACGGCAACAACGCCGAGCTGGGTCGCAAGATCCTCTCCGACGCCAACCACCCGCTGGTGCAGCGCGTGGACACCATGGACGGCGCGGCCGACAAGGCCGCCGAGCTCGCGGCCGCGAAGTAAGGGACGAGGGACAGAACAGCCATGGCTATCTTCCTCAACAAGGACAGCAAGGTCATCGTCCAGGGCATGACCGGTGCCACGGGCATGAAGCACACCAAGCTCATGCTGGCCGACGGCACGAACATCGTCGGTGGCGTCAACCCGCGCAAGGCGGGCACGTCCGTCGACTTCGACGGCACCGAGGTCCCGGTCTTCGGCTCGGTCGCCGAGGCGATGGAGAAGACGGGCGCCAACGTGTCCGTCCTCTTCGTCCCGCCGGCCTTCTCCAAGGCCGCCGTGGTCGAGGCGATCGACGCCGAGATCCCCCTCGCCGTCGTCATCACCGAGGGCATCGCCGTCCACGACTCCGCCGCCTTCTGGGCGTACGCGCAGTCGAAGGGCAACAAGACCCGCATCATCGGCCCGAACTGCCCCGGCCTCATCACGCCGGGCCAGTCGAACGCCGGCATCATCCCGGGCGACATCACGAAGCCGGGCCGCATCGGCCTGGTCTCGAAGTCCGGCACGCTGACGTACCAGATGATGTACGAGCTCCGTGACATCGGCTTCTCGTCGGCCGTCGGCATCGGTGGCGACCCGGTCATCGGCACCACGCACATCGACGCGCTCGCCGCGTTCGAGGCCGACCCCGAGACCGACCTGATCGTCATGATCGGTGAGATCGGCGGCGACGCCGAGGAGCGCGCGGCCGACTTCATCAAGGCCAACGTGACGAAGCCGGTCGTCGGCTACGTCGCCGGCTTCACGGCGCCCGAGGGCAAGACCATGGGCCACGCCGGCGCCATCGTCTCCGGCTCCTCCGGCACCGCGCAGGCGAAGAAGGAGGCCCTCGAGGCCGCCGGCGTCAAGGTCGGCAAGACGCCGACCGAGACGGCGAAGCTGGCCCGCGAGCTCCTCTCGTAACCAGCGGCTGTACACAGATCAGTGGGCCCGCACCGGCGACGGTACGGGCCCACTGATCGTTTCCGGCTACTCGGCGGCGGGGGCGAGCCGCTCGGGACCGCCGCTCAGCTCGCCGCGCAACTGCCTGCGCAGCTCCAGGTCGCCCTCCGTCAGCCGGTCGGGGCCGGTCAGCGGCGGTACGCCGCTGATGGGTGCGCCGGGCGCGGGCACCGGTTCGTAGTGCGTCGGCGCGACCCGGACGGTGAGGGCCGTGGCGCCGACGATCAGCACGGTGACGGCGATCGCGGCCCGGGTCCAGAACCGGGTGCGCTTCTCGCTGCCGCTGCGCACCAGGGTCGAACCGGGCGCGTCGAGCTTCTCCGCGCCCGCCAGCTCCGTCAGCCGCCGGTGCAGCTGCTCGGGGACGGCGAGGTCGGGCAGCTGCTCGGCGACGGCCTCGCGGGCGTGCAGGATCCGGTTGGCGGCGGCCGGGGTGCTGGCCTCCGTCTCCGCGGCGGTCTCCGGCAGGTCGAGACCCACCCCGTCGTAGAGCAGCAGCGTGCGCCGGTAGGCCGGCGGCAGGCTCAGGAGTACGTCGAGGAGCTTGCGGTCGTCCGGGTCGGCGGGCGGCGCGTCCGGGTGGCGGTGGGCCGGGCGCATCCGGTGCCAGGGCGACATCGCGTACTCGTACGCCGCGGCCCGCACCCAGCCCGCCGGATCGGGGTCGACCGCGACCTCCGGCCAGCGCTGCCAGGCCTGCTGGAAGGCGCGTTCCACGGACTCGCGGGCGAGCGTGCGGCGGCCGGTGAGCAGATAGGTCTGGCGCACCAGGTGCGGTGCGCAGTGGGTGTAGAGCGCGTCGAAGGCCTCGGACGCGGACTTCAGGGGGGTCCGTTCGGTGGGGCGGGGCTTCGGGGACGTCGTCTTCGCCAGGTCCACCGATGGGGTGGTGCTCGCCGCGCCGACCGCGACCAGCTCCGGTTCCTGCACCGGCGCGGCTGCCGGTGCCGGTGTTCCGGCGAGCTCCGTGAGGAGCTTCGCGTAGGCGACTCTCTTACGGCCTCTGGGGGAGGTACGGCCCGATTCCCAGGAACGGACCGTTTCGCGTGTCACGCCGACCGTCGCGGCGACCTGAGCCTGTGTCAGGGACTTCGCCTCGCGGAGCCTGCGGCGCTCCTTCGGCGTCGGCAGTGGGGTGGCAGGGCCCTGCGTCATGGTGAACTCCACACACCCTTTCGCGCGAAAAAGTACATAAACGTATCTTGAGCGACACATCCGGACTTCGCCTGTTGCAAGGGGAAAGCGCGTGTCGTTGGGAGCATGGCCCGGTGACCCAAATGACCGGCCGTGGACTGTCGTTGCCCCTGCTGCTGACCCGGGTGCGGGAGCGATCGCCGGGCCCCGCCTCCGGGGTGTTCGGCGGGGCCGTGGCGGCGGGTCTCGGGCTCGGGGCGTGCGCGGTGCTCGTGATGGTGCTGTGGATCAGCTCGCCGTACCCGGACAGCGGCCCCGGCGGCGCCCTGCACACCGCCGCCGCGCTGTGGCTGCTGGCGCACGGCGCCGAGGTGGTCAGGACGGACACGCTCTCCGGGGTGCCCGCGCCGATGGGCGTGACGCCGTTGCTGCTGCTCGCGCTGCCGGTGTGGCTGGTGCACCGGGCGGCGCGGGACGCCGCGGAGACCGCGGAGGGCGAGCCCGCGGCGTCCGCGGCCGGGGCGTGGGGCGGGGTGGCGCTCGGCTATCTGCTGGTCGGCTCCGCGGCTGCGTACTACGCGTCGGGCGGTGAGCTGCGGCCCTCCTGGGTGAGCTGCGGGGCACATCTGCTCGTGGTCGCCGTCGTGGCGGCCGGGGCCGGGGTGTGGACCGCGCACGGGCGGCCGCGGGGGCCGGTGCCCGGGGTGCTGCGGCGGTGCGCGGAGGTGCTGCCGGAGTCGTTCGTACGGGAGGTGCTGCCGGTCGCCGCGCGGGCGGCGGCCGCCGGGGTGCTGGTGCTGGTGGCCGGGGGCGCGCTGGTGGTGGCCGCGGGGCTCGTCCGGCACGGGGTGGCGGTGCGGGAGTCGTTCCTGCAGCTGACGGCGGCGTGGTCGGGGCGGTTCGCGGTGCTGCTGCTCTGCTTCGCGCTGGTGCCGAACGCGGTGATCTGGGGTGCCTCCTACGCGCTCGGGCCCGGGGTCGTGCTCGGGGCGGGGCACGCCGTGGGGCCGCTCGGCGGGTCCGGTGGTCCGCTGCTGTCCGCGTTCCCCCTGCTCGCGGCGTTGCCCTCCGAGGGTGGTGGGGGGCCGCTCACGTGGGCCGTCGGAGTGGTGCCGGTCGCCGCCGCGGTGACCGTGGCGTGGTTCGTGGTCGGGGAGACGGGGGCGTGGTCGGCGGGGCGGGTCGCCGGGGCGGTGGCGGTGGCCGCGGGGCTGTGCGGCGCGGGGATGGCGTGTCTGGGGGTCGCCGCGGGCGGGGCGCTCGGGCTGGTGGCGCTGGCGGAGTTCGGGCCGGTGGGGTGGCTGGTGGGGGCGGCCTCGGTGGGGTGGGTCGTGGGGGTGGGGGTGCCGGTGGCGCTCGGGGTGCGGTGGTGGCGGGAGGCCGGGGTGCGGGGGCGGGTGTCGGCGTGGGCGGCGTCGGTGGTGGTGCGCAGGCGTGCGGCGGGGGAGCCGGAGTCTGAACTGGGGCCCGGCTCCGGTTCTGGTTCCGGCTCGGGTTCCGGCTCCGGCCCCGCCGAGTTCGAGCCCTACGACTTCTTCGACCAGGCGTCCCGCGAGTCCCGCTGGGCGGCCCTCAAGGAGGCGTCGTCGTCTCCGACGGACCACCCCGGGACGGGCGGCACCACAGACGACTGACCCGTACCGGTCCGGCCCCCGATCACTGGTGCGCGGCACCGGGGGCCGCCTTGCCCACCCTGCCGCCCCAGGCGGCAGATTGCCCAAGGCGAGGGCGGCAGTCGTTCGGTGGCGGGGAGCCGTTGCCCAGGGCGGCTGGGCGGGAGGTGTCCGAGGCGGGGCGGCAGTCGTTGTCCACGGCGGCGCGGCAGCCGCTGCCCGTGGGGGCGGGAGCCGTTGCCCTGGGTGTGGGCGGCCGCAGCTCGTTGGCCGAGGTCGGGTGACGGTCAGCGGGTGCCCAGGAGGGGGCGGAGTTCCTTCGGGAGGAGGTCTTCGCAGGACTGCTTCGCCGCGTTCGTCAGGGCGTCCGCCCGGCACTCGTAGTAGTCGCTGTACGCCATCTTGGCCGTGAACATCGCCGCCACCATCGCCAGCGCGAGACCGCCGGTGACCAGGCCGCTGACCGCCGCCGTCGTCTGCGGACGGGACGCGTCGGGGGTCGGCCTCGCCGGGGCCGGGGCGTCCGGGTCCGGGGTGCGGGGCTTCGCCCGCAGGGCGCTGATGCCCCAGTACAGGGCGAGCGCGCCGAGCAGCAGTGCCACGTACGGCCAGTTGAACAGGGCGAAGAAGAAGCCCCACATGCCGGAGAGCAGTGCGTAGCGCGCGCGGCGCTGGGCCGGGTCCGTGGGGTCCCAGCGCATGCCGCCGGCCGGACCGGGGCCCTGGCCCTCGGGCCCGCCCTGTCCGTTGCCACCGCCGCCGATGCGGGGGCGCTCGCCGAAGCCGCCGCCCTGGGCGCGGCCGGGCTGGCGGTCGCTCCACTGGCTGCCCCACGGCGTGGAGTCCGACGGCTCGTCCGAGCCCTCCGGACGGCGCGGCTGCCACGGACGGTCGGGCGTGCCCTCGGGCGGCGGCGCGAACGGGTTGTCCTCACCGGAACCGCCGGAACCACCGGAACCGCCGGAGCCACTGGAACCGCCGGAGGCCCCGGCGTTCTTCCCGGGTCCGTCGGACTCCTTGGCCGGCGACGGCGTGGGTCGGCCTTCGCGCGGCAGGACGGCGCCGGCGGGCAGCGTGAGGCGAAGGCTTCGGTCCGGCATCAGGTGTGCGTCTTCCCTTGGGTCGTCGGTCACATAGGTCGTCGGTCACATGGTTCGCGGTGCGGGTCGGCCCGCTCTTCAGGTCAACGTCCAGTGGCCGTCCAGCGTTCCGTGACGCTGACGCTACCTTCAGCCCTCGCCCCCGTCCCATGGGGCCCGTCCGGTGTGCCGGTATCGTTGCTGCCGGTCGGCCGCTTCGTAGGGTTCCCCGTATCGGGGACGCCGAAGCCTTCGTACGACCGTACAAAAACGCATGACGCTCTCCAGAAAGGGCCCCGCCGTGGCCAAGGCCAAGCGCCTCGTCGTGCTGGTCTCCGGATCAGGTACGAATCTGCAGGCTCTGCTCGACGCCATCGCGGCACAGGGGACCGGGGCGTACGGCGCCGAGATCGTGGCCGTCGGCGCCGACCGCGAGGACATCGCCGGACTCGAGCGCGCCGAACGCGCCGGAATCCCCACCTTCGTGTGCCGGGTCAAGGACCACGCGGACCGCGCCGACTGGGACCGGGCGCTCGCCGAGGCGACCGCCGCGTACGAGCCGGACCTGGTGGTCTCGGCGGGCTTCATGAAGATCGTGGGGAAGCACTTCCTCGCGCGGTTCGGCGGGCGGTTCGTGAACACGCACCCGGCCCTGCTGCCCAGTTTTCCCGGTGCGCACGGTGTGCGGGACGCGCTCGCGTACGGCGCCAAGGTCACCGGATGCACCGTCCACTTCGTCGACGACGGCGTCGACACCGGCCCCATCATCGCCCAGGGCGTGGTCGAGGTCCGGGACGAGGACGACGAGAGCGCTCTGCACGAGCGCATCAAGGAAGTCGAGCGCACGCTGCTCGTCGATGTCGTGGGGCGTCTGGCCCGTAACGGCTTCAGCATTGAGGGACGAAAGGTAGTTATCCCGTGACCGCCGAGAGCAACAAGCGGCCCATTCGCCGGGCGCTGGTCAGCGTCTACGACAAGACCGGTCTGGAGGAGCTGGCGCGCGGGCTCCACGAGGCGGGCGTCGAGCTGGTGTCCACCGGTTCGACCGCCGCGAAGATCGCCGGTGCCGGGGTCCCCGTCACCAAGGTCGAGGAGCTCACCGGGTTCCCCGAGTGCCTCGACGGGCGCGTGAAGACGCTGCACCCGAAGGTCCACGCCGGCATCCTCGCCGACCTGCGCCTCGAGGACCACCAGAAGCAGCTCGCCGACCTGGGCGTGAAGCCGTTCGACCTGGTCGTCGTGAACCTCTACCCGTTCCGCGAGACCGTCGCCTCGGGCGCCACCCCCGACGAGTGCGTCGAGCAGATCGACATCGGCGGTCCGTCGATGGTCCGCGCCGCCGCCAAGAACCACCCGTCGGTCGCGGTCGTCGTCAACCCGGGCGCGTACGGCGACGTGCTGAAGGCCGTCGCGGACGGCGGTTTCGACCTGACCGCCCGCAAGCGCCTGGCCGCCGAGGCGTTCCAGCACACCGCCTCGTACGACGTGGCCGTGGCCTCCTGGTTCGCGGACGACTACGCCGCCGCCGACGACAGCGGTCACCCCGAGTTCCTGGGCGCCACCTACACGCGCAAGAACGTCCTGCGCTACGGCGAGAACCCGCACCAGGGCGCGGCCCTCTACGTCGACGGCACGGGCGGCCTCGCCGAGGCCGAGCAGCTGCACGGCAAGGAGATGTCGTACAACAACTTCACGGACACGGACGCCGCGCGCCGTGCCGCGTACGACCACGAGGACCCCTGCGTCGCGATCATCAAGCACGCGAATCCGTGCGGCATCGCGGTCGCCGGGAACGTGGCGGAGGCCCACCGCAAGGCCCACGCCTGCGACCCGGTCTCGGCCTACGGCGGCGTCATCGCCGTGAACCGGCCGGTCACCAAGGAGATGGCGGAGCAGGTCGCCGACATCTTCACCGAGGTCATCGTCGCGCCCGACTACGAGGACGGCGCCCTCGAAGCCCTCACCAAGAAGAAGAACATCCGCGTGCTGCGCGCCCCGAACGGCCCGGCCGCGACGGTCGAGACGAAGCAGATCGACGGCGGCGCGCTGCTCCAGGTCACCGACCGCCTCCAGGCCGACGGCGACAACCCGGCCACCTGGACCCTCGCGACCGGCGACGCCCTGTCGCAGGGCGAGCTGGACGAGCTGGCGTTCGCCTGGCGCGCCTGCCGCGCCGTGAAGTCCAACGCGATCCTGCTCGCCAAGGACGGCGCCTCCGTCGGCGTCGGCATGGGCCAGGTCAACCGCGTCGACTCCTGCAAGCTCGCCGTCGAGCGGGCCGGCGAGGAGCGGGCACGCGGCTCGTACGCCGCCTCGGACGCGTTCTTCCCGTTCCCCGACGGGCCGCAGATCCTGATCGACGCCGGAGTGCGGGCGATCGTGCAGCCCGGCGGTTCGATCCGTGACGAGCAGGTCGTCGAGGCTGCCAAGAAGGCCGGCGTGACGATGTACTTCACGGGCACGCGGCACTTCTTCCACTGAGCCGCCCCGCACCACACGCGGAAGGGCCCGCCGGTCGACGACCGGCGGGCCCTTCCGCGTGTGGTGCGGGTTCACCGCACCTGGACGACGACCGTGCTCGCGACCTTGTCGTGCCAGCCCTGCTTGCGGCCGGACTTGTCCCAGAACGGGGAGAGGTAGACGAGGAGCTGGCCGATGCCGCAGGCGAACGCGCCGACCGTCGGGATGACCCAGCGCAGGAAGCCGCCGCCGATGCCCGGCTTCTCACCGGTCTCCGCCTTCAGGACGCGGATGCCGACCGCCATCTTGCCCAGCGTGGCGCCGGCGAACGCGACCATCAGGACCTCGTAGAGCAGCACGAGGAGCATGAACAGGCCGGCGACCGGCAGGACCGAGGACTGGAAGTCCGAGACGGCGTTGTCCATGCACGTGTCGTACGTCGACGAGCCGGCGTCACAGGCGCGCACGTCGTCGACCAGGTCGGTGAACTTCGGCGCCAGGATCACCGCGTACACGATGAAGAACAGCACCCCGTCGATCAGCCGCGCGCCGAACCTGCGGCCCATCGAGGCGATCGGCGGCGTACCGGGCGGCATCCCCTGCTGGGGGTAGGCGCCGTAGGGCTGGCCGGGCTGCTGCGGGTAGCCGTAGCCCTGCGGCGGCACTCCCTGCGGGGCCTGCTGCCCGTACGGGCTGCCCTGCGGCGGTTGCTGTCCGTAGGGGTTGTTGGGGTCGCCGAAACTCATGGCGTGATTCCTCCGGGGACGGTGAGAGGCAGTGGTGGACGATGTGAGGGAGCGGCGCCGATCATGGTTCTCAACCCGATGGCCCCCTGTCCAGTGGGGGGTATGGGCTGTTGTGCAAGTGCAACTTGGGTGAACCAGGGCCGCCCTGAAACAATGGGTGCCATGACCGCCCAGATTCTCGATGGCAAGGCCACCGCAGCCGCGATCAAGTCCGAACTGACCGCCCGCGTGGCGGCGCTGAAGGAGAAGGGCGTCACGCCCGGCCTCGGCACGATTCTCGTGGGGGAGGACCCCGGCAGCCAGAAGTACGTGGCAGGAAAGCACCGTGACTGCGCGCAGGTCGGCATCGCGTCGATCCAGCGCGAACTGCCCGCCACGGCGACGCAGGAGGAGATCGAGGCGGTCGTCCGCGAGCTCAACGAGGACCCGGCCTGCACCGGCTACATCGTGCAGCTGCCGCTCCCCAAGGGCATCGACGAGAACCGCATCCTCGAACTGATGGATCCGGCCAAGGACGCCGACGGCCTGCACCCGATGAACCTCGGCCGCCTGGTCCTGAACGAGCCGGCGCCGCTGCCCTGCACCCCGTACGGCATCATCACGCTGCTCCGGCAGCACGGCGTCGAGATCAAGGGCGCCGAGGTCGTCGTGGTCGGCCGTGGCGTGACCATCGGACGGCCGATGCCGCTGCTGCTCACCCGCAAGTCCGAGAACGCCACGGTCACCCAGTGCCACACCGGCACCCGTGACCTCGCGAGCCACCTGCGGCGCGCCGACATCGTCGTGGCCGCCGCGGGCGTCCCGCACCTGATCAAGCCCGAGGACATCAAGCCGGGCGCGGCCGTGCTCGACGTCGGCGTCTCGCGCGACGCGAACGGCAAGATCGTCGGCGACGTCCACCCGGGCGTGGCCGAGGTCGCCGGCTGGATCTCGCCGAACCCGGGCGGCGTCGGCCCGATGACCCGCGCCCAGCTCCTCGTGAACGTCGTGGAAGCAGCCGAACGGAACGCGAACGGTGTCGGCTGACGCGGCCGGGGGCGAGAAGAAGCGGGGCACCCGGCGCTTCCCGCTGTGGACGCGCGACACCGCGCGCCCCGAGGGCGGCGGCCGGGCGGCCCCGGGTGACGCCCCGGCGCCCGCCCGGCAGTGGCCGCTGATCGCCGTCCTGTCGGTGGCCGGGCTCGGGCTGCTGCTCACCGCCTTCGACCTGTTCCGGGTCGGCTGCATCCTGGTCGGGGTCGCCCTGCTCGGCGGGGCCGTGCTGCGCTGGGTGCTGCCGTCGGTCGGCATGCTGGCCGTGCGCTCGCGCTTCACGGACCTGGTCACGTACGGGATCCTCGGCCTCGCCATCGTGCTGCTCGCGATGATGGCGCAGCCGGATCCCTGGCTGAAGATCCCCTTCCTCCAGGACACTTTGCACTTCACCGTGAGATGAGCAGGGACACGTGACGGACGGGGCGCCCGAGGTGGAGCCCCGTCGTCCCTGTGTGGTGATGTCCGGGTAAGTTCGGGGATTTTGTCGTACGAAGGTGGACAACGCACCTAGTCTGGGAAATCCGGACGGTCTCGGACGTCCCGGGCCCGGAGTCGTGCGAGGGGGCACGCTTCGGTGGTCCGCGCCTGTCGAATGCTGTCGAATGCCCCCGTGCGCCCCCGCCCGGGGAACTGACATCCTGGCTACTCGCATCCCATTGGGTAGCCAGTGGGGGGCCACAGCGTTGGCGCGGCGCGGGGGGAATCAGGCACGTATGGGGGGAATAGGGGGAAGGCAATGCCTCGTTGGAGGGCGC
The DNA here is from genome assembly GCF_030766975.1 of Streptomyces sp. KL116D. Classification (NCBI taxonomy): domain Bacteria; kingdom Bacillati; phylum Actinomycetota; class Actinomycetes; order Kitasatosporales; family Streptomycetaceae; genus Streptomyces; species Streptomyces sp. KL116D. The sequence goes on along the minus strand of NZ_JASERH010000042.1, from coordinate 87,429 downwards.
TACCGGACGAACTCGACCCGCAGGTCAAGGAGTTCGCCAGCCAGTTGCGTCGGCTGGTGGACCGCAGCGGGCTCGGGATCGCCGCTCTGGCGGACCGCACCGGGTACAGCAAGACCTCGTGGGAGCGGTATCTGAACGGACGGCTGCTGGCACCGAAGGGCGCGATCGTCGCGCTCGCCGAGGTGACCGGCACCAATCCCGTTCACCTGACCACGATGTGGGAGCTCGCGGAGCGCGCGTGGAGCCGCTCCGAGATGCGCCACGACATGACCATGGAGGCGATACGGATCTCCCAGGCGCGGGCCGCCCTGGGAGAGTTCGGCGGACCCGCGGCCGGGACCAAGCAGGCCGGCGGCAAGAACGGGAGCGCGACCGCCTCCCGGGTCACCGGCGTCGCCGGACCCGCCGGCGTGTCGCCGACCGTGCCGCCGCAGGGCTCGGCGCCGCGCGTGGACCAGTTCGGTCCGCCCGCGTCACCGGCGGCCCCCGCGGCCCCGGCCACGCCGCAGGGGGGCGGCGGAGGCAGGCGGCGGCTCACCATGTTCCTGGCCGGAGTCCTCGGCGCGGCGATCGTCGTGCTCATCGCCTACGTCCTGACCAGCGGCGACGACGACAAGGGCAACAAGGCGGAGCCGACGCCCGCGGCGACGACCAGCGCGCCCCAGCTGCCCGCGGGCGTCCAGTGCGTGGGCGCCGACTGCACCGGCAAGGACCCGGAGGCCATGGGCTGCGGCGGCGACCTCGCGGACAGCCCCGCCACGACCACCGTCGGCACCGTCACCGTGCAGGTCCGCTACAGCAAGACGTGCAAGGCGGCCTGGGCCCGCGTCCAGGGCGCCACGCCCGGCGACAGCGTGCAGCTCAAGGCCGGTGCCAAGGCGTCCAAGAAGGGCCTGGTCGGCGACGCCGACACGGACGCGTACACGCCGATGCTCGCCGTCGGCTCCGCCGCCGAGGCGAAGGCCTGCGCGACCCTCGCGTCCGGCCAGAAGGGCTGCACGGAGTAACGGAGCAACCCGTCGGTGAAGAAGTGCGCATGGGGGAGCCCCTTCGGGGAAGGCGCAGAAATACCCCCACGGGAGTGCTCACCCCAGTGGCACCCCCACGGCGGCCGCCGCAGCCCACTCTCCCGGGCCGGCGGCCGCCCCCGTGTTCGGACACCGACACGGTGGGGTGGCTCTGTGGGGCGAGCCACACGAACCCGGGGGTTCGGTGCGGGCGGGGCGCGATAGCCTGACGAGCGGATCTCTTGATGTAGAGAGATCGATCAAAAGACCTGCTGTCATACGGAGAACGCCATGACCCGCACTCCCGTGAACGTCACCGTCACCGGCGCCGCCGGCCAGATCGGCTACGCACTGCTCTTCCGCATCGCCTCCGGCCAGCTGCTCGGCGCGGACGTGCCGGTCAAGCTGCGCCTCCTGGAGATCACCCCGGCGCTGAAGGCCGCCGAGGGCACCGCCATGGAGCTCGACGACTGCGCGTTCCCGCTGCTCCAGGGCATCGACATCACCGACGACCCGAACGTCGCCTTCGACGGCACGAACGTCGGCCTGCTCGTCGGCGCCCGCCCCCGCACCAAGGGCATGGAGCGCGGTGACCTCCTGGAGGCCAACGGCGGCATCTTCAAGCCCCAGGGCAAGGCCATCAACGACAACGCCGCGGACGACGTCAAGATCCTCGTCGTCGGCAACCCGGCCAACACCAACGCCCTCATCGCCCAGGCCGCCGCGCCGGACGTACCGGCCGAGCGCTTCACCGCGATGACCCGTCTGGACCACAACCGCGCGCTCACGCAGCTCGCGAAGAAGACGGGCTCCACGGTCGCCGACATCAAGCACCTGACGATCTGGGGCAACCACTCGGCCACCCAGTACCCGGACATCTTCCAGGCGTCCGTCGCGGGCAAGCCGGCCATCGAGGCCATCGGCGGCGACGAGGCGTGGCTGGCCGACGAGTTCATCCCGACCGTCGCCAAGCGCGGCGCCGCGATCATCGAGGCCCGTGGCGCGTCCTCGGCCGCGTCGGCCGCCAACGCCGCGATCGACCACGTGTACACGTGGGTCAACGGCACGGCCGAGGGCGACTGGACCTCCATGGGCATCCCGTCGGACGGCTCCTACGGCGTCCCGGAGGGCCTGATCTCCTCCTTCCCCGTCACCACGAAGGACGGCAAGTACGAGATCGTCCAGGGTCTGGACATCAACGAGTTCTCGCGTGCGCGGATCGACGCGTCCGTCAAGGAGCTGGCGGAGGAGCGCGAGGCGGTTCGCGGCCTCGGCCTCATCTAGGCTCCGGCCACTTCCGGCATCCGCAGTACGCCGACCGCCCGCACGGGTCTCCACGACCCGCCGCGGGCGGTTCACGTTTTCGGGCCGGGCGCGGCTCCGGTGGGTGCTGGTCGCGCAGTTCCCCGCGCCCCTGGAAGGCCGACTTCGGCTGCGGGCCGGTGGGGGCTGGTCGCGCCGTTCCCCGCGCCCCTGGAAGGCATGCGCTGCGCGCAGCCTTCCCCCGGCGGGGAGAGGCCGCACCGCAGGTGCGCTTCTCAGGGGCGCGGGGAACTGCGCGACCAGCCACGACGAGAGCCGCACTCGACCAGAAGTCGAACGTCCCACGGCGAACAGGCGGCTCACCCGCGGAGCGTCGTGGCGCACCAGTCCGCAAGCCGCCCCAACCACGCGCCCCGAACATTGCCGAGCAGATGATCACCACCCGGCACCGACAGATACGTGCCGGACGGCGCATCCGCGGCGAGGCGAGCCCCGTTGCACACCCCCGGGATCACATCGTCCGCCCCGTCCACGACGAGCACCGGCACCGTGATCCGCGAAGCGACCCCGCGCAGGTCGACGCACGCGAGGAAGTCGCGCGCGGCACCCTCCGAACCGGCCCGCTGCACCAGCGTCTCCCGCACGAACGGCACCGTGTCGTCCCAGCCGGTGATCCGGTACGGCCCGCTGACCGTGGCCACCGCCCGGATCCGCGGTTCGTGGGCCGCGCTCCACGCCGCGTAGTAGCCGCCCAGGCTGAGCCCGACGACACCGACCGGCACCGGGCCGAGCCGCTCGTGCAGCGCGTCGACGACCCGGCCCACGACCCGTTCGTAGTCCGCGGTGACCGTGGTCGTCGCGGCGCGCACGCCCTGGCCGGGGCCGTCCATCGTGAAGACGGCGGTGCCGCGCGCGAGCAGCGCCTCCGTGAGGTCGTGGAACTCCTCCTTGGACGAGTCGAGACCGGGGATCACCACGACCACCCCGTGGGCGGCGTGCCCGGCGCCGCGCAGCCAGCCCGCGTACGACTCGTCCTCGACGCGCACCGCGTCCGGTTCGAGGAGCGCCAGGGCGCGGCCCATCGCCGCGTCGGCCTGCGCGGCGGCGTCCGCTGTCAGGGCGCGGTCGGGGTGCGGGAGCAGGACGGCGCAGTGGAACCAGCGGGCGGCCGTACGGAAGGCCTCCCCTGCGGACCGGTCCGCGCCGTGGGCCGACTCGTATCGGGCGGCGTCGGCGAGGTGGCCGCGTGCGGCGTCCACGAACGCGGCCGGCCAGTCGAGGAGGTCGGTGAGACCGTGGGTGACCCGCTCGTACGCGAAGGGGTCGAGGCCCGCGCCGTACGTGCGTGAACGGTTCTGGGCGATGAAGTCCGGGAGGATGGAAGGGAGTTGGAAGAAGGCGGAGCGGTGGGACATGGCCAGGGCCTCCGGGGTCGGTTCAGGTTCGGGTTCGGGTCCGGGTTTGGATTCGGATTCAGGAAACGGTCAAGACGGCATTGCCGCGGATACGGCGGTCACGCAGGTCGACGAGGGTCGCGGCGGTCTCCGACCAGTCCGTGACACGGCCCAGCTCCGGGTGCAGCCGGCCGTCGGCGACGAGACGGACCAGTGCCGCGAGGTCGTCGGCGTAGGACTCGGGGAAGTCCGCGTAGTGGAAGTGGCGCAGGGTCGCGGACTCGGGGCCCTTGAAGAAGTCGAAGAAGTCCAGGGTGACCGGGGTCCGGCTCGCCTGGCCGAACCAGACGAGCGTGCCGCCGCGCCGCAGCTTCGCCAGGGCGACGGGCAGCGCGCCGCCGCCGGTGGACTCCAGGACCAGGTCGTACGGCCCGCCGCCGCCCGCGCCGGCGACGTCCGCGACGACGTCCCGCGCACCCAACTCCCGCAGCCGCGCGCCCCGTTCGGGGGTCGCCGACACCGCGGTGAGGTGCGCGCCCGCGGCCGCCGCGAGCTCGGTGACGTAGTGGCCGACGCCGCCGGACGCCCCGGTCAGCAGTACCCGGCGCCCGCCGACCGGACCCGCCGCCCGCAGCAGCCGCAGAGCCGTCAGCCCGGCGAGGGGGAGTGCGGCGGCCCGCACCGTGTCGACGGAGTCGGGCAGTTCGGCGAGCGCCGATGACGGCACCGCCGCGTACTCGGCCCAGCCGCCGCCCGCCGGATGGCCCACGACGCGGCGCCCCGCCTCCGGCCCGCTGCCGTCCGCCGCCTGCTGCACGACGAGGCCCGCCACGTCCTTGCCGGGCCGCCAGCTCGCCCCGGGCTCCTCCAGCTTGAACGTCTCGCCGCGGTTCACCGAGTACGCCTCGACCTTGATCAGCGCCTCGTCGGGGCGCGGCCGAGGCTGCGGCAGCTCGGCGAGGACGACGTGCGGTTCTCCGGAGTGGGCCTTGCCCGTGGGTACGTAAGCTCGCATGCCGTCAGTGGACCGGGGCGGGCACCGGGCGGTCCAACAACCGGTCACCGGGTACGACAACCGATGGTTGTTCCCTAGGGTGCCGGGTGTGAGCACCGGTGAATCAGACCCCGAGAGCGCAGTGGACCTCGATTCGGGCCTTGATGCGGACCTCGATGCGGACCTTGATGCGGACCCCGATGTGGACCTCGATCTGGCACAGGTCCGCGCCTTCGCCGCGGTGGCCGACGAGCGGCACTTCGGGCGGGCCGCGGCCCGGCTCGGCATCACCCAGCAGGCCCTGTCCAAGCGCGTCGCCCGCCTCGAATCCCTGCTGGGCGTACGGCTCTTCGAGCGCGGCCCGGGAGGTGTCACGCTGAGCGGCGCCGGCGCACGGTTCCTGGAACCGGCCCGCGGCGCCCTCGACGCGGGCCGGACCGCCGTCGACGCCGTGCGCGGCACCCCGCCGCGGCCCCTGCGCATCGATGTGTGGGGGCACCTCTACGCGCCGATGCGCACGGTCGCCGCCCTGATCGAGGGAGCGCCGGGGTGCGCCGTCGAACCCGGGGCGGGCCGCGACTACCCGTCGGTCGTCGACGCGCTGCTGCGGGGTGACGCGGACGCCGGGTTCGGGCGCGTGCACGCCCTGCCCGACCAGGACCGGGCCCTGGTGCGCCGCCTCGTGCGCCTCGAACCGGTCGACGCCGTGCTCAGCGCCCGCCATCCGCTGGCCGGCGCCGACAGCCTGCGCCCGGCCGACCTGCGCGACTCCACGCTCCGCTACCCGGCCGAGACGGTGCGGCTCGACTTCCTCACCCGGTTCGCCGACCGGTTCGGGATCGCGTCGCGCCGGGGCGGGCCCAACCTCGGCCTGGAGTCCTTCCTCGACCGTCTCCGCGACGAGCCGGGGCAGTTCACCCTCTTCCCCTCCGACGTGCCACTGCCGGACGACCCCGGCCTGCGCGTCGTACCGCTCGTCGACCCGACCCCGCTCTACGCGTGGTCCCTGGTCTGGCCCGCCGGGCGCGAGCATCCGGGGATCGCCGGACTCCTGCGGGCCGCCGCCCGCTCGGCGGGCACCCGCCGCTGGCTCGACCACGATCCGGTACGGGACTGGCTGCCGGACACGGACCGGCCCTGAGGGGGGGGGTGGGGGCTGGCCCGCGCCGATGCAAGTGGGCTCAGCGGGTGCCGTCGCCGAGTGACGCCAGCTTCGACACGTCCACCGACGCGTCGGCCGGCGGCGTCCTGACCGGGACCGGCTTCCCGTAGTCCGCGTAACGGGTCGTCGTGTCGGTGGCCCGCGCCCCGGCCGCGCCGGCGCTCACCTCCGTGTACCCGAGGGCGTACGGCGTCCCGTGCGCGGCCACGTACAGCGTGCTCGTCGTGCCGTCCGCCTCGGTGGTCAGCGGGACGACGCGGGTGCCGTCGAGCGTGGTGGGCTCGCCCTCGCGCACGGTCTCCCGGCCCGTCCCGCCGTCGCGGATCTGCCGGCGCAGGGCGCTCAGGTCGCAGACGCTCGCCAGGTCCGCGAGGGTCCGGTCGTCGGCGGGGCCGGTGACGTAGCGGCCCTTGAGGAGCTTCGCCGCCGCCCTGCCCTCGGCGCCCGGCAGGCGGGTGCGCCACAGCTTCGCGTCCATGCGCATCCACACCCGGTCGTCGCTGCGCACGATGTCGGCCCTGCCGTGGGCGCCGAACGTGACCGACGCCATGCAGTCGTCCTCGCGGTCAAGGGCCAGGTCCAATGCGGACGGGGCCGACGTGCCGGCACCCTTCGACCGGTCCTCGACCGTGACGTGCAGTGACGAGGAGTTCAGCAGCGCCTGCCGGGCCCGGTCGGCCAGCTCGCGGGCGCTGGAACCGCGCCCGGCGCCGACCGGTGCGCCGTCCTTGTCGTCGTCGCCCGACCAGGCCGTCGCCGCGATCAGCGTCGCCGTGCACACCGCCGACACCAGCACCCACCCGTAGCCGGTCTTCCTGGCCTCGGACTTCTTCGCCTCGGACTTCCTCGCCGCGGCCTTCTTCGCCTCGGCCTTCATGGCACACACCCCCAGGGACAGAACGTCCCTCAGGGTACGTTTCGGCGCTTTCGCAGGTGTACGTGGTGACGCAGCGCACTTTCGACCACGGTTCGCGCATGCTTTCCACACCCCAGGGCAGGGGCTTCCGACGTCACCACGAAACCTTCCACGGCTTTCGCGGTGCTCGGGGGACAGATCCGGAACGGAAGGCAAAGCAGGACGTGTCAGTACAACAGACCATCCATGTCGGCGGAACGTGGCGCGGAGCCACCTCAGGGGACACCCGTGACGTCATCGACCCCGCGGATGCCAAGCCGTTCGCCGTGATCGCCGAGGGCGGCGCCGACGACGCGGACGCCGCGATCGCCGCCGCGCGCCGGGCCTTCGACGAAGGGCCCTGGCCGACGACGCCCGTCGCCGAGCGCGCCGCGCTGCTGCGCCGCGTCGCGGACCTCCTCGTGCGCGACCGGGAGGAGATCGGCCTCCTGGAGAGCCGGGACGCCGGAAAGACCGTCGAGGAGGGGCGCGTCGACGTCGACTGCGTCGCCGACGCCTTCCGCTACTTCGCCGACCTCGTCGTCGGCGAGGGCGCGGGCCGTGTCGTCGACGCCGGCTCCGACGAGATCCACAGCGTCGTCGTGCACGAGCCGGTCGGCGTCTGCACGATGATCACGCCCTGGAACTACCCGTTGCTGCAGGCGAGTTGGAAGATCGCCCCGGCGCTCGCCGCGGGCAACACCTTCGTCATCAAGCCGAGCGAGATCACACCGCTGACCACGGTCGTGCTCATCGAACTCCTCGTGGAGGCCGGCCTGCCGGACGGCGTCGCCAACATCGTGACCGGCCCCGGTGCCACCGTCGGCGCCCGCCTCTCCGACCACCCCGACGTCGACCTCGTCTCCTTCACCGGCGGCCTGGTCAGCGGCACCAAGGTCGCCCAGGCGGCGGCCGCGTCCGTGAAGAAGGTCGCCCTGGAACTCGGCGGCAAGAACCCGAACGTCGTCTTCGCCGACGCCTGCGAGACGGAGGACGGCTTCGACACCGCCGTCGACCAGGCCCTCAACGCCGCCTTCATCCACAGCGGCCAGGTCTGCTCGGCCGGCTCGCGCCTCATCATCGAGGAGTCGGTGCGCGAGCGCTTCGTCGCCGAACTCGCCCGCCGCGCCGCGAAGATCCGCCTCGGCCGCGGCACCGAGGACGGTGTCGAGTGCGGGCCGCTCGTCAGCGAGCAGCAGCGCGACAAGACGGAGTCGTACGTCGCCTCCGCGCTCGCCGAGGGCGCCGTCCTGCGCTCCGGCGGCAAGCGCCCCGAGCCGTCCGACGTACGGCCCGCCAGCGGCTACTTCTACGAGGCGACCGTCCTCGACCAGTGCCACCGCGAGATGCGCGTCGTGCGCGAGGAGACCTTCGGGCCGATCCTCACCGTCGAGACGTTCCGCACCGAGGACGAGGCCGTCGCGCTCGCCAACGACACCGAGTACGGGCTCGCCGGCGCCGTCTGGACCGCGGACGCGGGCCGCGCCCGCCGGGTCGCGGGACGGCTGCGCCACGGCACCGTCTGGATCAACGACTTCCACCCCTACCTGCCGCAGGCGGAGTGGGGCGGCTTCGGGAAGAGCGGCGTGGGCCGCGAACTGGGCCCCGCCGGACTCGCCGAGTACCGCGAGACCAAGCACGTCTACCAGAACCTGGCACCGAAGCCGGTGCGCTGGTTCGCGGGCTGAGCCCGCCCCCGTACACGTACGCCCCATTACGCGAAGTACCTTGCGACGCCTTGGAGTTGACGCATGCCTGAGAAGAACGAGAAGCCCGGCGACGGGACCACGTACGACTACGACTACGTCGTCGTCGGCGGCGGCACGGCCGGATCGGTGATCGCCTCCCGGCTCACCGAGAACCCCGACGTCACCGTCGCCGTCATCGAGGGCGGCCCCAGCGACATCGACCGCGACGACGTGCTGACGCTGCGCCGCTGGCTCGGCCTGCTCGGCGGCGACCTCGACTACGGCTACACCACCACCGAGCAGCCGCGCGGCAACTCGCACATCCTGCACAGCCGCGCCAAGGTGCTCGGCGGCTGCTCGTCGCACAACACGCTCATCTCGTTCAAGCCGCTGCCCGGCGACTGGGACGAGTGGGCGGCCGCGGGCGCCGAGGGCTGGGACCACACGGCGATGGACCCGTACTTCGCCAAGCTGCGCAACAACATCGTCCCCGTCGACGAGAAGGACCGGAACGCCATCGCCCGCGACTTCGTCGAGGCCGCGCAGGCCGCGACCGGCGTCCCGCGCGTCGAGGGCTTCAACAAGGGCCCGTTCAAGGACGGCGTCGGCTTCTTCGACCTGGCGTACCACCCCGAGAACAACAAGCGCTCGTCCGCCTCGGTGGCCTATCTGCACCCGCACATGGAGGCCGGCGACCGGCCCAACCTGACGCTGCTGCTGGAGACCTGGGCCCACCGGCTGGAGTTCGACGACTCGCTCACCGCGCGCGGAGTGCGGGTGCGCGGCAGGACGGCGCGGAAGCGCTCATATCCGCCCGGCGCGAGGTCATCGTCTGCGCCGGCGCCGTCGACACCCCGGCTGCTCCTGCGCACTCCGGCATCGGCGCCGACGCAGGACCTGGAGAAGCTCGGCATCCCCGACTGCACGACCTGCACGGCGTCGGCGAGAACCTGCTCGACCAATCCCGGAGTCGGTCATCGTCTCGGGAGACCGACGGCGCCGATCCCCGATCAACAGCGCCGATGCGGACAGCGACGCGGCCTGTTCGTCCAGCGCGACCCGGACGCGCCGGGCCCGACCTGATGTTCCACTTCTACGCAGATCCCGTTCACCGACAACCCCGAGCGGCCCGGCTACGAGAAGCCCGCGCACGGGTGTCGATGACGCTCGAACATCCCAAGCCGCGCAGCCGCGCCGCGCTCTACCTGACCAGCGCCGACCCCGAGTCAAAGCTTCCGCCCTCGACTTCCGCTACTTCACCGACGAGGAGCGACTACGACGGCCGGACGCTCGTCGACGGGATCCGATCGCGCGCGAGATCGCGCGGACGCGCTGGCCGGCTGGCTCAAGCGCGAGGTGTGCCCTGGGCCGGACGTCGCGGGCGACGAGGCGCTCAGCTGAGCACGCCCGCAAGGCCGCCCACACACCGCCTACCACCCGGCCGGCACCTGTCGGATGGCGCGCCACGAGCGACGAACTCGCTACGTGGTCGACCCCGAGCTGAGGGTGCGCGGGCTGGATTCGGCATCCGGATCGCCGACGCGCGTCCGTCTTCCCGACGACGCCCGCGGTCGAACCCTGATGCAAGTACGGCGCTCGATGGCCGGGCGAGCGAGTCGCGCCGAGCTGTTGGGCGGTGGTGCGCGATGAGCACGTCCACGCACACGTGCACGCAGATCCCGCTCCGGCGCAGGCGCGCCCCGGCGCCAGAGCCCTCGTCTGCGGTCCGTACGCGACCCGTGGAAGGTCTTCGGCCCGAAGGCCAGACCGCGTCCCCGGCGACCGCCGAGCTGGCCGGCCTGGGCGCCGCCGACCTGCGCGCCCGCACCGTTTCTGCACGCGCCGCCGTGCGCGACGTCTCCTTCTGACGTCCGCAAGCGCGGCGAGGTCTTCGTCGTCATGGGCCTGTCCGGCTCGGCAAGCCGACCCTCGTGCGCTGCCTGACCCGCCTCATCGAGCCGACGTCCGGCACTCCTGTCGATCGACGGCGAGGACGTCCCGGCATGGACAAGGCCCGGCTGCGCGAACCGCGCCGCCACCGCGCCGCGATGGTCTTCCAGCACTACGGCCTGCTCGCCGCACCGCGCGCGTCATCGACAGCGTCGCCTACGCGCCCGAGAGATCAGGGCATGCGGCCGCGCCGAGCGCCGCGCCAGCGTCTTCAGGCCGCCGGATCGTCGCGCAGGTCGGCCTGGAGGGCTCGGAGCAGCGCCGCCCCGGCCAGCTCTCCGGCGGCCAGCAGCAGCGTCGTGCGCGCCCGCGCCCGGCGCTGGCCGTCGACGAAGTCCTGCTCTTCGGCGAGCCGTTCGGCGCGCACTCGACCCGCTGATCCGGCGCGACATGCAGGAGAGGTCGTGCGCCTGCACCGCGAGGAGGGCCGCACGATGGTCTTCATCACGCACGACCTGCAAAGCGAGGCCCTGCGCCTCGGCGACCGGACATCGCCCTGATGCGCGACGGCGAGACCGTGCAGCTCGGCGCGCCCGAGGAGATCGTCGGGCGCGCCCGCCGACGACTACGTCCGCGACGTTCGTCCGCGACGTGCCGCGCGAGCAGATCATGACGGTGCGGCGGGCCATGCGCCCCGCCGACGCCGACGAGGCCGAACGCGGCGTCGCCCTCGCACCGACGCCACCGTGTCCGACGCCATCGAGGCGGTGGCCCGCAGCGGTTCGCCGCGCGGGTGATGGACGGGGGCCGCTGCCTCGGCATCGTCGACCACGAGCGCCTGATCGCGGCTGCTGGGAGTCCGCCTGGGGCTGGTGACGGGGCTGATGGGGTTGCTGGGTCCACCGGGTCCGACGGATCGCGCTGGGACCTCTGGGTCCGACGGATCACTGGACCGGCTTGGGATCACTGGGACCGACTAGGATCACTGGGACCGACAGGATCACTGGGACCGACGGGTCGGAGGTCGAGAAGGAGGCACCGGCCACGGGTGGGGCGGCACGCCCGCGACGGAGGCCGAGGTGGCGCCCGAGGCGGCGCCCCGAGCGGCTTCCGCGGGCGAGAGGCGGTCTGATGACGGCCGCCGTCACCACCGCCCCGCTGGACAAGCGCGGGGCGGGCCCCCTCGCGGGTCTGCGCCGCCACCGCGGCCTCGGCAGCTCCTGCTGCTCGCCGTCTGCGCCGCGGCGGTGATCATCCCGCTCGTCGACGCCAAGTGGTCCAGCGGGACCTGGCCCCACGCCCTCACCGTCGACCTGACCGAGCCGCTCTCGGCAAGGCCAGCGACTGGATCATCGACAACCGCGACAGCCACCCGCTGTTCCTCTACTTCTTCGGCCACATCAGCAACGCCATCGTGAGATGCTCGTACGCGCCGTCTACCTCGTGCTCCTCGCCGCCGGCTGGCCGGAGTGACCGCCGCCGCCGGGCTCATCGCCTGGCGCGTCGCCGGCTGGCGCGCCTCGCCGCGTCCGCCGCGATCGCCTTCCTGATCTGCGGCTCCTCGGCATGTGGGTGCCACCGTGCAGACCTACCGCGCTCATGGTCGTCGCCGTGTTCGCCTCGGTGGTCATCGGCGCCCTGTTCGGCCTCGCCGCCGGACTGAGCGACCGCATGCACCGGGCCCTGCGCCCGGTCCTCGACACCATGCAGGTCTTCCCCGCGTACGCGTACCTCCTCCCGGTCGTCCTCGTCTTCGGCATCGGCGTGCCCGCCGCGGTCCTCGCCACCGTCGTCTACGCCGCACCGCCCATGGCCCGCCTCACCGCGCTCGGCCTGCGCGCTCCGCCGACGGCGGCGTCATGGAGGCCGACGCCTCCCTCGGCGCCACCGCCCGCCAGCGCCTGGTGACCGCCCGCCTGCCCTGGCCCGCCAGGAGATCCTGCTCGGCCTCAACCAGACGATCATGATGGCCCTCTCCATGGCCGTCATCGCCTCGGTGATCGGCGCGAGGCGGCCTCGGCGACCGCGTCTACCGGCCTCGCCTCGGTCGACGTCGGCGCCGCACTCGCCGCCGGCATCCCGATCGTGCTGCTCGCCGTCGTCGCTCGACCGCGTGACCAGCGCGGCAGGCGCGGGACGGGGCGACGACAAGCCCGCCTCGCCCTGGAGGTGGGGCGTCGTCGCGGCCGGCACCGTGGTGGAATCGCGCTCGCGGCCCGCTTCGCCGACCGCCTCGACTGGCCCGACGCGTGGATCGTCAACATCGCCGACCCCGTCAACGACGCCGTCGACTGGATGACCGACCACCTCTACGCGGTGTCTACATCGGCGGCACCGCCGACTGGGCCGCCCACTTCACCACCTGTCCTCGACCCGGTGCGCTCCGGCCTGACCACGGCTGCCCTGGTGGTCCGATGCTGCTGATCGTCGCCGCGCTCGCCTGGCTCATCGGCACCTGGCGCACCGCCCTGACCGCCGTCCTCGCCATGGCCGCGATCGGCGTGCTCGGCGTCTGGGCAGCCGTCTCTCGACACGCTCTCCCAGGTCCCCGCCGCCGTCGCGGTCACCCTGGTCATCGGCTTCGCCATCGGCATCGCCGCGCGGCCCGCAGCGAACGCCTCGAACGGACCCTGCGCCCGTCCTCGACGTCTTCCAGACGATGCCGCAGTTCGTCTACTCTGATCCCGGTCGTCGCCCTCTTCGGCGTCGGCCGCGCCCCGGCCGTCGCCGCGGCCGTCGTCTGGCGCCGCACTGCCCGCCGTCATCCGCATCACCACGCAGGGCCTGCGCCAGGTCGACCCGGCCGCGATGGAGGCAGCCCGCTCCATGGGCGCCACCAGCGGCCAGCAGCTGCGCCAGGTCCAACTCCCGCTCGCCCGCCCGGCACTGCTCCTCGCCAGTCAACCAGGGCGTCGTCTGGTCCTCGCCGTCGACATCATCGGCGGCCTCGTCGGCGGCGTGACGCACTCGGCTACGACGTCGTCTTCGGCCTCGCCCAGGGCGACCTCGCCACCGGCCTCGTCGCCGGCGCCGCGATCGTCTGCCTCGGTCTGATGCTGGACCGGGTGACCCAGCCGACGGAACGCCGCGCACGCGGCGGGAAGGAGAGCACCTGACCATGGCATCGCACACGCACCCGCACCCGCATGCGCCCCCGCACGCGTAAGGCGGTGGCGGCCGTCGCCGGGCGGGCGCCCTGCTCGTCGTCACCGGCTGCGGCGCCGCCGACATGACCAAGCAGGCGTCCCCGTACGCCAACGCCCACGGCGCCAAGACCGTGACCTCTCCGTCCAGTCCTGGGTCGGCGCCCAGGCCAACGTCGCCGTCGCCCAGTACCTCCTGGAACACGAACTCGGCTACCGCGTCGACACTGCGTCCAGGTCGACGAGGTCCCCGCCTAGAGACGCCTCAGCCAGGGCCGCGTCGACGCGATCATGGAGGACTGGGGCCACCCCGACCAGGAGGCCCGGTACGTCAGGACAAGAAGACCATCGTGAACAGGCGGCGACCTCGGCGTCACCGGACACATCGGCTGGTTCGTCCCACGTACTTCGTCAAACAGCACCCGGACGTCACGGACTGGAAGAACCTCAACAAGTACGCCGACAGCTGAAGACCGCGGAGAGCGGCGGCAGAGGGCCAACTCCTCGACGGCTCGTCCTACGTCACCAACGACAAGGCCTGGTCCAGAACCTCAAGCTCGACTACCAGGTCGTCTTCTCCGGCTCCGAGGCCGCCCAGATCACCAGATCAAGCAGTTCGCCAAGCAGAAGAAGCCGTTCCTGACGTGCTGGTACCAGCCCCAGTGGCTCTTCAAGAAGGTGCCGATGACCGAGGTGAAGCTGCCCGCCTACAGGAGGGCTGCGACGCCGACCCAAGAAGGTCGCCTGCGCCTACCCGAAGACACCACTGCAGAAGTGCCTCAACGCCGACTTCTCCAAGGACGGCGGCAAGGCGGCGGCCTTCTGAAGAACTTCCAGTGGACGACGGAGGACCAGAACGAGGTCTCCCTCTGATCGCCGACCAGAAGCTGTCCCGGACGAGGCGGCGAAGCGGTGGATCGACGAGCACCGGTCCACGTGGGAGGCGTGGATGCCCAAGTAGGGCTTCGGGGAGGGGCGACCGCGTCGGAGGCGTGGTTGTCGGAGAGCGGGCAGATTTCTGGTGCCGGGTGCCTTTCCTGACGGGGGCACCCGGCACGCTCGTCTGCCGCCACCCGGGCCACGCGCTACCGCAGACCGTCCGCGATCTCCCGCAACGCCGCTACCGCAGACCGTCCAGTGATCTCCCGCAACGCCGCTGCCGCCCTGCGCTGCAACCCCGGCCCGAACGTGATCCGCGTCACGCCCCCGCCTCGCCCCACTCCCGCAACGAGGGCCCGCCGGGCGGCGCCCCACGGTGATCAGGCCCCTCGATCTCGGCCCGCAACCGCGGCAACGCGTCGATCGGCGCCCCGATCGGACACACGCAGTCGACGCCCGCCGCGACATACAGCCGAGCCCGCTCCACCGCCTTCGCGACCGGGTCGTCCACGCCCCTGATGAACGTGTCGATCCGCGCGTTGAGCACGATCGGTCCGGCCGCCGCCGTACCTCGGCGGCACCAGCCAGTCGGCCTGCCGGTGCGGATCCTCGAGCGCCGGCCGCCCGCACGCGGGAGCCGAGTCCTCCAGGTTGCACCCGGCGGCCCCGGTGCTCGAGGGCATGCCGCTCCGCAGCTCCACTTCGGCGCGATCCGTACCCGCCCTCGATGTCCGCCGACACGGGCACGGACGCCCCGCCCGCACGGTCCGATCGAGATCACCGCGGCGAACATCTCCTCCGCCGGCGCGTCTCCCCGTCCGCAGCGTAGCCGAGCAGAAGCGGCCACTCCGGCACTCGGCGTCGCCAGAGGCGGGACCCGGCCTCCTCGAAGACCCGCGCACTCGCCGCGTCCCACGGCCCGCAGAACCAGCGGGTCACCCGGGGAGCGAGCTTGGTGCAACGCACGCAGGGCGTCGACCTGCGGCCACGCTGGTGGCCACGAGTCCGCCTGGGACGCCCGGCCGGTCTGGTCGGTCTGGTCGGTCTGGTCGGCCGGGTCGTCATGGTCTGTCCGACCGGCCTGGCCTGTCTGACCGGTCTGATTACCACCACGCTGGTCCTCCCGGCTCCGATCCGACGGCTCACCATCAGCCGGTTCCAACTGTTGATCACGGTGATCACCCCGAGTCAGATGGGCGCAGTTCGGCCTCACTGAAGTTAGCTTGGCGGCGAGCCCTACCGTTGCACACCTCGTCGGGCACGAACCTCGGTCAGCACGGTCCGCCGGCGTCCGTCAACGCCAGCGCCGCCCGCTCCCGCTCGCTGTGTACAACTCCCGGCCTCGCGCCAGGCATTGAGCAGCGCGATCCGCTTCGCGCTCTCCCATTCTT
Source organism: Streptomyces sp. KL116D (assembly GCF_030766975.1). Classification (NCBI taxonomy): domain Bacteria; kingdom Bacillati; phylum Actinomycetota; class Actinomycetes; order Kitasatosporales; family Streptomycetaceae; genus Streptomyces; species Streptomyces sp. KL116D. Next base: position 71,723 of record NZ_JASERH010000042.1, on the reverse strand, counting down.
CTCCACGGCGACGTCGACGTGCATGTCCAGACAGAACGCGCACTCATTGATCTGCGACGCCCGGATCATCACCAGCTCTGCGAGGACCGGATCACCCAGGCCCTTCCTGGCAGCCGCACCGAACGCGACCATCGCGTCCCGAACCTTGGGGTCCAACTGCGTCATCCGCGCGGTCGCCTGAAGTCCCCCGCCTTGTAGTGCCCGGCCACCTTGCGCGTGCTGACCCCGAACCGGTTCCACGCGTTGATCGTCGCGATCGTCGCGATCAACTGGCTCAGCTCCCGCTCGCCGTACACACGCGCGCGCCCGCTCGTACACGTCGTCCGGCACGAACCCGTCCGTGAGCACGGTGACCGCCTCGGTCAGTGCGAGCGCCGCCACCCCCCGCTCCGTGTAGACGTGCTGGGACTCCTCCCACGCGCTGAGCTGGATGATCCGCTCCGCACTCTCTCCGCCGCCAACGCGTCCTTGGAGTGGATGTCCAGGCAGAACGCACAGTGGTTGAGCTGCGAGGCCCGGATGAGCACCAGCTGGTACGTCACCGATCCAGCCCTGACGAGCCGCCGCGTCGAGCCGGACCATCGCCTTGTAGACCTCGGGCGCATGCCGCGCCCAGTCGAGCCGAGGCGTGTGCTCGTGCACGAACCCGGTGCCGGCGGCATCGCGTCGAGCGCGGCGGAGCGGCCGTGGCAGTGGCGGCAGCGGGTGCGGCCGTGCTGCTGGGGGCGGCGGCAGTGGGCGTCGCAGTGGTGGGCGTCGCAGTGGTGGGCGTCGCGCTCGGCGGCCGCGCCGGTCGTCGCGCTGCCCGTCTTCTCGTTCGCTGTGGTCATGCTCGACCCTACGAACGCATTAGCCCAGGGGTATGGTCCATTTCCATGGTGGATTCCTGGGCCACTTCGCCCTCCGGTCAGGCACTCGGTATCGATCTCCACATCGAGCCCACCGGCTCCGGCCTGCGCAAAGGCCTGACCGACGCTCCCTGCGCGAGCCGTCCGCGGCGGACGCCTGGCCCGGGCACCCGGCTCCCCGCCTCGCGCACCCTCGCCGTGGACCTGGGCATCGCCCTGCAACACCGTCGCCGACGCCTACGCCGACCTCGTCGCCGAGGGCTGGCTCACCGCCCGCCAGGGCTCCGGCACCCGGGTGGCCGAACGCCCCGTGGAGGCGCCCACGCCCCACGCCCGCCCCTGGCCGCCGCACCTCGGGTGGCCTGCGCTACGACCTGCACCCCGGCAGACCCTGACCTCGCCTCCTTTCCCCGCGCCGACTGGCTCAAGGCCGCCTCGCCGCGCCCTGACCTCCGCCCCGAACGAAGCCTCTCGGCTACGGCGACCCCCGCGGCCGCCCCGAACTGCGCACCTCCTCGCCGGCTACCTCGCCCGTGCCCGCGGCGTCCACACCGACCCCGACCGCATCGTCATCTGCGCCGGATTCCACCACGGCCTGATGCTGCTCGGCGATGTGCTGTGCCGTCGCGGCGTGCGGAACGTGGCAGTGGAGTCGTGACGGCCTCGACGCTCCACTGGGACGTCCTCACCCGCACAGGCCTGCGCACCCGCCCTCTTCCCTTCGACGAACTGGGCACGGACCCCGGGGCACTGGACGACTGGGGACCGGCACGAGGGGCTCGGTGGGGCAGCCGGGTGGGGCGACGCGCGGGTGGCGGGCGGGCGGCGGGCGTGGGAGCAGCGCTGCTGACGCCCGCCCACCAGTTCCCGATGGGCGTGCCCCTGCACCCCGACCGGCGCGCTGCCGCCGTCGACTGGGCGCCGCACGGGCGGCCTGATCCTGGAGGACGACTACGACGGCGAGTTCCGCTACGACCGCCAACCCGTCGGCGCACTGCAGGGCCTCGACCCCGACCGGTCGTCTACCTCGGTACCGCGAGCAGTCCCTCGCCCCCGGCCTACGCCTCGGGTGGATGGTCCTGCCCGCCGCCCTGACCCAGAAGTGGTCGAGGCCAGGGCAGCATCGACTGTCGTGCGGAGTCTCGACCAGCTCACCCTCGCCGAGTTCCTGAACTCCGGCGCCTACGACCGCCATCTCGCGCGGCGCCCGCCTGCGCTACCGACGTCGCCGCGACCAACTCGTCGCAGCCCTGGCCGAACACGCCCCGGCCGTCCACGCCACCGGCATCGCCGCCGGTCTCCACGCCGTCCTCCAACTCCCCCGGCACCGAACAGTCCGTGGTCCGAGCCGCCGCCTGGCAAGGACTGGGCGTGGCCGGCCTGTCCAGCTTCCGCCACGAGGACACCGCCGCCTCCGACGCCCGGGCCGACGCTTGCGGTGGGTTACGGCACCCACCCGACCACGCCTGGTCCGGTGCACTGGACGCCTTGTGCCGAGTACTGCCCTAGGGCTTGAGGTCTGCCGGTTTGGGCTCGAGACCGTGCCCCGGCCTGAGCTGGACTCTGCCCCTTGGCGTTGGCCCTTGGTGTTCGCCCTGGTGGTGGCCCTTGGTGTTGGCCGTCGGCTTGACCCTTGGCGTTGGCCCTTGGTGTTCGCCCTGGTGGTGGCCCTTGGTGTTGGCCGTCGAGCTTGACCCTTGGCGCTGACTGCCCCTGAGCAGCCACCCGGACGATCTCCTAAGCAGCCACTCGAACGATCTCTCCTAAGCAGCCACCCGAACGCCCCCCTACTCGACCACCCCAACCGACTCCACGCCATCCGCCACCGGCGCCTCCCCGAACCTCGCCAACGCCAGGGCCCCCGCCACAGCCACCACAAACCCCAGCACCGCCAGCCACTCGAACCCCGGTCGCGTCCGGTCCCCGAGCCACACCACCCCGACCAGGGCCGGCCCACGGTCTCCCCGACGACCATCCCTGCCGTCGCCACCGTCACCGATCCACGCTGCAACGCCGACGTCAGCAGCAAGAACGCCGCACCGCCGCACCAACAGCGCATAGGTCGCCGGATCTCGTCAGCAGCTCTCCCGGTGACACGTCGTCGATGAGCCGCACACTCACCTCGACCACTCCGAATCCCAACCCGGCCGAGCCCGAGCGCCACGGGCCCGCCCCGCCCGGGCAGCCGCCCCGCCACGCCGCCGAGCAGCAGCACCCCGGCCGCGACCCCGAGCATCGCGAACCGCAGCGCGTCCGAGCCGGTCCCGTCTCAGCGCCCGACGCCAGCCCCAACATCGCCAGTCCCGCACACACGGTTCCCACCGCGCCCCACTCCGCGCCGGTCAACCGGACCCGCAGCAACCGCGCCGCGACTCACCGCCGTGACCGCCAGACTCGCCGCGAGCGCCGCCCCCACGGCGTAGATGGGAATCGACCGCAACGCGACGACCTGCAGCACGAATCCGAGCCCGTCGAGCCCGAGCCCCACGACATAGCGCCACCGCCGCAGTGCCCTCATCAGCAGAGCCGGGTCCACCCCCGAACCTGTTCCCTGGCTCCGCCGCCCGCGCGGCCATCGCCTGGAGAACGGACGCCGTACCGAAGCAGATCGCCGAGCCGAGCGCACAAATCATTCCAAGAGGCACAAAGCGACTGTAGAGGAAGGGAGTCGGAGGCCGCCCGCGGAGCGGTATGCGTTGCGGCTGCCCACTCTTCTACGCCGACCGCCGACGAACATCTGACGGCGCCGTGGCAGAGGACGACAGGCCACGGCCGAGCAGGAGCCGCCGGCCACACACCCGGCGGTGCCTGCGGTAAACGGGGGAGTTGAACTGATGGCGGAGAAGAGGCGACGCGCTGCGGTCCAGCACGGTCGTGCTCGGCGGCATGGGCGTGCTGGCCACAGCCCTGACGTCCTGTGGATCCGATCCGGACCAGCGCTGTGTGGACCGCGACAGCTACGACGTGGTCAACGGCTGCAAGATCGTCAGCGACCAGTACTGCAAGAACGGTTCCGGTCGAGCACGGTCGGCAAGGGCCGCAAGTCCGGCACCGGAACCGGCGGCAGCGCCGGCAGCACTGAAAGAGCGGCCGGGTCGACGGCGACTGGTACCACGACGCCGACGTCAGCGGCCGATACGCCGACTACGGGACCTTCAGCCGCAGTGAGGCCGTGGACCGCGACGGCTTCGATGCTCGGCTCCGCGGCTGAACCAGCGATGCGCCGCCACACCATTCAGCCCCGCGACGGCTGGCGGCAGACCGTCGAGAGCCAAGGGCTCATCTACCCCCTCACCCGCTACCCGGACGACTCCTGCGCCCGTACTGGGACGAGAGCGCCTACTACGAGTTCACTCTCCCGAGGTCGAGGCCCTGGAGGAGGTCGTCGAGGAACTGCACGAGATGTGCCTGGCCGCGGCCGAGCACCTCGTCACCCACGATCGCCTCACCGACCTCGGCATCACCGATCCACGGCTCGCGTCACTGATCCGTGAGTCCTGGCACCGGCGTGCCGAACTTCCCTCCGTGTACGGCCGGTTCGATCTCCACTACGACGGCCGCACGGGAGCGGCGAAGCTCCTGGAGTACAACGCCGACACCCCCACCTCCCTGGTCGAGGCAGCCAGCCCGCAGTGGTTCTGGATGGAGGAGCGCTTCCCGGTGCCGATCAGTGAACTCCTTCACGAACGGCTGATCGACGCCTGAAGAAGCGGCGGCGCTCCTGCCGCCGGGCAGCCCTCTACTACTCGCCCACTCGGCCGGCGATGAACTCGGCGAGGACCTGATGACCGTCGCCTATCTGCGGGAGACCGCGGAGCAGGCCGGGCTGGAGACGGACTCCATCTCCATGGAGGACATCGGCTGGGACCGGCTCTCGGGCCGTTTCGTCGACAAGAAGCTCCGCTTCATCCGCAGCTGCTTCAAGCTCTACCCTGGGAATGGCTCACCACCGACCGCTTCGCCCCGCACGTGCTGGGCACCTCGACAACGGCGGCGGCACCGGCACCACTCTCTGATCGAGCCCGCCTGGAAGATGCTGCTGTCCAACAAGGCGCTGCTCGCGGTGCTGTGGGAACTCTTCCCCGGCCATCCGAACCTCCTTCCCGCCTACCTGACGGCCCGCGTGAACTCGCCGGCACCACGGGGTACGTCGCCAAAGCCTCTGCTGGGCGCGCGCGCCGGCGTCACCATTCACGAAGCGGCCGCAACACCGACCGACCTCCCGGCTCGTGAAGAAGCCTGCTGCTACCAGGAGTTGAGGCCCTGCCCGACTTCGACGGCAGCCGCCGAGTCGTGCTCGGCGCGTGGGTCGTCGAGAACGAAGCGGCCGGCCTCGGCATCCACGTGAGCCCGCGGATCTGATCGCGGACGAGTACGCCCGCTTCCTGCCCCACGTCATCCTCTTTCAGCGCCCGGCCGGGCCCGGACCGATCGATTCCGGGCCCGGCCGCGGCGCCCACGGTGCCGCGGGACGTCATCACTCTTCAGGTGTCAAGGAACTCTCGGATGTCTCCGGGCGCTGCCGTTCATGCGCCGAGTACCGCGCGGAGCTGGTCGAGCCCCAGTCCAGATCCTCCTTACTGATCACCAGGGGTGCGATCCGGATCGTGGAGCCATGGGTGTCACTTCACGAGCACACCCCGGTCCATCAACTTCTCCGAGATCTCCCGCCCGTCCCGTACGCCGGATCGATGTCGACGCCCGCCCACAGGCCGCGCCCCCGTACCTCCGTGTGACCCTGCCGGTGCCGGTCAACAGCCCCAGTTCCGCGTGCAGATGCTCGCCCAGCTCCGTCGCCCGCTGCTGGAACTCACCCGTGCGCAGCATCGCGATCACCTCCAGGGCCACCGCGCACGCCAGCGGATTGCGCCGCCGAACGTCGACCCGTGCTCGCCCGGCCGGAACACGCCCAGCACTGCCTTGCTCGACACCACCGCCGACACCGGAACGACACCACCACCGAGCGCCTTGCCCAGCACGTACATGTCGGGCACGACACCCTCGTGCTCGCAGGCGAACGTCGCGCCGTCCGTCCGAGACCCGACTGGATCTCGTCCGCGATGAACAGCACCTCACGCTCGCGCGTCAGCTCACGGACGGCCCCCAGATACCCGGCCGGTGGAACGAGGACCCCCGCCTCTCCCTGGATCGGTTCCAGGAGCACTGCCACGGTGTCCTCGGTGACCGCCTCCCGAAGCGCCGCCAGGTCCCCGTACGGGACGATGTCGAACCCGGTGTGTACGGCCCGGTCCGCCCGCGCCTCCGGGTCCGTGGAGAAAGGACGATCGTCGTCGGTGCGGCCGTGGAGTTGTCCGCGGCGACCACGATCCGGGCCCTGCCGTCCGGCGCCTTGACCCGGTACCCCCACTTCCGGGCGGTCTTCACGGCGGTCTCCACCGCTTCCGCCCCCGTGTTCATCGGCAGCACCATCTCCATGCCGCACAGCTCGGCGAGCTCCGTACAGAACTCGGCGAACCGGTCGTGATGGAACGCCCTCGACGTCAGGGTGACCCGCTCCAGCTGGGCCTTGGCCGCTTCGATCAGCCGCCGGTTCCCGTGGCCGAAGTTCAGCGCGGAGTATCCGGCGAGCATGTCGAGATAGCGGCGCCCCTCGACGTCCGTCATCCATGCGCCGTCCGCCGTGGCGACGACGATGGGTAGCGGATGGTAGTTGTGCGCACTGTGCTCGTCGGAGGAGCGGATCAGGCTCTCCGTAGCGGTGCGGTCCCCGGTTGCGGGAGAAGAGAGTCACAGAAGTCACGGGATCTCCGTTCTTACGGCTCTGTGAGCCTTGCGGCTCTTACGGCGCAGAGAGACGGGTTTGTGGCCCTTTCTATCTACGTCGCTCGCACATCCTGGACGTGGAAACCTCGCGCACCAAAGGCGCGCCCGGTACTAGTGATCCCAGGGCCGTGATGACTGGCGCGCTTGGATGGGACCGACCATCGGGGAGCGGCTCGTGAACTGTGTGCCGTGCGCCTGGGCCGAACCGTGCACGGCGCCCCTTGTGTCCGACATCGCTCAGTTGACGAGAACGTCCCGGAGGTCCGTCATGACAGAGCCCACCCCACTTCTTCCTCGCTGTCCACCGAGTCCGTGGCCTTCCGCAGCGCCCTCGACGTCATTCGGGGCGTGGAGCGGGTCGCGGACGCCATCGGCCAGGAGATCGCCGACCCGGCGCGAAATGCTCAAGCTGATCGCTTCCGAGAACTACGCCTCTCCGGCCACCCTGCTGACGATGGGCGAACTGGTTCCGGCGACAAGTACGCCGAGGGCACCGATCGGCCGCCGCTTCTACGCCGGCTGCCGCAACGTCGACACCGTCGAGGCGCTGGCCGCCGAGCACGCCCGCGAGCTCTTCGGTGCCCAGCACGCTACGTCCAGCCGCACTCGGGATCGACGCCAACCTCGTCGCCTTCTGGGCCGTCTCGCCGACCGTGTCGAGGCACCCGCCCTGGAACGGGCGGTGTCCGCAGCGTCAACGACCTGTCGGACGCCGACTGGGCAGAGCTGCGTCGAGGCCTTCGGCAACCAGCGCATGCTCGGCATGTCCCTGGACGCCGGCGGCCACCTCACCCACGGCTGCCGGCCCAACATCTCCGGCAGATGTTCGACCAGCGCAGCTATGGCACCGACCCGGCCACCGCAGCTCGACGCTACGAGGCCCTGCGCGCCACGGCCCGCGAGTTCAAGCCGCTGATCATCGTCGCCGGATGCTCGCCTACCCCCGATCAGCGTGAACTACGCATCATGCGGGAGATCGCCGGCCGAGTCGGCGCGACGCTGATGGTCGACATGGCGCACTTCGCAGGTCTACCGTCGCCGGCAAGGTCCTCACCGGTGACTTCGACCCGGTGCCGCACGCGCGAAGATCGTCACCACGGCCACGCAAGTCGCTGCGCGGCCCGCGTGGCGGCATGGTCCTGATGCGACGACTCGCTCGCCGCCCAGGTCGACCGCTGCCCGATGGTGCTGGGCGGCCCGCTGCCGCACGTCATGGCGGCCAAGGCCGTCGCCCTCGCGGAGGCCCGCCGTCCCGACTTCCGCGAGTACGCCCAGGCCGTCGTCGACAACGCCCGCTGCGCTTGCCGAAGAGCCTGATCCGACGCGGTGCCACGCTGGTCACCGGCGGTCGCGGACCAGCCACCTCAATCAGATCGATGTCGCCACCTCCTACGGATCTGACCGGCCGCCGGCCGAGTCCGCGCTTCTTGATTCCGGCATCGTCACGCAACCGCAATGTCCGTTCCGGCCGACCCGAACGGCGCCTGGTACACCTCCGGCATTCGCATCGGCGCCGCCCTGACCACGCGTGGCCTGGGCACGGCCGAGATGGACGAGATCGCGGCCCTGATCGATCGAGGTCCTCACTGCCGCCGAGCCCGGCACCACCAGTAAGGGCGCCCCGTCAAGGCCCAGCACGTGCTGGAGCCCAAGATCTCCGACGAGGTCTCGCGGCGCTGCCTGACCTGCTGACCGGCTTCCCCCTCTACCCGGGCGTCGACCTCAGCTGAACCAGTCCGCTGCCTCCTGCCAGGTCACTCCCGGCGGGAGGCGGCGGTGCTTTTTCACTGCGGCGTCTGCGGGCGGCGGACCCGCTCACACCGGGCTGTCGCTGTGTCCCGTGGTTCACTGGCGCGGTCCGGTGTCCTTGTGCTGTCGTATCGAGGCCACGGTCTGCGGAGAGACGAGATCACCAGGGGCCGCTAGCGCAGCTTAGGCCATGGCTGCGGCGCAGTCGAGCGCCGCCCACCGCACCAGTCGCGTGTCCCCACTCTGTGTCGTGGCTGCCGAGGGAAGCAGCGGGAGAGGCCGTCTCCTGGTCCGGAGTTCTGGTCCGGGTCCGCGGGGAATATGGGCGCCGCGCACTCCGTCGGACTTCTTACCCATGACCCCGAGCTTGCGCAGCAGAGGCCCGCAGGGCGGCCGGCTGCTCCGCCTTGTGCCAGTGGCCGGTCGACGACTCGGCGCATGTCGGTGGACGATGTGTATCCGGACTTCCTTGCTGCCCGGGGTGTCCGGGTAGACACGGTCCAATCGCCATGGCTGCACGTCGTGGATCATCCATGTCACGTTCAGCTGGCGCGCTCCGACGGCGAGTCCGGGCGGCGGCTCTTCCTTCTGATCCGGCCGGCCGAGCGGCTGGTCAGCCGGCCGTACTCCTTGTCGCTGACAGTAGAGAGCCGCGCTCTCCCGCGAAACTCTCCGGCGATACGACCAGGACGCTCGTCGGCCCGCCGATAGCCGACGCCTGTGAGCGCGCAACAAGATCGCATGGCGAGTGCGGCCGCGGGCGCCAGTGACCAGCGCGGACGGTCTCCTAGCCGTGTGCATCAGAGACCGCCGATCCGCCGGCGCGGCTCGCGCCGGTTCACTTCTGGTACACCGCTCGGGCCGCCCAGGTTCCCGATTCGCCCCGACCACTTTTTAGAAGCCACGGGGACTTTCGCCGGTGCCGAGACGGTCAGGGCAGGTTCCGCGGACAGAGCCGGAGAAACAGTCCCGGGGCGGGTGGCGACAGAAATGAAGCAGGGACTGCCTGGTGCTCGACAGTGCTCGACACGCGCCCGGACTTCGCGATCTTCAAAGCTTCCGACCGGGACGTGACGCCTTCCAGACGCAGCGTGAGCTGCTCGCCGCGCGACGTCCACAGCAACGTCGGACCGGCGACGCGCTCCGACCTGTCCCACCGCCGCCGCCCCCGTCCAGCATCAGAAGCTCGGCCGATGCTCGCGGGCGAACCACAGCCCCGTCTCCTGGCCCACACGGGAGACCCAATCGAGGCTGCACCGGAACCGTCTTGGCGAAGAAGCCGATGTCGAGCCGCGCGGGAAACTCGTCGAGCCGTGTCGTCCGCCGTCCCGCCAGCGCAGAGTGAGCAGAGTGCGGTCGCCCGGCTCCCGGGTGACCGTGATCCCGTCGGCGGCCCCAGCCGGTGCGGACCAGCGGTTCGAAACCGGCCCGGCGCACGGCCTGCTCCCGGGACAGGCACGCCGAAACAGCCAGGAACGTGAGCGCCGGACGAAGGCGTGGCCGACGGGTCGTAGCGCACCTCGGCCCGCCGAGACCCGAACCAATCCGCGACGGCCGCACCGCCGCACGGAGGCGTGAACACGGCGATCGCCGCCACTCCACAGAGCGTGGCCGTGAGCATCCGCCACCGTCTGCGGGCCCACCGTCAGAAGCCGACGCGTATGAGCGCGCGCGCGAGGCGCGGCTCGACGGCGAGGCGTGGCGACGCGCTCGGAGATGATCTGCGCCAGGACGCGCTCCGCCATGGTCTCGCCCGCGCCGTCCGGACCTTCCATCAGCATGCGGCCCAGGGCACGCAGCTCCTCGGGCAGTCCCTGCCGTCATCGCGTCGACTCGCCCATGCTCGTCACCTCCCTCCCGAAGCCGCGACGTCATCGTCGGGGCTGCTCGTGCGCTGTCGGCAGCAACTGCCGAGCTTGCGCGGCGCGCGGTTGAGCCGGGATTTGACCGTGCCCCGAGGCCAGCCCAGCGCCTGCGCGGTCTCCACCTCCTCCATCTCCAGCGAGATGGCGGTAGGTGACGACGAGCGTGAGTCCTCGCTCAGCAGCTCCAGCGCAGCGCGAGCTCGGTCGGCGCTCTCCTCTGAGTGCCGCGACCGCGGGTCGGCCGACTCCGGTAGTCAGCGGCTCGGCCTCGGCCAAGGCGGCCTCCCGGTCGGCGACGGAACGCTGCCGACCCGCCGATCTCACTGTGTTCCTCGTCTCATTGGCGACGATCGTGAGCAGCCACGGCTTGAACGCCGAGCCGTCCTTGAACCGCCCCAAGCTGCGATACGCCTTGAAGAAGGACTGCTGCACGACATCTTCCGCGTCCGCCCCCGCGCCCAGCGCTCTGGCTGCCCGCAGGGCGATCCCGGTGAGGCGCAGAGCACTCCGCGGCACGCCTCCGGCTCTCCGGCGCGCACGCGGGCGATCACCGCGCCTCGTCGACGACGTGGCTCCAGGACTTCTGTGTCCTCCCACTCTTTGATACACCGGCCGACGAGGGATCGGTTCCCACCCGTCACGCCCGAGTTCTCAGCAGACCGTCACGCCCAGGCCCGTGATATCGCCCATCGGTTCCGCACTTGTCGTGCACGCAAGTGCCCTACACCCGTCCCCAAGCAGCGAGAGACACCTGAGAGAATGAGGACATGGCTCTCTGATCGTCCTCGCGTGCTCTCTCCCGGAATCCAGCCCACCGCAGGCTCGTTCCACTCGGCAGCTACTCTTGGTGCGGTCCGCCAGTGGGTGGCACTGCAGGAATCCCATGACGCCTTCTACATGGTTGTGGACCTGCACGCGATCACCGTTCCGCAGGACCCCGCCGAGCTGCGCGCGAACACCCGGCTCGCAGCCGCCAGCTCCCTGGCCGCGGGCTGGACCCGGACCGGTGCACCCTCTTCGTGCAGAGCCACGTCCCCGAGCACGCTCAGCTCGCCTGGTCGCGAAGACTGCCTCACAGCGGCTTCGGCGAGGCGAGCCGCATGACGCAGTTCAAGGACAAGTCCGCCAAGCAGGGCGCCGACCGCGCCCACCGTCGGCCTCGTTCGCGTGCCCGATCCTGCAGGTCGCGGACATCCTGCTGTACCAGGCCAGACGCAGGTCCCGGTCGGCGAGGACCAGCGCCAGCACATCGAGCTGACCCGCGACCTGGCGACGCGCTTCAACGGCCGCTTCGGCGACACCTTCACGCTCCCGGCGCCGTACATCCTGAAGAGACGGCGAAGATCTACGACCTTCAGGACCCGTCGATCAAGATGAGCAAGTCGGCGTCGACGCCGAAGGGGCCTCATCAACCTGCTCGACGAGCGCAAGACCACCGCCAAGAAGGTCAAGAGCGCGGTCACCGACACCGACACCGTGATCCGCTTTACGACGCGGCGAGACAAGCCCGGTGTCAGCAACCTGCTCACCATCTACTCCACCCTCACCGGCACCGGTATCCCGGAACTGGACGCAGAAGTACGAGGGCAAGATGTACGGTGCGCTCAAGACGGACCTGGCCGAGGTCATGGTCGACTTCGTGACGCCGTTCGGACCCGCACGCAGGAGTACCTGGACGACGGAGACGCTCGACTCGATCCTGGCCAAGGGCGCGGAGAAGGCGCGGGCCGTCGCCGCCGAGACGCTGTCCCAGGCGTACGAGAAGGTCGGCTTCCTGCCCGCCAAGCACTGAGCCCGCACCAGTCGCACGTCCCGCCCGCATGCCCACTACACGACGACAGGAGTACGACGTGGGGACCGTAACGATCGGCGTTTCGATCGCGGTCCCGAGCCTCACGGCAGCCTGCTCCAGGAGCGGCGTGCGGGCTTCGGCGACGCCGCGGCGCGCGGCATTCCCACGCACATCACGCTGCTCCCGCCGACCGAGGTGGACGGCGGGAGTCTGCCGGCGATCGAGGCACACCTGGCGGAGGTCGCCGCGTCCGGGCGCCTCTTCGCGATGCGTCTGTCCGGTACGGGAACCTTCCGCCCGCTGTCGCCCGTCGTGTTCGTGCAGGTCGTCGAGGGTGCCGAGGAGCCTGCACATGGCTCCAGAAGCGAGTACGTGACGCTTCCGGGCCGGTCGCCCGGAGCTGCAGTTCCCGTACCACCCCACGTCACGGTGGCGCACGGCATCGCGGAAGAGGCGATGGACCGTGCCTTCGAGGAGCTCGCCGACTACGAAGCAGCGTGGCCGTGCACGGAGCTTCGCCCTGTACGAGCAGGGCGCGGACGGGGTCTGGCGGAGGCTGCGGGACTTCACCTTCGGTAAGCCCGCGCTCCCCGCCCAGTCCCGACCGCTCGGCCCGAGGGCGCCGCCTGCCCGCCGGCTGATCAGGCCCGGCGAGCGGCACCGGCCACGACGGCACGCGACCGGCCCCGTACGCCGTGGCGCGCAGCTTCTGGACGATGCAGACCGGAAGCCGACGGAACACCGGCCGCGGTACATGCCGCAGTGCCGACATCACCACCCGCAGCGTCCCGGCACCCACGCCGTCTCCGGCGGCGCCGCAGCCCGTCTCGATGGCCTGCGCGACCGCTCTCGGCGTCGTCGCCATCGGGGCCTCCGCCAGGCCCGCCGTCATCTTCGACCGCACGACAGGCCGGGCGCACCACCATGACGTGCACGCCCGTGCCGTGCAGTGCGTCTCAGAGCCCTGGGCGAAGGCGTCGAGACCGGCCTTGCTCGATCCGTAGATGAAGTTGGCGCGGCGGGCGCGTTCGCCCTGCCACCGACGAGAGCACGACCAGCGAACCGTGCCCCTGCGCCTGCAGCGCCGGGCGCGAGACCAGTCCCGCCGAGACGGCGCCCGTGGAGTTGGTCTGCGCGACGCGGCGGCCGGCATCGGCTCGCCCTCGTCGCGGGCACTGGTGCGCCGAGGAGTGCCGAAGGCGCAGGACCATGTCGATGCTCGCCCTCGGCGAAGACCTTGCCGCAGGGTCTGCCTCGATGCGACTCCGGTCAGCGCGTCGAACCGGACGGTGCGCGCGTCAGCGCCAGCTCGCGCAGCTGCGCCGCACGCACTGTCGAGCGCCGGCGAGGGCGTCCACGCAAGCCGAGACGGTGCGGGTGCGCCGGGCGACGAGGCGGCGGGCCGTCGCGAGCGCGATCTCGGATGTGCCGCCGAGGATGAGCAGGGACTGCGGGGTGCCGAAGGCGTCCTTCATGAGAACCAGACTCCAATGGGGCGGGGCCGATGGGCGACGCGTCGGCGCCGGTGCCGGCCGCGCGTGCCGGACTGCGGAAATTCGAGGGCCGGATCGGGAACCCGGTCGGCGAGCGGTGTATCAGAAGTGACAGCAGCGCGCGAGTGGCCGGCCTGGGCGCGGGAAAGCCAAGTGAGCGTGCGGGAAAGGGAGTTGATGGACGCTGAGCGGTCCGGTCGGCGTGGGAGCACGGAGTCAGTGCGAGGGCGCTCGCTCGCGTCTGCGGTGCAGGGGACACGCGGGTGCGCGCCGTCGTTCACAGACTCAGTCGGCGAGACAGGTCCGAGCAGAACACGCCGTGCGGATCCAGTCGCGCCCGCACGAGCGGAAGTCGTCCAGTCGCGGATACATGGCGGACAGCAGGTCGGGCGGAGCCGGAGTCCTGGCAGAGATAGATACGCCCGTCCGCAGCGGCCACCTCCTCGTCGAGTTCGTCGAGGACACGCTGAGCCCCGGCAGGTTCGCGGGATGTCGAGGGCGAGCGTCCAGCCGGCAGCATGTGGAAAGGACAGCCAGCCCGGATCGCCGTCGCCGAAGCGCTTGAGCACGGCGAGGAAGGAGGGGCAGCCGCGCTCCGAGATGCGCTGCACGATGCGGCGAAGAGCTGTCTCCTGTCCGTACCCGACGACGAACTGGTACTGCACGAATCCACTGCGCCCGTAGATGCGATTCCAGTGCGGGACTCCGTCGAGAGGGTGGAAGAACGTCGACAGCTTCTGGATCTCGCCGACCCGGGCCTTGGGCGCCTCGGTACCACAGCTCGTTGAACGGCCGACGGTCGTGCGGCCCAGCAGCCCTTCGGGCAGGAACGAGGGGCGGCGGGCAGTTGGCCCGGGCGGAAGGCGAGCGGGGATCGGCGTGCTCGGATGGGCAGCGCTTCGAGGGGCGCGTGATCGCCGCGGGTCAGTACCGAGCGGCCCATCGCGGCTCCGCGGGCCAGCAGGTCGATCCAGGCGACCGAATAGCGGTAGCGGTGGTCGGTGGCGGTGAGGCGGGCCATCAAGTCGTCGAGGTCCGAGGCCCGTTCGGTGTCGACGGACATCAGTGAGGTCTCGACGCGCTGCAACTGGATGCTCGCCGTGAGGATGACCCCGGTCAGGCCCATACCGCCGGCCGTGGCGTCGAAGAGTTCGGTGCCGCGTTCCACGACACGGACTTCTCCGTCCGCCGTGAGGAGTTCCAGGGCGAGGACGTGGCGGGCGAAGGAGCCCGAGACGTGGTGGTTCTTGCCGTGGATGTCGGCGCCGATCGCGCCGCCGACTGTGACGTAGCGAGTTCCCGGGGTCACCGGGACGAACCAGCCGAGAGGGAGGAGGACTTCCATCAGCCGGTGCAGTGAGACACCCGCATCGCATCAGCACGGTGCCGCCGTCGGCGTCGATGGCGTGGATCCGGTTGAGGTCCGTCATGTCGAGGACCGCGCCGCCAGCGTTCTGAGCGGCGTCGCCATGAGCCCGGCCCAGGCCGCGTGCGATCCCGCCGCGTCGGCCGGGCGCGGCACACTCGGACGGCCGCGACGGTCTCCTCGTACGAGCGGGGACGCACGAGGTGCGCGGACGTGGGCGCGGTGCGGCCCCAGCCGGTGACCGGCACCGAGTCATAGCCAGGATGCGGCGCGGGGAGCGCTGCCGTGGCGCGGGCCTCGGCCGGCGAGGTGGCGGACGAGGGTGTGGCCGCGGCTGCCGGGACGGGAATAGCGCCGCAGGGGAGATGGCGGTGGCGTCGCGGGCGTGGTTGAGGAGTTGGGCGCCGATACGGGGTGTGGGACCGGACTGAGGCGCGGCGACAGGCGCGGGGCACGGAAGCGGGGGTGGATACAGGGTCGGCAGCCATGTGCGCGACGGTATCGCCACAAGAAGGGAGGTTCGTCCTAAACCTAGCGATCCCTCACCGAAATGGGTGATTGATGGGGTGTCACCCTAAATTGCCCAAGATGTAGGTGTTTTGGGATTCAGAGTGAGCCACATGGACGACATGGACCGCCGATTGCTGTCGGCACTGCGCGACTGTGGCACCGACCGGCGCGTGGCGACAGCCGCACGTGCACTGTCCTGGGCCGGCGAGCACGGCGCCCTGTGGCTGGTCGCCGGCCTTGTGGGGCGCGCGCGGCCGACCGCGAGCGGCGTGGTGCCTGGCTGCGTGGCACGGCCCTCACCGCGGGGGCGCATCTGGCCAGCATGGGCGTCAAGCGTGTGGTGCGCAGACCAAGACCGGGGGCGGAGATCGGTGTCGAGCCGTTGGTGAGGACTGCGGGGAAGCACTCGTTCCCGAGTTCGCATGCGACCTCGGCGGCCGCGGCGGCAGTGGCCTACGGAGCGCTGCGGCCGGTGGGGGCGCGGCTGGTGCCGCCGTTGGCCGCCGCGATGTGTGTCTGCGCGATGGTCGTCGGGTGCACTACCCCTCCGATGTCGCGGCAGGGGCGGCGTTGAGGCGCGCTCACCGCACGGCTGGGCGCGCGGTGGATGACCGGGGGTGCCGGGCGGTGACCGAGCGCATGGAGAGGGCTGAGCAGCGTCGGAGTGGCGCAGAAGTCGCTGAAGCCGCAGGTGTCGCCGAAGTCGCTGAAGGGTCGACAAGTTGAGCGCGGTCGGGGCGCTTAGCGGTGGGCGGGACGGAGCGCGGGACGTGGGAAGGTGAGGACGGGATGGCAGGCGGGAGCGGAGCGCGGTTGGTCGAGGGCGGCACGGGTCGGTGGGACGGCCACGGCGAGTTCTGGAGCGACCCCGAGATCCGGCGCAGGCAGTGAGACGGACGACGTCGGTCGGCTGGCCGCAGGGCTGTTCAGGACGGCACGGCCGCGCCAGTGGGTGAAGAACGTCCTCGTGGTGGCGGCGCCTGCGGCGGCGGGCAACTGTTCGCACGGCACGCGCTGGTTCAACTGGCTCTTGTCTTCGTGCTGTTCACGGCGGCCGCTTCGGCGGTGTACCTGATCAACGACGCGCGGGACGCCGAGGCCGACCGGGCGCACCCGGTGAAGCGGAACAGGCCGGTGGCTGCCGGGCAGGTGCCCGTGGCGGTCGCCTACATGGTCGGGGAGCCCTGGCCTTCCTGGCAGCCGGCTGCCGCGGCGGTGCTGTGCAATCCGGCGACGGCCGCGCTGTTGACGGCCTATGTCGGCGTGCAACTGGCGTACTGCATCAGCCTCAAGCACGTGCTCGTCGTCGACACATGGTCGTGGTGACCACCGGATTCCTGATGAGAGCCATGATCGGCGGAGACTTGCGCTGATTCCGTTGTCGCGCGCTGGTTCCTGATCACGCGGGATTCGGGGCGCCGCTCATGGTGTCCGCCAAGCGGCACTCGCGCCGTGCAGATGGCAGAAAGCGCGCGCCACGCGGGCGCTGCTCACCGAGTACATCGACGAGGGCCATCTGCGTTTCGTGATGGCAGCTCTGCGGCCGGGGTCGCCGTGCTCGCGTACTGCGTGTGGGCGATGGAGGAGGGGGTGTGGCGCGGAGCAGCCTGTTGCCGTGGCGGCAGTTGTCGGTGGTGGCCTTCATCCACTCGCGGTGCTTTGAGACAGCCGCGGTCTTCGCCGACCGGGGCACGGCGAGCCGGAGGACGTGGCGCTGCGGGACCGGGCTCTGGCGGTGATCGGCCTGGTGTGGCTTCTGGCAGGTGTACGGGCTCGCGGTCGCCGACTGGTGAGAGCGGCGAGCGCTGTTGTGCGGGAAGCCGAGGCAGAAGAACGGTGAGGTCGGCGAGAGAGCGCCGAGGAGGTGGACGAGGTGGGCGAGAGGTCGACGAGGTGGAGATGGCGGCCGGGACAGGTGGAGGCACAGGTGGATGCCCAGGTGGAGGCGCAGTTGAGGGGCAACGCCGAGGCTCGGGCGAGTGGACCGGGCGGAGGCGGAGGCAGAGGTGAGAGAGCAGGGTTGACGGCAGGCGCGCAGGAGCCGAGGCCGAGGCTGGGGTGGATGGTGAGGTGGTGGGAGAGAGCGTTGGGGCCGGGTGTGGGTGGCGCGGTTGCGGGGGATGGGGCCTGAGTTGTTGGGGTTCGCGGCGGCGTCTGTGCCTATGCGGCGTGGACCTGGGCTGCTCCTCGTGTGGCCGCGGGGGCCGGTGGGGATGGACCCGCTGTCGGCCAAGAGCGCTGTCGTTCGTGGCCGGTTGCTCGGTGGCGTATGCGGGGAACGCGCTCGGGGACGTACCGCAGAAAGACTGCGTCTCCCGGCTCCGCCAATACGGGGTGTTCTTCGCGGTGAATGTGGCGGGGGCGCTGGTGCAGCTGCTGTGCATTGCGGTGTCGCACTACGGGCTCGGACTCACCTCACCCCGGCGGACACGATTTCGGGAGGCGGAGTGGGGATGGCACTGGCGACGGTGCTGCGGTTCTGGGGTACTCGAACCCTGGTCTTCGGAGCGCGGCGGCCCGGCGAGGGCGCGGGCTGAGGTGCGTGGGACCGGAATGAGAGGGCCGTCGTGAGAGAAGGCGGTTCGGGCGAAAGCGGCTCGGGCGAAAGCGGTTCGGGCGAGAGCGGTTCGGAGGCGGTTCGGGAGAAGGCAGGGAGAGAGGGGTTGGCGAGACGGAGTCGGAGTGGGCAGGGCCGTGCTGAGCAGTCGAGGGAACGGTCGTTTGACGGGCGGTCGTTCGACGGAGGGCGGACGGGGCCGGGCCGAAGGATGCGAGACCGGTCGAACCGGTCCAGTAGGGCAGGCTTGGATCATGGACTGGCTGAAGAAACTCCCGGTGGTCGGGCCGTTCGTCGCCCGGCTGATGCGAGACCCATCGCCTGGCGCGCTTGGCGAGCGCCTGGACGAGGTGAAGTGGGCGCGGCTTGCGGCAGCGACGACGTTCATCAGCTACTGGCGTTGTTCCCGCTGCTCACAGTGGCCGCGGCGGTCGCGGCCGGCACGCTCGGTGCCGACCAACAGCAGAAGCTCGAGGACAAGATCGGCGATCAGGTCCCGGGGATCGCCGACCAGTTGGACATCGGGGCGCTGGTCGACAACGCGGGGACGATCGTCGTGGCCGGAGCGTTGCTGCTGTTCGACGGACGGTGTCGGGTGGGTCGGTTCGATGCGGGACCGCCTGCGGACCGTGTGGGAGTTGCCCGACAGCGAGGAGAACCCGGTTCTGCGCAAGCTCAAGGACGCCGGGGTGCTGGTGGGGCTCGGTGGGGCGGGGCTCGCCTCGCTGGTGGCTTCTGGACGGTCGCGTCCACGGCGGTGGGCTGGACCGCGGATCAGGTGGGGATCGACAGGGAGGGCTGGGGCGGGTTGTTGTTGCAGGTCGCGGCGTTCGCCGTCGCGGTGCTCGCGGACTTCCTGCTGCTGTTGTACGTGCTGACGCTGCTGCCGGTGCAGCCGCCGCGGCGGGATCTGGTCACGGCGGCGTTGATCGGGGCGGCCGGGTTCGAGCTGCTGAAGATGCTGCTCGGTGGCTATATGAAGGGCGTTGCGGCGAAGAGCATGGCCGGGGCGTTCGGCACACCGGTCGCCTTGCTGCTGTGGATCAACTTCACGGCGAAGCTGGTGCTGTTCTGCTCGGCGTGGACTGCTATCGACCGGGGGCGACGCGGAGCTGGAGGCGGAGGAGGGGGAGGCCGCGCCGACGGGGACGACGGGGTGGAGGGAGGCCCGGCGGACCCGGTCGGCGGTCCGAACCGCCCCGCACCGGCCGGGAGCTGAGGTCGAGCCACCAACCGCTCAGCATGTCGAGCCGGAGCCGGAGCCGGAGCCGGAGCCGGAGCCGGAGCCGAGCCCAGAGTTCCAAATCCGGCCACTTGCCCCCAGGAACCCGAAGTCCCAGAACCCCGGCGTCCCAGAAAGCCGCTCCCGGCCCGACCCGACTCGACCCCGCTCAGCTCTTCCGGCTGGGCCGGCCACTTCTTGCGGACCACGAAGACCGCGCCGGCAGGACGACGAGGACGCCGCCGGTGATGGCCAGGGCGATGCCGATGCCGCTGGAGCTTTCGGTGGCGACGGCGGCGTGGGCGGCCGGCTTGTCCGGGCCCGCGTCGCCCTGGGGCTGGCCGCGCCGGCGGGGCCGGAGCAGAGTCGGCGGAGGTGGCGCTCTTCGGCGGGACGAGGGTGCCGACCGGAGTCACCTTGCCGTCGGCCTGGAAGCCCCAGTCGAGGAGGCGGGCCGTTTCCTTGTAGACGACCTGGCTCTCCTTGGTGTCGGGGTTCATGACGGTGACCAGCAGGACGCGGTTGTTGCGCTCGGCGACGCCGGTGAAGGTGGCGCCGGCGTTGGTGGTGTTGCTGCCGTTCTTGACGCCGGCGATGCCCTTGTAGGGGTCGAGGCCGGGTGCGCCGGTGAGGAGGCGGTTGGTGTTCTGGATCTCGAAGCGGCCGGTGGTCTTCCTTCTTCTGCGACTCCGGGAACTTGGCGGTGGCCGTGGAGGCGTACTCGCGAAGTCCTTCTTCTGCAGGCCGGAGCGGGCGAAGAGAGCGAGGTCGTAGGCGGAGGAGTGCTGGCCGCGTCGTAGCCGTCGGGGCTGACGACGTTCGTGTCGAAGGCCCGGAGTTCCTCGGCGTGGGCCTGCATGTCCTTGACGGTCTGCGTGGACGCCGTGGTTCGCGGCGGACAGGACGTGCACGGCGTCGTTGCCGGAGCGAGGAGGAAGACGCCGAGCCACAGGTCGTGGACCGTGTGGGTGAAGCCACTCCGCTCACGCCGACCAGGCTGGAGCCCTCGCCGCCCATGCCGAGCGCAGCAGGTCGGAGGGGACGACCTTGTGCGTGGTCGTCTTCAGGGAACTTGGGCGGACGGTGTCCGCGAAGAGCATCTTGAGGGTGCTCTGCGCAGCTCCAGTGCAAGCGTTGTGTGCGGCGAGGATGTCGCCCGACTCGGCGTCCGAGACGATCCAGGACTTGGCGGTCAGGTCCTTGAGTGACGGGGGCGCCGGTCAGGAGGTTGACCTGTGCCCGGCTTGGCGAGCTGGTCGCCGCCGATCTCTCGACATGTTCGCCGGCGGTCGCCCTTCTTCGCGTCGTCGCCCTTGCTCGGGCTGCTGCTCGGCTTGTCCGCGGCGGACGCGGGCACGGCAGCGGTCAGAGACAGAGCGGAGGCGGTGAGCAGCACCGCGGAAGTCGTGAGCAGCGCCGACCTGAGCGGGCCGGGGACGCGCGTGGACCTCTTCATGTACTGACATGTACGACGCATGGGAGTCAGGCACGGTCGGAAACGTACATGTACCCGGCTCGTAAGTCTCCGTCGAGGTGTTCTGTGTCTCGCTGTCCCCACCCCGGCGGCGGCAGCGCGACGGCGGCTGGCGATACTGAAGGTATGAAGCTCAGCCGCCCCGTCTCCCGGTTCCTTCTCGCCTTCGGGGTGTGGAGCTGGATCATCTGGATCACTTTCGTCAAGAACCTGTGGAAGGACGGCAGCGGCCTCGCCTTCGACGACGCCGGGGATCCGACCGCCCACTTCTGGGTCCATCTGACGCTTGCCGTCGTCTCCTTTGTCTTGGGGACGGTTGTCGGGGGCATCGGGTTCCGCGGAGTGCGCGCACTGCGCCGTACGTCATAGCTCGTCCCCGACCCGAGGGCCGTAACGCGTCCCGTAGCTCGTCTCCACTGTTCGTCCGGCTCGTTCTTGGCTGACCGAGCGGAAGGGCGCACAGCGCCGTGGTCGTTGTCTCGTACTGGTCGCTCTCGTCGCGCTCTGCGGCGTTCGCGGGCGCACTACTACGCCTGAGCGGCGTCACGTGCGGGACACCACGGCGGGGCCGTGGCCGCGCCGGCTGTGCGGCGTGCTCGTGCGGCGGCCCGTGCTGATCGCTCGCGGTGATCGCGGAGCGGGTCGAGGCTGCTCGTTCCTGCTGCAGCGGTGCCGGCGTGGCCCGGGTTCCTGTGGATGGCGTTCTCGCTCTATCTGCGCTTGCGTTGCTGGTGGGGAGGTCGTGCGGCCGTTGCTGCGCCGCGTGCTCGACCGGAAGGCGCTCGCCGCCCCGGCGGAGCAGCCGACCGCGGCCGCAGCCACCCGCACATCCCCGGCCACCCTCACGGATCCGGTCACCCCTTCCGCCCCGGCCACCCTCACGGATCCGGCCACCCCACCGTCTCAGCGACCCCCACCGCCCCGGCCACCCCACACACACCCGCCGTCTTCTCCTGGCCCGCACCGTGGTGTCGCGGCGACCGTTGCCGCCGCGGGGGTCGTGAGGGAACGGGCGCGTACGTGTTGCGGGGCCGGAGCGTGCAGCGGGTCACCGTTCCGCTGGCGACTTCCGCGTGCGGCCCACGGGTTCAGGATCGCGCGTCAGCAGTACATCCACATCGGTCCGGTGCTCGGCCGGGGTTCGCCGAGCGCGTCGTCGGCACGATCAACGCCACGCGCAGCCTCGATCTGATCGCGGTCGTCGGTGACTCTGGTCGACGGGAGCGTGGAGAACCTCGCCCCGCGGTCGCGCCCCTCGCCCGGCTCAGAGCCCGAGGCACGGCACGTTCTTCGTCACCGGCAGCCACGATGTACCTCTCGGGTGCGGAGCCGTGGGTGGAGCGACGTGCGCGAGATCGGCCTGCGGCCTGCCGTTGTTGGAGAACGCGCGGGTCAAGAGATGGGCGCCTTCGACCTGGCCGGGGTCAATGTGACGTCACGAGAACTACGGCGACGGTCCCGATTACGCCAGGGACGCTCGGTGACCGTGACCGGTCGCGGGCCGCGGTGCTCCTGGCGCACCAGCCCGTGATGATCCACGAGGCCGTGAAGCGCGGAGTCGACCTCCAGCTGTCCGGGCACACGCACGGCGGCCAGCTCTGGCCGGGCAGCTTCATCGCCGACGCGGCCAATCCGACTCGCGGGCCTGGAGCGTTACGGCGACACGCAGTTGTACGTGAGCCGGGGCGCGGAGGTGCGTGGGCGCCGCCGGTCCGCGGCGCGCCCTCCGACATCACGGTCGTCGAGCTCGCTTCGAAACAGGCCTGAGCCCCTCCCGGACGCCCGAGTCGCCCACCACGCCCACCGCCACGCCCACCACGCCCGCCACGCCCGCCACGCCCGCCACGCCCGCCACGCCCACCACGCCCACCTCACGCCCAGGATCGTCCCAAACGCGGACGACCACCGGTCCCGGCATGATCCCGGGCGCCCCGCCCGGGCTCCGCCGCCAGGCCCCGGTGAAAGAGGCCGGAAACCCGGTTGCACCTGCGCGTATCCCTCGGAACGTCTCGCACCTCGAATACTCACCGAGTCCCTCTACACCTCAAACTCCCGTGATTCAGTGAGCCTCGTCACTGGGGAGTGGCGGGGGAGGACTCGACGTGCGCACGGTTCGCTGGCAGGACTTCATCGCGACGCTGCATGGTGCTCGTCGCGGCGGGTGGCCTGGGCGGCTGGCGGCAGCTGCTGCCGCAGGAGCGAGCGCAGCGCAAAGCCGGTCGCCGTCGGGACGACGGACGCCGTGCACGCCGCTCGATCCGGCGAGGCGCGTACGACGCGATGAGCTCGTGGGCGCTGTACAGCAATGTGTTCCAGTCACTGCTGACCTCTCGACGCGGGCGGCACGTCCCCGTGCCGGACGCCGCGCAGAGCTCGCCGTTTCGTCGGGTCGGGCCTGCGCGTCTACCGCTGCGAGATGCGGGCCGGGGTGCGCTTCCCGAGCGGTCGCGCGATGACCGCGCGTGGACGTGAGGTACTCCTTCGACCGGGTCAGGAAGATCAATTCGCCGGTCGGTCCCGCGTCCTCCTCGCGACACGCTCGATTCGGTGGAGGCGAGCGGCCGCGTCGTCACCTTCCACCTCTCCTCGCCGGACGCCACCTTCTCAAGCGTCGCCACGGGCGCGGGCGCCATCGTCGACCGGAACGTCTACGCCCGAGGACGCCCTGCGCTCCGGCAACGACGTCGGCGGCACCGGCCCGTACACCTGAAGTCGTACGAGCCGGGCGGCCGGGCCACGCTCGTGCCCAACTCCCGCTACCAGGGCCCCGCGAAGGTGCCGGACCACGCGACCGTCCAGCGCGACTTCAAGCGACTCCGCCGCTCTGGAGTCGGCGTGGAAGCGGCACGCATCGATCGACGTCGCGGCGCGCCAGTTGCCGCCGGCGCTGCTCGCGGGCCTGCCGTCCACCAGCGACCCGGACCAGCGGCTCACCGAGGCCGACAGTGCCGAGACGCGCAACCTCGTCCTGAACGTGCGGGCGGGCAAACCGCTGCACGACCGGCGGGTGCGGCAGGCGCTGGCCGCCCTCATCGACCGGGACGAGCTGGTCGAGTCGGCGTACAAAGGGACGGTCGACTCGCTCTTCTCCGTGATCCCGCGCGGCATCACCGGGCACACGACCGCGTTCTTCGACGCGTACGAAGCGGATCCGGCGCGGGCCCGGGCGTTGCTGCAGCGGGCCGGGGCGAGCGACGCCGGTCCGGTTCGAGGATTCGCGTACTGGGCGCGCGGCGCCGCGTCCAAGGCGGAGGCCCAGGAGATCCGGCGGCAGCTGGAGGAGGTCGGGCCTGTTCGAGGTGGCGACGAAGTATCGCTACGACTGGGCCGAGTTCCAGAAGCGCCACACGGCGAAACTGGACGCGTACGCGGTCGGCTGGCTGCCCGATTTCCCCGACCCGACACGTTCACGGCAGCAGCTGGTGCGCACCGGATCCGGGATGCACAACGGTTACAGCAGCAAGCCCGTAGACGAACTCATCCAGGCGAGTCAACAGTACGAGGATCGCAGTCGCACACTCTAAGGACTTTCGTCGGCTCCAGCAACTCGTCGCCGACGACGTCCCGATCATCCCCCTGTGCAGCTGCAGGAGTACGTGCTGAGCACGAACGACATCACGGGTGGCCAGTACCTGTCCGACGGAACCGGCGTGTTCCGGCTCTGGAGCCTGAGCTGGATCTGACCGGGGTGCCGGACGGGCGGGCCCTGCGGGGGCCCGTCGGGCCCGGCCGGATCTGGCCGAATAGCGTCGGAGAACTGTGACCGCCGCGACACGGAGAGTGTCGGACTGGCGCTGCTCCCTATGTCCGAACCTGCGTTCACCGTGTGCGTGGACCCGGGTAGGGGGGCTCGAACAGGCGGAGGAGGAGGTGGCTACGTGTGTTGCGACGCAGTGCGTTCAGACTGCCGCGGCACCCGGCCTCGGTAGGAGTTGCGCGGCTGCGCGTGCGCGATCATCTGGCGGTCTGGGGTCATACGGGACCGGCCGACGCGCTCGACATCGCGATCCTGCTCGTGTCGGAACTGGCGACGAACGCGGTACGGCACGGGCCCGTGCGTGAGCGCGAGTTCGAGTCGCGGTGACGGTACTCGCGAAGGCTCGTGCTTCATCGAGGTGTCCGACGAGTCGACGGGTGATCCCGAGGTCAGACCTCCGCGCACCGCGGAGGACGAGGGCGGCCGCGGCCTGCATCTCGTCGACGCCCTCGCCGAGGCGTGGGGCGTGTGGCACCGGGGCCGTTACGGCAAGACCGTGTGGGCGCTGGTGCGTTCCTGACCGGGTTCCAAGGAGCCGGGCCCTGCCCCTAGCCCCCTCCGCAGACCCCGACCTCTGCGAGGACTCCGACCGTTCCGCAGACCCTTACCTCTGCGAGGACTCCGACCGTTCCGCAGGTCGCGCCCCCTCCGTAGGCCCTGACCGTTCCGCAGGTCGCGCCCCCTCCGTAGGCCCCGACCGTTCCGCAGGTCGCGCCCCTCCGTGGCCGCCGGCCTTCCCACCGGCAGGTACACGGTCACCGTGAACCCCGCGCCCGGCTCCGTCCGGACGGACACCTCGCCCCCGTGGGCCGCCACCACCCCGTGCACGATCGCCATTCCGAGTCCGCTGCCCGCCGCCCCGCCCGCCCGGAAGAACCGGTCGAAGACGCGGGCCGCGTCGTCCGCGGCGAGGCCAGGGCCCCCGTCGGCGACGGTCAGCCGGACCACCCCGGCCTCCCTGGTGACGGCCAGGGCGACCGGCGCCTCCACGGGGGTGTGCACGCGGACGTTGCCGAGCAGATTGCCCAGGACCTGGCGCAGCCCCGACTCGTCGGCCCCTGCACCAGCACCGCCCCGTCGGCGGTCACGGTCACCGGCCGGTCCGGCTGCTGCACCCGCAGGTCGTCCGCGGCGTCCCGCACCAGCCGGCTCACGTCGACGTTCCTGAACCGGAGTTCGGGATGCTGGTCGAGGCGGGCCAGGGTGAGGAGTTCGTCGACGAGCCGCTGCATGCGGTCGGCCTCGGCGAGCACCCGCTGCCAGGCGCGGGCCCGCTCCTCCGGGTCGCGCAGCATCCCCGCTGTCGTAGAGCTGGAGGTAGCCGCGGATCGCCGACAGCGGGGTGCGCAGTTCGTGCGAGGCGTCGGCGACGAACCGGCGCAGCTGGGACGCGGTGCGCTCGCGCGTCTCGAAGGCCGATTCGACCTGGTGCAGCATCGAGTTGAGGGCGAGCCGGAGCTGCTCCGTCTCCTGGACGGGGTCGCGGCGCGAGGGCACCCGCCGGGTCAGATCGCCCTCGGCGATCGCTGGACGCGGTCTCCACCATGTCCTCCAGGGGCGCAGTCTCCGGTGCGCGCCGATCATGGTGAGCACGGCCAGCAGCGTCAGCAGGGCGATGCCGAAGGCGAGATCGAGCCGCAGCACCTTGCGGATGCCGGACTGCAGATCGGCCGTGGAGGTCGCGATGAGGACGGTGGTGTCGTCGGCGAGATGGGCGCCGACGACGCGGAATGGATCGTCGTCGAGGTCAGATCGCGCACGGAGGTGTCGCGGGCGAGGGCCCGCGGGTCGTCGACGGCGTCGGCCAGGGCGCGTTGCGCTGCGTCGGCCGCAGGGTGCCGACGGCGACGGGATCGCCGTCGGCGTCGACGGCGACGAACAGCGACTTGGCGCCGGGCAGCCCGCCCACCTGCCCGCCCTCGTCGGACGGCTGCATCTTGTCGAGGAGCGATGCCCAGTTCGCTGAGCGCCTGGACCTGTTTGAGGGTGATGCCGGTGTGCTGGATCGAGGTGCGGGACGACTTCAGTTCCTGGTCGATGCTGTCGAGCAGGTAGTGCCGCATGGAGATCAGGCTGACCGCGGTCGCGGCGGCGATGCCGAGCGCGACCAGCGCCACGTTCGTGAGGGTGAGCTTGGCGCGCAGCGAGTGCGGGAGCCGTGCCGCCGCCGTTTCACGTCGCCGCCGCGAGGCTCGTAGCCGACGCCGCGCCGGGTCGTGATCAACGGCGGGCCGAGCGCGTCGAGTTTGCGCCGCAGATAGCTGATGTACGTGCTCGACGACCGTCGACTCGGCGGTGGCCGCGTGCTCGAACTGCCGCCCGTGGCGCAGGAGTTGTTCTTTGGGGACGACCCGACCGCCGTTGCGCACGAGGAAGCGGAGCAGCGCGTACTCGGTCGGGGTCAGCTGCACGGTGCGGCCGGCCCGGTGGGCGGTGTACGTCGCCTCGTCCAGTTCCAGGTCGCCGTAGGTCAGCGGGGGCCGCTGCGGCCGGGACGTCGGTGGCGCGGGTGCGGCGCAGCACGGCGCGGATCCGGGCTATCACCTCGTCGATGTTGAACGGTTTGGTGATGTAGTCGTCGCTGAAGCCGAGTGCGCCGACGACCTCGGCGGGCGCGTCGCGGGCGGTGAGGAACACCAGCGCCAGGTCGGGCTGCCGGGCCCGCAGTTCCCGGCCGAGGGCCCGGCCGTCGCCGTCCGGCAGCATGATGTCGAGCAGGGCCACGTCCGGCCTGGTCCGCTCGGTGAGGGCGAGGGCCTGGCGCACGGTGCCCGCCGTCGCGACCTCGAAGCGGTGGTAGCGCAGCGCGATCGCGAGACGTCGGCGATGCTCGGCTCGTCCTCGAGCGAGCAGCACCGTCGCGGGCGCCTGTTCGGGGTTTCCTGTTCAGGGTCCGTGCCGTTGACCGTCATGAGCCAAGTATCGGCCTCGTCGCCGATCCGGCCGACCCTGTCCGTTTTGGAGTTCCTTGAGAGTCATGGGCGGGGCGCGGCGTTCCGCGGCCCCGCCGTCGGATGCTGAGGCCCACGCCCGGGGGACGGCCACCCGACGATCGACAAGGAGCGAGCGACGTGACGGCATTGGCACGGTGGTGCTTTCGGCACCGCATCGTGGTCCTGCTGCTGTGGCTGGGGGCGCTGTTCGGCCTCGGGGCCCGGCGGCACCGTGGCGGGCACCGACTACTCGAACGTGTTCTCCCTGCCCGACACCGATTCCAAGACCGCGTACGACCTGATGGCGAAGGCCTTCCCGGAGAGCGCGGGCGACACCGACACCATCGTATGGAAGACCGGCGAGGGCTCCGTGCGGGACGCGGCCGTACGGTCCAGGATCGAGCCCGCGCTGAAGGACATCGCCGCGCTGAAGGGCGTCGGCGAGGTCACCGGGCCGTACGGGAAGGCGCCGGGCCAGATCAGCCGGGACGGCACCATCGCCTTCGCTCAGGTGACCTTCACCGAGCAGGCCAACGAGGTGCCCAAGGAGCTCGTCCAGGACGTCGTCGACCGCGCGCAGGCGGTCGAACGCGGCGGCCTCCAGGTCGAGTTGGGCGGGCAGGCGATCACCCGCGTCCAGGAGCCGCCGCAGGGTCTGTCGGAGGCCGTCGGCATCGTGGCCGCCGCGGTGGTGCTGTTCCTGGCGTTCGGCTCGCTGTTCGCGATGGTGCTGCCCATCGTCGTCGCGATCATGGGCGTCGGTACGGGGCTCATGTCGACGGCGCTGCTCAGCCACGTCACGAACGTGCCCGAAGTCGCCCCGCTGCTCGGCTCGTTGATCGGGCTCGGCGTCGGCATCGACTACGCGCTGTTCATCGTGACCCGGCACCGGCGCGGCATCCAGCGGGGCCTGGACCCGGAGGAGTCGGCGGTCCAGTCGCTCAACACCTCCGGGCGCGCCGTGCTGTTCGCGGGCGGCACCGTCTGCATCGCGCTCGCCGGGATGCTCGTGATGAACATGCGCTTCCTCGACGGCGTCGTCGTCGCCACGTCCCTGACGGTCGTGCTCTCCGTCCTCGCCGCGATCACGCTGCTGCCCGCCCTCCTCGGGATGCTCGGGCCGCGCGTCCTCAGCCGCCGCCAGCGCCGCAGGCTGGCCGCGGACGGCCCCGAGTCGCCGGAGGCGAGCGGTCTCGCGGCGCGCTGGTCGGCGTTCGTCCAGAAGCGGCCGCGGACCGTCGGCGCGGCGGCCGTCGTCGTCATGCTGGTCCTCGCGATCCCGGTGCTCTCGCTGCGCCTCGGCGCCACGGACCAGGGCAACCACAAGGGAGTCGACGACCACGCGGCGGCCTACGACCTCCTCGCGGAGGGCTTCGGGCCCGGTTTCAGCGGCCCGCTCCAGGTCGTCGTCCCCGGCGGCGCCGACGCCACGGACCTCGCGGCGCGCATCCGTACGACCGAGGAGCGTCGCGCAGGTCGCGCCGCTGCCAGCCCGCGAACTGGGGTCTCCGTCGTCCAGGTCGTGCCCACCACCTCGCCGCAGTCCGTCGAGACCGACGAACTCATCGACCGGCTGCGCGACGACGTGATCCCGCGGGCCGGGGTCGAGGCGCACGTCGGCGGGGTGACCGCGGTGTTCAAGGACTTCGCGGCGGTGACCGGGGACCGGCTGCCGTACTTCGTCGGCACGATCATCGCGCTCGGTTTCCTGCTCCTGCTGATCGCGTTCCGCTCGCTGGTGGTGCCGCTGACGGCGGCGCTGATGAACCTGATCGCGGCGGCGGCCTCCGTCGGCGTCCTCGTCGCGGTCTTCCAGTGGGGCTGGGGAGCGGAGGCCCTCGGCCTCGGCAAGGAAGGGCGATCACCGCGTTCCTGCCGGTGATCATGCTGTCGCTGCTGTTCGGCCTCTCCATGGACTACCAGGTGTTCCTGGTGAGCCGGATGCACGAGAGTGGGTGCACACGAAGGACAACGCGCGGGCGGTGCGGGTCGGTCTCGCCGAGACCAGCCGGGTCATCAACTGCGCGGCACTGATCATGGTGTGCGTGTTCTCCGCGTTCGTGCTGAGCGGCGACATGGAGGGCGCGATGGCGGGGATCGGGCTCGCGGCGGCGGTCGCGCTGGACGCGTTCATCCTGCGGACGGCGCTGGTGCCGGCCGCGATGCACTCTGCTCGGCCGCGCCAACTGGTGGCTGCCCACCTGGCTGGAGCGCCGGCTGCCGCATCTGGCGGTGGAGCCGCGGGAGGCCGCCGTGCCCGCGCAGGCCGCGCCGCCCGCGGTGGAGCGGCCGGGCGGGCCGACCGTGGTGCACGGGTTCCTGCGCGCACCGGACGGGGACCCGCTGGCCGGCGCCACGGTCACCCTCATCTCGCGCGGCGGCCGCCAGCTGGACCGGGTCAGCTCGCTCGCCGACGGGTCGTACATCGTGTCCGTGCCGGAGCCCGGGGCGTACGTCCTGGTGGTGACGGACCGTCAACTGGCGCCACTGGCCCGGCACATCACGGTGGGCGAGCAGCTGGTGTACGACGTGGAACTGCCGGACGAAGTGGACGCGACGCCGTAGGACCGGCGGCGGAACCTACGCGCGTCGCCTGCCGGTCGGTCGCGCCCGGCGGCGCAGGGCCAGCAGTCCGCGCCCGCGAGGGCCGCGACCGCGGCGGATCCGCCGAGCGCCCAGCCCTCGCCGCCGCCGGACTTCACGGCGGCGGCCGGGGCGCCCGCCGCCGGGACGCGGCGGCCGCCTTCTTCGGCTGTTCGCTCAGCGGCGTGACCAGTTCGCCGACGGCCCGCACCGTGTCACCGGCCGCGAACCCCCAGTCGAGCAGCGCGGCCGTCTCCTCGTACACCGCCTCGTAGCCCGCCTTGGGGTGCATCACGGTGACGAGCGGGTGCGGCCGTCGCGGGTCGCGGCGCCGGTGAAGGTGTTGCCCGCGTGCGAGTGTAGCCGTTCTTGACGCCGATCAGCCCTCGTACGGGGTGACGCCCTGCGGTCAGCAGACGGTCGGTGTTCTGGATCTGGAACGTCTTGCCGCCGCCCGCAGGAAGTCGGCGACCTTCGTGGCGCAGTACCGCGGAAGTCCTTGCTGCGCAGTCCGGCGCGGGCGAGCAGCGCGTGAGGTCGTACGCGGACGAGACCTGCGGGTGGTCGAAGCCGTCCGGGCTGACGACGTGCGTGTCGCCCGCCTGAAGGTCCTCGGCGCGGGCCCAGCATCGCCGCGACGGTCTTGTCGACGCCGCCGTACATCGAGGCGAGCACGTGCACCGCGTCGTTCCCCGAGCGCAGGAAGACGCCCTGCCACAACTGGTGGACGGTGTACGTGGTCCCGGCCTGGATGCCGACGAGGCTGGAGCCCGCCGGGATGCCCGCCAGGTCCTCGGCGGTCACCTTGTGCCTCAGGTCGTGCGCGAACTCCGGCAGGACCGTGTCGGCGAAGAGCATCTTGAGCGTGGAGGCGGGCGGCAGCGCACGGTGGGCGTCGTACGAGGCGAGCACCTCGCCGCTGTCGTCGTCGGCGATCAGCCACGCCTTCGCGGCGAGCCGGCAGCTTCGGCGCCCCCGCGCCGCGCCGCACCTGCACCCCGGAGGCGGCGAGCCGCTCCCCGCCGACCGCGCTCGCGGCGGAGGCCCGCTGCGCGGGCAGGGCGAGAGCGGCGCTCGCGCCGAGGCCCAGACCGAGGGCGGCACGACGGCTGAGCGGGGCGGAGTGCGAGTGGTACCGGGCATCCCGTGACCGTACCGGCCCTCGCTGAGGACCGGGTAAGAGGGTCCCGGCGCCGGCCGTCAGGGCCCAGCGAGGTCATCCCGGCAGGAGAGTCGGTGAACGGCTCGTGCACCTCCAGGACGAGCGGCCGCAGCACGGAACCGGGCGAGGGCCACGCCCCGGGTGGTCAGCCGGGCCCCCGCTCGGCGAGCCGCCGGCTGCGCTCACGGTCCTGCGAGCTGTCGAGCACCCAGTACAGGACGAGGCCCATCTGGGACAGCCACATCAACTCGGGCAGTATCCCGGCGAGTTCGGCCGGCACCTTCGCCTGGAGCCGCGCAGCACCTCCCGGTGCACGTCGATCGCGGCCTCCCGCGCGTGCTCCGACTCCGGTGAGAAGCTGAGCGGGGACTCCGGGTCCGCCGCGTTCTTGAAGAACTGGGCCGCGAACTCGTGGTACGGCTCGGCGATCTCCAGCCACACCCGCAGCACGCCCGCGAGCCGCTTCTCCAGATCGGTGCTCCGTGTCGAGCACGGGCCGGACCGCCGCCTGGTGCTCCGCGGCGATCCGGTCAGTAGAACCCCTGGATGAGGTGTTCCTTGCCCGCGAAGTAGTAGTACGCGTTGCCGACCGAGACCCCGGCCTCCTGGGCGATGGCCCGCATCGTGGTCTTGTCGTAGCCCCGCTCCCGGAAGAGCCGCATCGCGGTCTCCAGGATCAGCGCGCGCGTCTGCTCGCTCTTCGCGCCCTTGCTCTCGGCTTTCTCTGCCGCCACGGTCCCCGAGCCTAATCGCCCGGGCGGCAGGAGCTGTCACAGGCGGGCGGCTCGTCCCCGTAGCCGTACGCCTCGTAGAACCAGCCAGTCCTTCGGGTCGTACGTCCAGCCGTCCGCCCTGCGGTAGGCGCCGCCCCGGCCTGCCGGTCCCGGGTGTGCTCCCGGTACCTGGCGGCGCCCAGCACCACCTGCTTGGCGATCTTCATCCCGGCGGGCGTGTGACCATCCGGTGGGCCGTGGCCTCGGTGGTCGCGCAGGGCCCACATGCAGACGATCCAGGCGGCGGCGCCGCGGTAGATCTGCCCGCCGTCCCCGATGACGGTGATGTCGCTGAGGGTGGCGGCGTGGTCGAGGCCGGGGAACAGCGCCCGGGCCCGGAGTGTCCCGCGGGCACCAGGTCCAGCGGCACCAACTGGCGCTGCTTCACCAGCCAGTTCCGCAGGTACGTGCAGAGCGGGCACTCGGCGTCGTACAGCACCGTCAGCCGGCGGACCGGGACGTCCCCCGGGCGTCCCGGTCCTCGGCCGCGCGCGGGGCTCCCACCGCTGTCACGCCCCGGCCACCGGAGCGGCCCACCCCTGCGGCGGGACCGGCGGCTGCTGCTCGCGCTCCATGACGCCGCGCCGCCGGATCTTGTTGAGGACGTAGACGTTGCCCAGGTGCATCACGCCGAGCACGAGGAGGACGACGCCGAGCTTGGTCGAGAGGGCCTCGAAGACCTCGCGGGTGGTGGCGATGTCCTCGTCGCCGCTCAGGTAGAGCGCCACGAACCCGAGGTTCACCAGGTAGAAGCCCACCACCAGGAGGTGGTTCACGGCGTCGGCGAGCTTCTCGTTCCCGTGCAGGACGTCGGCCAGGAAGATCCTGCCGTTACGGCTGAGGGTGCGCGCCACCCAGATGGTCAGACCGATGCTGACGACGAGGTAGACGACGTAAGCGACAACTGTGAGGTCCATGCCCCACCCTCCCTGAACGCGTTCAAAAACGCTGACAGGCATGAATGTAGACCTGTTTTTGAACACGTTCAAGCGAGAGTTGTCGTACGTGACGGGCGTCTCAGAGGGGTGGTTCGGAGGGTGGTTCCGGGGTGGTTCGGAGGGGAAGCGGAACCCTCAACTCCGCGCCAGCTCCGGGCGCTTGAGGTAGTCGGTGAACCCGATGACGTTGCCCCACGGGTCGGCGAACTCGACGACATGTACCCGGTGGAGGTGGAGAAGGGCGGGTCGAGGGGCTCGACGCCCGCCGCCGTCAGGGCGTCGGCGGCGGCGCGGGCGTCCGGCACCTCCAGCCACAGCCGGGCCGCGGGCCACGGCGGCGGGCGGTGCCCGTAGTCGTCCTCGGCGCGCAGCAGCAGCCCCGGCGTCTCCTTGCCCACGCCGAGCAGCGCGATCCCGGCCTCGTCGAGGCGGAACTCACGGGGAACCCGGCGCGCTCGTAGAAGGCGACGGCCTCGGGCAGGTCCCCGACGGGGAGCAGGACGTTGTCGAAGCCGAGGATGCCCGGAGCCAGCTGAGGTGACATAACGTCAGATTAGCCATGAATCGGGCACATTCCCGCTCATCTGTTCATCGGCGAATCCGTGGCGCCCCGGTCACCGCGGTCATCAGGCAGTACACGGAGGTCGACGCGGCCAGGAACATGATGTTGTTCTTGGCCCCGCCGAACGCGACGTTGGCGACCGGCTCCGGCGTCAGCAGCCGGCCGAGCAGGGTGCCGTCCGGGTCGTAGCAGTGCACGCCGCCGTCCATGGCGGCGGCCCACAGGCGTCCGCCGTCGTCGAAGCGGATGTTGTCGAACCGCCCGTACCGTCCCGCATCTCGGCGAAGACCTTGCCGTCGGAGAGCGTGCCGTCCTCGCGCACGTCGAATTCGCGGATCACGCCCGACCGGGTGTCGGAGACGTACAGCCTGCTCTCGTCGGGCGAGAACACCAGCCCGTTCGGCGCCCCGAAGCCGTCGGCGACGAGCCGCACCTCGCCGCTGTCGGGGTCGATCCGGTGAGACGTTGTTCGCGCCGATCTCGGACTCCGCGCGGAACCCCTCGTAGTCGCTGGTGATCCCGAAGTCCGGGTCGGAGAACCACACCGAGCCGTCCGAGCGCACCACCGCGTCGTTCGGGCTGTTCAGTGCGCTTGCCCTCCCAGCGGTCGGCGAGCACGGTGATCCGTCCGTCGTGCTCGGTCCTGGTCACGCGCCGGCCGCCCTGCTCGCGGCTGATCAGCCGGCCCTCGCGGTCCAGGGTGTTGCCGTTGGTGCGCCCGGCGAGCGGAAGACGCTCACCGCGCCGCTGGTCTCGTCCCAGCGCAGCAGCCGGTCGTTCGGGATGTCGCTCCAGATCAACTGCCGCCAGGCGGGCAGGTAGACGGGCCCCTCGACCCAGCGGCCGCCGGTGTGCAGGACCTGCATCCGGTCGTCGCCGTTCATGCAGCGTCCGGTGCGGAAGCGCTCGTCCAGATCTCGTACGATCACGGGGACGGTATCTATGGACACGATCATCCTCTACGGGTGCGGTGCTGAATCTCATCCCGTCGATGACGACTATGGCAGAACGGGATACGGTTGCGCCATGCAGATCGTGGACGACATCGACCGCAGGCTCATCGCGGCGCTC
Organism: Streptomyces sp. KL116D; assembly: GCF_030766975.1. Lineage (NCBI taxonomy): Bacteria > Bacillati > Actinomycetota > Actinomycetes > Kitasatosporales > Streptomycetaceae > Streptomyces > Streptomyces sp. KL116D. The sequence continues at coordinate 37,284 of NZ_JASERH010000042.1, read as the reverse complement.
CAGCAGGACGCGACCACCTCCTACGCCGCCCTCGGCAGGAGGCGGGCCTCTCGGCGGGCGCCGCGCACGAGCGCGTGCGGAAGCTGCGCGAGCGGGGCGTGATCCGGTGCACGACCGTCGACGTGGACCCGGCCGCAGCTCGGCCAGGGCGTCCTCGCCTTCGTGATGGTCGAGTCGTCGGCGTGGATGGGCGAGTCGGCGGACGCGTTCGCGGCGATCCCCGAACTCGTGGAGGCCCATGTCATCGCGGGCAGCGCCTCGGTCCTGGTCAAGGTCCGCACCGCCACCACCGGGCAACTCCAGGACGTGCTGCGGCGCTTGTACGCGATCGAGGGGTCAGCGGGACGCAGGCCACCGTGTCCCTGGAGACGTTCTTCGAGCGGGGCGCGTCACGGCGGGCGCCGCCGGCTGATTGTCAGTGCCCGGCCCTACTGTCCTCGGCATGGGAATGGTGACGTTCGTCGACGAGACGACATCAGGGGGCAGGGCCCGCCTTCGGCCTGGAGATAGCCGAGGAGCGGCTCACGGTGCGGGAGCTGATCCGGCGCAGGGTCTTCCAGGAGGTCGCGGAGTTCAACGCGCGGTCCGCTCCCCAGGTGTTCCAGGGCCTCGTCCAGCCCGAGGACGCGGAGCGCGTGCTGAACGGGTACGCGCTGCGCACGCCGCGCCGGATCGACCCCGAGGCACAGGCGGCCCGCGCCCTGGCGGCGTTCGAGGGGAACGGGTTCCTGGTGCTGGTCGGCGACCGCCAGGTGACGGAGCCGGACGAGGAGATCGAGCTGCCGCTCGGCGTCGAGGTGACCTTTCTGAAGCTCGTCGCGCTGGTGGGTGGCTGATGATCGAGTCACCCGCGGAGTACGCGCTCCTGGTCGACGTGATCCTCGACCTGATCGGGGCGGGCGAGACCGAGGGCCCTCGTGCCCGAACTCCTCGCGCTGGGCGCGATGGCCGACGACCACTGGGGTCACCTGGGCCGCAAGGTCGTGGACGCGCTGCGCGGCGCGGACGAGTACCGGGCGCGGCTGGTGCACGCGCTCGCCGGGCGGTACGTCGAACTGGACGGGGGCGCGGCCGGGCGCCGCTCGATCGTGGCGCTGCTGGGCGCCATCGGCGAGGTGCGCACCGGGGAGCCGGGCGGTCCGCAGGACCTGCGCCCCGCCCTGATCCGGCTCGCCGCCGAGCAGGACGTCCACTACGACGACCGCCAGCTGCTCCGGCTCGCCGAGCTCGAACTGGCCGACGGGCACGAGCTGCCCGCCCCGGGGAGTTCGTCGCGGTCGTCCGCGCGCACCTGCCTGACCCGGTGGCGGGTCCCCGAGGGACTCGGAGCACTCGTGAGACGACTGACCGACCCCGTGCTGAACCCCGGCGAGGCCTGGGCCGACGCCGCCCTCGCCGACGTCGCCGAACGCGGCACGGAGTGGCGTGAGCTGCTCGCCCACGCCAGGACCGCCTCGGCCGCCCGCCCTCCGCCAAGTGGGACGCGGCCGCGCGCAGCGCTGATCGAGCCGCTCGACACCGAAGCGGTCCGGGAGCGGCTGACGCACTGGCTGCGGCTCGTGGGCCGGCCCCGCACCCGCCCGCTGCTGCACCGCGGCTGGGGCGCCGACCCGAACGCGACGTTCGACGCGTACAACACGGACGCCCTGCGCGGCCTCACCTGGATCCTCGCGCTGCTGCCCGCCCACGCGGACACTCGCCCGTGCCCTCGGCGCCCTCGTCGAGACCGCGCTCAAGAAGGTCTCGAGGGCTCGGCCGGTCAACCCCAAGCGTGGCCAACGCGGGGTCAACGCGCTGGCGCGCATCGACGGCGAAGCCGCCCTCGCCGAGCTGGCCCGGCTCGGCACCCGCGTCACGTACAAGGGCGCGCTCAAGCTCCTCGACACCGCCCTCGAAGCCCGCGCCGCGGCCTCGGCCTCACCCGTGAGGAGATCGAGGAGCTGGCCGTGCCCGCCTACGGCTGACCGAGGTCGGACGCCTCGAGGTCGAACTCGGCGACAGCGCCGCCCTGCTGGAGGTCCGCGGCGCCGAGGCCCACGCTCGCGTGGCGCGGCGCGAGCGGCACAGGCGGTCAAGTCCGTCCCGGCCGCCGTCAAGCGCGACCACCCCGACGAGCTCAAGGAACTGAAGGCCGCCGCCAAGGACATCGACAAGATGCTCAGCGCCCAGGCCGAGCGCCTCGACCGGCAGTTCCTCGCCCGGCGCAGCTGGCCGTACGCCACCTGGCGCGAGCGCTACCTGGACCACCCGCTGGTCGGCACCCTCGCCCGCCGCCTGCTGTGGACGGTCGACGGCACGCCCGCCGGATACGCGGACGGCGCCCTGCGGACCCTCACGGACGACCCGGTGGCGGACGGCACCGAGGTCACCCTCTGGCACCCCGTCGACCGCGAGCTCCCGCCGAGATCGTCGCCTGGCGCGACTGGCTGGAGCGGCACGCGATCACCCAGCCGTTCAAGCAGGCCCACCGCGAGGTGTACCTGCTCACCGACGCCGAGCGCACGACGGGCACGTACTCGAACCGGTTCGCGGCGCACATCGTCCGCCAGCACCAGTTCCACTCCCTCGCCGCGGTCCGCGGCTGGCGCAGCAAGCTGCGGCTGTGCGTCGACGACGAGGCGCCGCCCGCCACCCGCGAGCTGCCGCAGTGGGGGCTGCGCGCCGAGTACTGGATCGAGGGGGACGGGGAGGGTACGGCACGGACACCACCGAGTCCGGCAGCTATCTGCGGCTGCGCACCGACCAGGTCCGCTTCTACCCGATCGGCGCCCCGGAGAACTCGGCGCACTGCTACGGCGGCGAGTACCGCATGTGGCTGCAGCGACGGCGCGGACCCCGTCGAGCCGCTGCCGCTCACCGACGTCCCGCCGCTCGTCCTGTCCGAGAGTCCTGCGCGACGTGGACCTGTTCGTGGGCGTGGCCAGTGTGGGCAACGACCCGACGTGGCAGGACGGCGGCCCCGGCGGCCGGTCCCGCGAGTACTGGGCGTCGTACGGCTTCGGTGAGCTGAACCAGAGCGCGGAGACCCGCCGCGTGCTGCTCGAACGGCTGGTGCCGCGCCTCGCCGTCGCCGACCGGTGGTGCACGATCGAGGGCCGCTTCCTGCACGTCAAGGGAGAGCTGCACACGTACAAGATCCACCTGGGTTCGGGGAACATCCTGATGACGCCGACCGACCAGTACCTGTGCATCGTCCCCAAGTCCGGCGCGGGCGCCGCCCGCAGGCCGGCTACCTCCCCTTCGAGGGCGACCGGACCCTGGCGGTGGTGCTCAGCAAGGCGATGATGCTGGCCGACGACACGAGGATCACGGACCCCACGATCCTCAGCCAGATACGCCGCTGAGAACGGCGTGGACCCCGCTCCGGAAGGGAGCAGGGGTCCACGGACCAGCAGGTGTGACACGGAAGGTCAGTAGCGGCGCGTGATCAGCGCGCGCTCGCTTCCTGGATCGCCTTGGTGACCTCGATGCGCACGCGGGCAGGCGTCCGTGCAGTTGAAGGTGGTGCGGCAGCGCCACACACCGTCACTGGTCGTTGAGGATCTCCAGGCGCTGCTCCCCGGCCTCGTCGCGCGAGTCGAAGATGAAGCGGTGGGCGTTCACGATCGCGGCAGGACCGAAGTACTGGCCGTCGTTCCAGAACACCGAGGCAGGACGACGTGCACGCGGCGCACAGGATGCGCTTGGTGGTGTCGTCGAAGCGCTCACGGTCCTCGGCGGACTGCAGACGCTCACGCGTCGGCTCGTTGCCCTTGGTGACGAGGAACGGCATGACGTCGCGGTACGCCTGGAAGAACGGGTCCATGTCGACCACGAGGTCCTTCAGCACGGTGAGGCCCTTGATGGCCTCGACCGTGATCGGCTTCTCGGGTTGATGTCGCTTGATGAGCGTCTTGCAGGCAAGGCGGTTCTTGCCGTTGATGCGCATCGCGTCGGACCCGCAGATGCCGTGCGCGCAGGAGCGACGGAACGTCAGCGAGCCGTCGAGCTCCCACTTGATCTTGTGGAGACCGTCGAGCACGCGCTCCTTCGGGTCGATCTCCAGCTGGAAGTCCTCCCACACGGCGTCCGCCGAGATCTCCGGGTTGAACCGGCGGATCCGGAAGGTGACCGTGATGAGGTGCGAGGACGTGGAGTCGTTCTCCAGGGCCTCCAGCTTGTCCATGGTCGGAGTAGCCATCAGTACTTACGCTCCATCGGCTGGTAGCGGGTCTGGACGACCGGCTTGTAGTCGAGACGGATGGACTCGTTGCCGTCGTCGCCGACCTCGCGGTACGCCATGGTGTGGCGCATGAAGTTGACGTCGTCGCGGTTCGGGAAGTCCTCGCGGTAGTGACCGCCGCGGGACTCCTTGCGGGCCAGCGCGGACGTCGCCATGACCTCGGCCAGGTCGAGCAGGTTGCCCAGCTCGATGGCCTCCAGGAGGTCGGTGTTGAACCGCTTGCCCTTGTCCTGGATCGCCACGTTCTTGTAGCGCTCGCGCAGCTCGGCGATCTTCTCGACGGCCGTCTTGATCGTCTGCTCCGTGCGGAACACCATCACGTTGGCGTCCATGCACTCCTGCAGCTCGTTGCGCAGGACGGCCACGCGCTCGGTGCCGGTGGAGTTGCGCAGGCGCTCGACGGTCTCCTCGACCAGCGACGCCGGGTTCTCCGGGAGCTCGACGAAGGCGGCCGTGTGGGAGTACTCGGCGGCGGCGATGCCGGCACGACGTCCGAAGACGTTGATGTCCAGCAGCGAGTTGGTGCCGAGGCGGTTGGCGCCGTGCACCGAGACGCAGGCGACCTCACCGGCGGCGTACAGGCCGGGGACGACGGTGGTGTTGTCCGCGAGGACCTCACCCTCGACGTTCGTCGGGATGCCGCCCATGGCGTAGTGCGCGGTCGGCTGGATCGGGATCGGGTCCGTGTAGGGCTCGATGCCGAGGTAGGTGCGCGCGAACTCGGTGATGTCCGGGAGCTTGGCGTCCAGCTGCTCCGGCGGCAGGTGCGTGAGGTCGAGGTAGACGTGGTCGCCCTCGGGACCGCAGCCGCGGCCCTCACGGATCTCCGTGTAGATGGAGCGGGACACGACGTCACGGGACGCGAGGTCCTTCATGACCGGCGCGTACTTCTCCATGAAGCGCTCGCCGTCCTTGTTGCGGAGGATGCCGCCCTCACCGCGGGCGCCCTCCGTCAGCAGGATGCCCATGCGCCAGATGCCGGTCGGGTGGAACTGGAAGAACTCCATGTCCTCCAGCGGCAGACCCCGGCGGTAGCAGGCGGCCTGGCCGTCACCGGTCAGCGTGTGCGCGTTCGACGTCACCTTGAAGAACTTGCCGGTGCCGCCGGAGGCGTAGATGACCGACTTCGCCTGGAAGACGTGGATCTCGCCGGTGGCCAGCTCGTAGGCGACCACACCGGCGGACTTCTTGACGCCGTCCTCCTCGACGAGGAGCTGGTCCAGGACGTAGAACTCGTTGAAGAACTCCACGCCCTCCTTCACGCAGTTCTGGTACAGCGTCTGGAGGATCATGTGGCCCGTGCGGTCCGCGGCGTAGCAGGACCGGCGGACCGGCGCCTCGCCGTGGTTACGGGAGTGACCGCCGAAGCGGCGCTGGTCGATGGTGCCGTCCGGGGTGCGGTTGAACGGCAGGCCCATCTTCTCCAGGTCGAGGACCGAGTCGATGGCCTCCTTCGCCAGGATCTCGGCGGCGTCCTGGTCGACCAGGTAGTCGCCGCCCTTGATCGTGTCGAAGGTGTGCCACTCCCAGTTGTCCTCCTCCACGTTGGCCAGCGCGGCGGCCATGCCGCCCTGCGCGGCGCCCGTGTGGGAGCGGGTGGGGTAGAGCTTGGTCAGCACGGCGGTGCGGCTGCGCTTGGTCGACTCGATGGCCGCGCGCATGCCCGCGCCACCGGCGCCGACGATGACGGTGTCGTACTTGTGAATCTTCACGGGTTCGCTCGCCTCGGCTTTAACGGATGTTCGGGTCGAAGGTGAAGATCACCAGCGTGCCCAGCAGGACGGTGAAGACCGTCGCGGCGTACAGCAGGCCCTTCAGCCACATACGGGTCTGGGGGCGCTCGGCGTAGTCGTTGATCACGGTACGCAGGCCGTTGGCGCCGTGCAGCATCGCGAGCCACAGCATGAGCAGGTCCCAGCCCTGCCAGAACGGGGACGCCCAGCGGCCCGCGACGAACGCGAAGCCGACCTTGGAGACGCCGCCGTCGAGGACGAGCTGGATGAGCAGGTGGCCGATGACCAGAACGACGAGGACGACACCCGACAGGCGCATGAACAGCCAGGCGGCCATCTCGAAGTTGCCGCGCGTCGAGCGCGGGGTCTTCGAGGTGCGCTTGCGGGGGGCCTCGATGTACGGAGCCGGGTTGTCGACGTCGTAGACGGGGGCGCCCTCGACGGGGCCGACGCCGGACGTGCCGTCCGACTTGGTGAGGGTGGTGTCAGACATGTCTGGCCTCAGCTCCCGAAGAGTTCACGGACGGCGTGGCCGAGGACGGGGTACAGGGCCCCGACCATCAGGACGACCCAGATGCCCACGACGGTCCAGAGCATCTGCTTCTGGTAGCGCGGGCCCTTCGACCAGAAGTCGACGGCGATCACACGCAGGCCGTTGAGCGCGTGGAACAGGATGGCGGCGACGAGGCCGTACTCCAGCAGCGCGACGATCGGCGTCTTGTAGGTGGAGACAACATCGTCGTACGCCTCGGGGGAGACGCGGACGAGAGCGGTGTCCAGGACGTGTACGAACAGGAAGAAGAAAATGAGGACACCGGTGACTCGATGAGCCACCCACGACCACATGCCTTCCCGGCCGCGGTACAGCGTTCCAGCCGGCACGGAAGAACCCTCCGGGAGCGGGGACTGAGGGCCGCGCCGGCTTCACTGTCGGTCGGGCCCGGCCGGGTACGGTCCACCGGCCGCTCGTCATCGTATCGACGAGTTGTCGGCTCGCTCGCCCGGGGGCCTCTGGTGTGATCAAACAGGCAATCAAACAGGCACGTACGGGCTATTGCCGATGCTTTCTCGCCGGGTCTCGCCGGTGTTCTCGCTCCGGGCGGGCGGGAGATGACGGACATGTCGCGTGATGCGGCCCCGGGCGAGCCGCCGCAGCTCCTCCGCGGCGAGCACCCGCTCCTCCTCCCGGTCGTTGCCGAGGCGGTCGCGCAGCCCGGCGAGCAGGTGGTCGAGGGCCTCGCCGGGGGCGATGTCGTCCAGGCAGATCACGAAGGCGTGTCCGAAGCGGTCCTCGTACGCGGAGTGCGCCGCGGCGAGCGCCGTGAACGCGGCCGCATAGGCGGCGGCGTCCGGCGGGACCGGCAGGTCCTCGCAGGCCAGGGCCTCGCTGATGTCGGCGGGCGAGAGGTCGTACGCCGCCTCGTCGGCCGCGGCGAGCAGCGCGTCCAGGTCCGGGTACGGGCGGTGCGCGGCGAGCCGGTGGGCCCAGGCGCGGCTGCCGCAGCAGCTGAGCAGGGCCTGCTCGGCGGCGTCCTGCGGCAGCGCGTTGAAGTGGGTGAGTCCCCCGTGTGGTGTGGCCTGGGCCGGTATGGGCAGGCGGCCGGGTACGTGAGGGGGGCGGTGCGCGGCCAGCGGGTGCCTCCGGCGGGAACGTGGGCTGGATGTGTGGATCGTGTGTGTGTCGCAACGCTAGCGATGGCTGATTGCGGGTGTCCGACGGATGCGCGAATTTCACTCGGACGGGAGAGTTTGGGGAGTCGAGGTGGACGTTGCGGGGGCTGCGGGGGCGCCCCGCCCCCGTAGGGGTGATGATCGTTGGCGGGTGCGGGTTCGGAGTCGCTGATGACACAGCCCCGCCTCTGAGGGAGTGAGGGTTCGTGGAGCGTGAGCGGAAGGCCCTGTTGGGCGGGGCCGCCGTCGTGGCCGTCGGGGCCGTCGTCGTGACCGCCGTGGTGTGGCCCGATCCTGCGGACGACGGCGGTGGTGGGACGCCGGTGGCCGGGCGGACCAGCGCCTCCGCCTCGCCCACGCCCTCGCCCACCCGCTCGTACCCCCTCTCCTCGCCCCCGCGCACGATCCCCGCGGTGCGCGACTTCGCCCCGGCGCGCGGACCGGGGTGGAAGCCGGACGGCGGGAAGGTCGTCGTGCGGGACGGGAGACTGGCCGACGAGGGGCGGCTCGTCGCCGGCGAACTGGGACTGACGTACGGGGACGACGAGAAGGCCGGGCCCGGCGACGTCGAGCTGGCGCTCGGCGGGGCGCGCGGCGCGAACGCCGAGTCGTACCGGATGACCGTGTCCGACGGCCGGGTGCGGATCGTCGGGCCGAGCGACACCGGCGTGTTCTACGGGACGCGCACCCTCAAACAGGAGGTGCACGGCGGCGGCACCGCGCCCGAGGGCGTCGTCGACGACGCACCGGCCAAGCCGCAGCGCGGCTTCAACCTGGACGTCGCGCGCAAGCACTTCACCGTCGGCTGGATCAAGGACCGGATCCGGGAGATCGGGGACCTCAAGTACAACCAGCTGGGACTGCACTTCTCCGACGACCAGTCGTTCCGCATCGAGTCCGACTCGCATCCGGAGATCGTGTCGGCCGAGCACCTGACGAAGGCGCAGGTCCGGGAGATCCTGGCGCTCGCCGCGGAGCGCCACGTGAGCGTGGTGCCGGAGATCGACTCGCCGGGACACCTCGGCGCCGTCATCCGCGCCCACCCCGACCTCCAGCTGCGCGACGTGGGCGGGGTGCCCACGCGCGGCGCCGTCGACATCTCCAAGCCCGCTGCCGCGCAGATCGTGGACGACCTGCTGAAGGAGTACGCGGAGCTCTTCAAGGGCGTGTACTGGCACCTGGGCGCCGACGAGTACCAGGCGCTGGTGAGGACGGACCCCGAGGCGTCCTACCCGCAGCTGGCCGCGGCGGCGCGGCAGCGGTACGGGACGAACGCCCGGGTCAAGGACCTCGCCACCGGCTGGCTCAACGACCGGGTGCGGACCATGCAGCCCTTCGACCGGCACCTGAAGGCCTGGAACGACGGGTTCTTCACCGGTGGCGTCGTGGAGGCGCACAAGGACCTGGAGGTCGCGTACTGGACCGGCAAGGAGATCGGGGCGCGCGAGCCCGCCACGTATCTGAGCGCCGGCCGCAGGATGACCAACTTCAACGACGAGTACCTGTACTACGTGCTCGGCCAGCCCAACACCTTCGTGTACCCGACCGGGCAGCGGATCTACGAGAGCTGGACCCCGCTCGTGCTGCGCGGGACCGCGCCGGTCCCGGAGAAGTACGACGACCAGATCCTCGGCGGCTCCTTCGCCGTCTGGTGCGACATCGCGTCCGCGCAGACCCAGGACCAGGTCGCGCAGGGCATCCGGATGCCGCTGCGGGCGACCGCCCAGAAGCTGTGGGACGCACAGAAGCCGGAGCTGAGCTGGTCGCAGTTCGTCGAGCTGGCGGCCAAGCTGAGCGGCTGACCTGCGTATACGGGGTGGACAGCGCGACCCGCGGAGCCGTATGTTCCGCAGGCCGCGCGGCCGGGGGGCCGGAACATCCGCGGTGTTCCCTGGGGAGGGGCGCAGCCGTGCTGTGCAGAAAATGCGGGCGGAACAACGCGCTGGTCGAGGACGGGCTGTGTGCGCGCTGCGCCGACGAGGCGTTCGGATCGCTGACGCCCGCGCCGGGGCCTGACGTGGTGCCCGACGCGCCGGGGCCGCCCGCGCCGCCCACGCCGCCGTTCCGGATGACCGGGGCGCTGCCACTGTCGCCGAACGCGTTCGCGCTGGCCGTGACGGTGCTGCTCGCCGTGGTCGTCGTGACCGACCTGTTCGCCATCGTGGTGGGGGTCCAGGAGTTCCGGCTCCTGTCCGACCTGCTGGCCGGACAGGACGGCGGCACGGCCGACCTGACCCGGCTCGACGAGTCGTACGCGCTGGCCGGGAAGCTGCAGCAGTACGTCTTCCTCGCCACCGGCGTCGTGTTCATCGCGTGGTTGTTCCGCGTGCGGCACAACGGCGAGGTCTTCGCGCCCGACGGGCACAGCAAGGCGCGGCCCTGGGTGCTGTTCGGCTTCGTGGTGCCGATCGCCAATCTGTGGTTCCCGCGGCGGATCGCGCTGGACATCTGGGCCGCGAGCGAACCGGCGGGCCGGTGGGGACGCTGGCGGGTCGACTGCTGGTGGTTCGTGTGGCTGGCGGCCACGGCGACCTCCTGGCTCCTGGGGACGTGGTACGAGGAGGCGGAGACCCTCACCGGCATCAAGGACGCCACCGGCGCCCTCGTGGTCTCGGACGCCGTCGACATCGTCAGCGCCGCGTTCGCGATCCTCTTCGTCCGGTCCCTCACCGCGCTGCAGAACCAGAAGGTCATGGCGGGGGCGTACCGGCCCTAGTTCGCGTTTCCGGTGGCGAAGTCCCCGGACCCTGTGGTCTATTCGGCCAGAGCCGCGAAGAACACCGGGACGGGGGCACGGGTATGGGCTACTGGGGCTATTACGTGGTGGCCAGAAGTGGGCGTCCGCTGAAGGAGCTCGAGGCCCTGGGCGGGGTGCGGGACGAGCTGACGCTGCTGGAGGAGCGGGCCGAGGGCTGGCAGGTGTGGGAGTGCCCCGGCGGATCGGGGGAGCAGACCCGGGACGTCGGCAGCATGAACTCCCTCGCGGCGGAGACGGGTTCACCCGCTCTGTTCGCATACGTCATGGACTCCGACTGCGCCGTCGTCGAGGCGGCGGCGCCGGAGAGCGGGGCGTGGACGACGTGTCTGGGGCGCACCGCGATGGCCCGGTACATCGGCGGGGACGAGCGGTCCCTCGAGGACTACTTCCTGCCGCCGCGCGACGCCGCGGAGCGGGCCGTCGCCTGGGCCGCCGAGTGCGGCCGGACCGTGCCGCAACAGCCGCTGCACGACGTGCTGCGCGCGGACGCCGACCCGTCGGCGGAGGAGCTGTTCTTCCGCTTCCTGGACCGGCTCGGGGTGGCCTCCCTGTGACGTTCCGGGCCGGCACGGCGCTGTAAGTCCCGTAGTCGTGAAGGGGAATTGCCGGGTCCGCGTCGGGGAGGCGTACGTCCATGAGCCTGGTGGAACTGATCGCGCAGGCCGATGAACGCAGCCTCGCCGCGAGCGGGCTCGCCTGCCTCGACCGGTGCCTGCCGCTGCTCGGCGGCGACGCGGCCGCCGACGACGAGGTGCTGCGCCCGCTGTGGGCGAGCCTCGCCGAGGACGGCGCGGGCTGGCGCGAGCGGCTCGCCGTGGCGCGCGGCGCGCTCGACGGGGCCGGCGCGGACGGCGAGGCGGCGGAGCTGGTGCGGCGGATGCTGGGCGCCACGCCCGACACGGCGGGCGCCGAGGGCTGGCGGAGCTGGGCCGACGCCTGCTCGGTGGCGGCGCTCCAGGTGCACCGGATGCTGGACACCGTTCCCGAGCGGGCGGGCTCCGCGGCGAGCGTGAGCGCGCGCCGCGAGGGCCGCACGGACGGCATGTCGCCGCTCGTCGCCGCCGAACTGCGCCGCCAGACCCGGATCCTGGAGCTGCTCACCGGCGGGGGCGCGGGCGGGCTCCGGCAGGCGCTCGACCTGTCGACCGAGGGACGCAGGGTGCTGCGCGCGGTCGTGTCGCGGCGGGCCAGAGGCCGCGTGTGATGCACGAGGTGGGGCGTCCGTCCGGGCGCGCCCTCGCCGTGGTCGTGGCCGTCGCCGCCCTGGTGGCCCTCGCGGTGCTGCGGCCCGCGGAGCCGCTCGGCATCCGGCAGCCGTACTGGGCGCGGGAGTTGGCCGCGGCGCTGCCGGGCGGCGGCCCCGGCTGCGGCACAGGGGCCCCGGGCCGGTCGACGGCCGCCCCGGCCGGATCGGCCCGTCTCACCATCGGCGCGTACGGCTACTACGGGCCTGACCCGCGCGCCCACGAACCGGAGCGCTACACCGTCTCCGCCCATCTCGCCCCCGGCCCCGAGCCGTTGCGGCTGAGCGCGCTGCGGGCCGCCGTCGACATCTACGGGCCGCACGGGCGGGGCCGCACCGCGAGCGCCCGCGACCTCGCCGTGCGGGTGGTCACCGGCCCCGCGTCGAAACCGGTCCGCCCCGGCCGCGACGGCACGTACCGCTTCACGCGCGGCGACGACCTGCACCTCGCCGTGGAGCTGCCGGCGGCCGCGGTCTGCCCCGGCGACAGCCTGTCGTCCCTGAACACCTGCGACCCGCCCCGGACGAACCAGATCGAGGACTGCCCGGTCGTCCGTCTCGCGCTCACCGCGCACGGCCTGCCCGGCGGCCGTCTGGTCACCGTGTCGTTCGAACCCGACGCCCGCGACGCGTGAGGCCGCGGGCCGGACCCGGCCGCCCCCTCCGACGGCCGGGGCCGGGGCCCGCGGGGAGTCCGGAGTAACCCATGCGCACCGTCCCGCGCAAGCGATCGCACAAATCGGACACGGGGTCGGCGGGCGCGGACCGTACGCGAGAGGGCCGCGGGGGCGGTCGGCCCCCACGGCCCTCTCCTTGCCTGCTGAACTCGCCTGCTACGGGGCCAGGTTGGTCCCGAGACGGGCACCGGCCGGGCTGCCGACCGTGGTGTTGTTGAACGTCTTGGCCGAGGTCAGACCCAGACCGCTGGAGTTGCTCGGCACGTACATCAGGGTGCCGTTGCCCGCGTCCTCGCCCGCCGTGCCGATCACCAGGTCGGTGCGGCCGTAGCCGGACAGGTCGGCGAGGGCCACCGACGAGCCGAGGTTGTCGTTCGACTCGGTGGAGCCGGGGATGCCCGCCGTGTCCTGCGTGACGGCGATCGAGCCGGTGCCGGTCAGACCGGTGGACGAGCCCTTGAGGAGCAGCGACGTACCGGCGTTGGAGCGGTTCGAGGTACGGGTGATGTCCTCGTTCGGGGCGCCCGTCAGGACGTCCGCGTAGCCGTCCAGGTTGTAGTCGCCGACGGCCACCGAGGCGCCCATGGCGTCGCCCGCCTCGGCGGCGCCCGGGACACCGGACGTGGCCTGGCTGATGACCTTGGCGCCCGTGGCGGTCAGGCCGGTGCCGGCCACGCCCTTGACGAAGGTGACCTGGCCGCCCGCGGCCGCGCCGGACTCGGCCGTGTAGGGCTGGCCGATGACGATGTCGTCGACGCCGTCGCCGTTCATGTCGCCGGCGCCGATGGAGCGGCCGCCCTTCACGGTCAGCGTCGCGGCCTTGCGCAGGCCGCTCGCGCCGCCCTTGTACCAGACGACCCGGCCGATGCCGGTGCCGTCGCGGTAGTTGAGCGCGACGTCCGCGTAGCCGTCCTGGTTGAAGTCGCCGGAGGCGGCGTCCGCGTAGGACAGGGCGGCCTCGCCGGTGGTGATGGTGGAGTCGGTGTCCCAGCCGTCGCCGTAGCGGGCCATCCAGGTGCCGCCGACGCCGGTGGACGCGGCGAACACGTCGGCGGTGCCGTCCGCGTTGAAGTCGCCGACGGCCACGGCGGAGCCGAAGCGGGCGCCGGTCAGGTCGTAGCTGCCGTCCAGGTTGAGGCCGAGGCCGGTGGTGAACGCCGGGCCGTACAGGATGGTGGCGGCGCCGCGGTCCTTGTGGCCGGTCGTGTCGTCCTCGCCGGGCTGGCCGACGACGATGTCGGTGTAGCCGTCGCCGTTGACGTCACCGGTGGCGGTGGACGCGCCGAACTCGTCGCCGCTCTCGCCCGCGCCCGGGATGTCGGGGCTGGACTGCGAGATCAGCTTCTTGCCGGTGGCCGTCGGGCCGGACGTGCCGCCCGGGACGATGGCGATCTGGCCGCCGCTCGCGCCCTTCGGGATGCCGGTGACGATGTCGGGCGTGGCGTCGCCGATGACGTTCTGGGAGGGCAGGGCGTGCGAGATGCCCGGGGTCGCGGCGAGCGTCGCGATCCGGCCCAGCTTCGGGTACAGGTTCGCGCCGGGGCACGCCGTGTTGTTCGTGTCCTTGTGGCCGAAGACGCGGGGCAGGGTCTTCGTCGTGCCCAGCGGGACCTTGTTGCCGTCGACGCCCAGGTCACCGTTGGACGTCAGCGTGACGGAGCTGTTCGGCGAGATGCCGTACTGGCCGAACTTCCAGGCGACGACCCGGGCGATCGAGTCGAGCGCGGCCTTGGTGGGCTGCATCTTCTCGAAGTTGCCGATGTACGAGATGCCGACGGTGTCCGTGTTGAACCCGTAGTCGTGGGCGCCGTGCACCGGCAGGTCCATGCCGCCGCTGCGGCCCTCGAAGATCTGGCCGCAGCGGTCGACCACGAAGTTGTAGCCGATGTCGTAGTAGCCCTTGGAGATGTGGTCCTGCTGGATCTCGCGGAGCCGCTTGGCCGACTGCGAGCAGGGGACCTGGTTGTCCGAGTCGACGCCCGTGTGGTGGACGACGGCGGCCTTGATCTCCGTGTCGTACGCCGGGGTTCCGTCGTAGTTGGTGCCCGCGCCCCACTGCGCCTGCGTGATGATGTGCGGCTTGACGACCGTCGAGGGACGGGCCTCGGGCACCGTCTCGGACGGCGAAGGCGAGGCGGTGTCCGCGGGCGACGAGGCCGGGGCCGAGCTCTCGGGGGCCGTGGTGGAGGCCGGGGCGGTCGGCGTCGCGGACTCGGTGGCGTCCGTGGACGTGCTCGCGCTCGGGGTCTCGGCCGGGGCCGTCGTCTCCGCGGTGAACGCGGCCGGCTCGAACCGGGCGTTCTTGCCCTTCACGGCGCCGGTGCCCGGGTCGATCAGCTTGACGTCCATGCCGGACGGCAGGTCGGACGCCTTGCCGTCGGCGTCGACCACGCGGACCTCGACACCGTCCGAGTCGGTCTTCGTCGGCACCGACGCGGTGCCGCCGCGTATCGCGGACCGCTCGCGCTCGTCGCCGTCGGCGTCGTTGGTCTCCTTCGGCAGCGTCGTCCAGGAGCTCCAGTCACCGGTCTCGGCGTCGCGCGCCCGGAACTGGGCGGTGCCGTCGATCTCGTCCTCGGGGTTCTTCCACGTCACCGAGACGGCACTGAACTGCTGCGTCGACTTCTGCGGCACGACCTTGCGGTCGCCCTTCGTCTGCAGGTCCAGCGAGTGCACGGACGCGGCCCGGAACGTCGCCGGGCTCTCCGTGCCGGCACCGCCCGGATCGGCCATCGCGTAGGCCGTCACCCCGGCCCCGCCGAGGACGACCGCACCGACCGTGATCCACGCCCGCCGCTTGAGAGTCAGCGGCTTGTACGCGTGCGCGGCGCGCGTTTCCTGAGCCTTTCCGCGCGAATGTCGCGGGCTCAAATGCCCCACCCCTTGAAGAAGTTCACATAAACCCCGCGTGAACCGCGGGTAGATGTTCTGTTCAGCGAAAGACCGTCGAGGAACGTCACACGTTGCACAGATGTGTCGTACGTCACTGGGTGATCTCCGATCCCGCGCCGGTGCCGGTCGCCGTGCCCAACGCGGCCGGGCCGTACGGGGTGCCGGCGGAGACGACGGACTCGCTGCCCGGGGCGCCGAGAGCGGCGTCCGCCGAGCCGTCCCCGTCGTGGTCGGCGAGCGCGAGGGCCGCGCCGAAGCGGTCGGCCGGGTCCCCGTCGCCGTAGGTGGCGGCGGGCTCGGCGCCGAGCCCGGTGGCCGCGCCGCGCAGCAGGTAGCCGTGGCCGGCACCCGGGGCGCCGGCCAGCACGTCGGCGTACCCGTCGTCGTCCGTGTCGCCGACGGCGAGCGCCGACCCGAGACCGGCCCCGGCCGCGGCCGGCACGCCGGCCTCGGCGCCGGTCGTGGCGAGCCCGTCCGCCGTACCGCCGAACACGATGAGCCGGCCGCCGTCCCCGGCATCGGGCCGGCCGACGACGAGATCGGCACGGCCGTCCCCGTCGATGTCACCGGCGGCCAGCGCCTGCCCGCCCCGACCGTCGAGCGTGACCGCCTCGCCGGTGCGCAGTCCGGACGCGGAGCCGCGGGCCACGACCAGCGGCCGGGCCCCGGACGCCGTACGGAAGGTGAGCGCCGCGTCGGTGTATCCGTCGTGGTCGAAGTCGCCGGTGGCCAGCGCCGGGTCCTCGACCGGCCCGTCCGCGAGCGCGAGCGGCGCCGAGAACGCGCGGTCGGCGCCGTCCACGGTCCACGCCCGGCCGGAGCCCGGCGAGACGGCGAGGAGGTCGTCGCCGCCGTCCCCGTCGAAGTCACCGGTGGCGAGCGCGGACCCGAAGCGGGCACCGCTCGTCCGGACGGCGGTCGGTTCGTTGATCATTCCGGCCTGTCCTGTGAGGCCGTTCGCCGAGCCGCGCAGGATGCTGACGCCGCCTTCGTCGTTCGCGCCCGCGGTGACCTCCTCGCCGGGCGAGGCGACGGCCAGGTCGGTGTACCCGTCGTGGTCGAAGTCGCCGTAGGCGGTGGCCGATCCGAAGCCGTCGCCGTCCTCGGAACCGCCGGGGACGCCCTCGCTCTCCTGGGTGAGGACGGCCCTGTTCGCCGCGTACGGGGCGGTGCGGGCGCCCGGCAGGACGGTCACCTGGCCGGCGCCCGGGTGGGCGTTCGCGGTGGCTCCGGCGATGCCGGCGGCCAGGTCGGCGCGTCCGTCACCGTTCGTGTCGCCGTGCACGGAGCGGGAGTTGAGGGCGGCGGCGGCCGTGCGCAGGGCGGGCAGGTCGCCGTACAGGTTGGTGCCGGGGCACTCGGTCGGATAGCCGTCGCGGTGCCCGGAGATCCGGTTCATCGTCACCAGCTGGCCCTGCGTGAACTTGCCGTTGTCGGCGCCCGCGGCCATCACGAGCGAGCCGGCCGGGTTGATGCCGTACAACCCGAGTTTCCAGGCGGCCAGTTCGGCGATCGCGTCGCGCACCGGCGCGGTGGAGGTGGCGGTGTTGTAGTCGCCGAGGACGGCGACGCCGCTGGTGTCGGTGTTGAAGCCGTAGGTGTGCGCGCCGTAGACCGGCTTGTCGACGCCGCCCGCCCGGCCCTCGAAGATCGTGCCGCACTTGTCGACGAGGAAGTTGTAGCCGATGTCGTTCCAGCCGTTCGACTTCACGTGGTACGTCAGGATGCCGCGGATCACCGAGGCGGACTCGGCGCACGTGTAGTCGTTCGTGCCGGCCGTGTGGTGCACGAACACGGCCTTCGTGTCGGTGGTGTACGTCGGCGGGTCCGCGACCAGGGACTCGTCGGCGCCCCACCCGGCGCGGGTGGTGATGGGCGGCTGTCCGGCGACGGACGCGGCCGGCTCGGTCAGTTCGGTCCGCGGTCCGCGCGCCGGCGCCCCGCCGTCGGGGTCGACCAGTTCGGCGCGCAGCCCGGCGGGCAGGCGCGCGCCGCTGACCTCGACCTGGACGCCGTCGGACGGGCCGACCCACAGCGGCTGGGTGCCGCCGCGCACCCCGTCGGCGGCGCGGTCGGGGCCCGACTCCGGTGCGTGGACGTCGAGTTCGAGAGTGTGCCAGGGCGACCATTGCCGGGTGGTGGCGTCGCGGGTGCGGACCTTGACCGTGCCGTCGAGCGTGGCCCTCGGGTCGTTCCAGGTGACGCCGACCATCCGGAAGGGCTCGGTGGCGCGGGCGGCGAGGATGCGCCGCGCGGGATCGGACCCCGGCACGGCGACCGTGTGCACGACTCCGGTCCGTACGGGGCGGGTGGCTCCGGCGAGCTGCGGGTTCCGCTGCCCGGACAGGGCGACGCAGCTCAGCACGACGGCGGCGGCCAGGGCGGTGCGGGTGGCGGCCCGGCGCACCGAATGCGGGTGGATCACTGTGCGGTCCCCTCGGTGGCGTTCTCGGGCGCGGCCAGCTCGCCCTGACAGGTGGCGCGGCCGTAGCTGCCGAACGCCGTCGCGGTCTGAACGTGCTTGCCACGTATGGCCAGTTGGCACCGGGCCTCGCCACCCTTGCCGTCGAGCGCGACGGTGATGGTGGGCGCCTCGCCCAGCGGGACGCGCACGGTCGTCTTCCAGGGCAGGGCGGCGTCGTGGACCACCACGCCCGTGCCCTTCTCCCTGCGCGCCTGGAAGGTGAGGTCCGCCGAGCCCTTGCCGGTCACCTCGTACGTCACCGCGGCCGTCGGCACCGGGGGCTTGGCGGGTTCCTCGTCGGTGTTCAGGACGCCGTAGACCACCAGGCCCGCGCAGGCGGCGAACACGACGACGCCCGCCGCGATGCCGCGCCGGTCGACCGAGCGGGCGGACGCCACGGCGCCGCCCTCCTCTTCCGATTCCGCCGGTCCTGGCGTCGGTTCTTTTGTTTCGGTCGAGGTCATGTCGGCATTCGGCTTTCCGGTAGGTGGCGGAGCCGGGCGGTTATATCGCATGGCTGTACGTGGTTTCCAGCGTGTGGACAAAAGGGGCTTCCCCCTGACCGGCGAGGGCGGCTTCGACCCGCAATGACCTGCTCTTTTGCCCGGTCAGGTCGCTCTTTGCGGATATCTGGAGCCGACTGTCCCATTTCGCCGACCGGTTGACTGGGTCCCTTCCGAGTGATTAGAAATCGCGCCGCTATGAACAGGTGCGCAGCCGGCCGGGAGAAGCCCGTCCGGTCTATTCGGCGTGCCGAAAAACGAAGGGCCTCAGGGCGTGAAAGTCCGATACGGGAGATTTCTCTCCTGTCTCGTCGTCTCCGCGGTGGTGAGTACGGCGGTGCCACAGTTGGCCTACGCCGCCGCGCCGTCCGACGGTGGAGACGACGGCAAGGGTGTCGTCGACACGGTCAAGGGCTGGTTCTCCGACGACGATGACGAGGGCGGCGAACAGCCCCCCACCGGCGGCACGTTGGCGATACCCAGCCGCGAGAAGCTGCCGAAGGCCAGGCGCAAGGCCCCGGCGAAGCGGGTGCGCGAGCTGACCTCGCGGCGCACCGAGCACGCCCGGTTCTGGGAGCTGTCCGACGGCCGGATCCAGGCCGAGGTGTCGGCCGTGCCGACGGCGTACGGGACCGGCAAGGGCAGGAAGAGGACCTGGAAGTCGATCGACACGGGCGTCGAGGCGACGGACGCCAAGGGATTCGACTTCGCCAACACCGCGAATTCCGGCCGGAGTTGGTTCGGTACCGAGCCGGACAAGGTGCTGCGCTTCCAGGCGGGCACGGACGGCCCGGCCGTCACCCTGGGCCTGGACGGCGTGGACGCCACGTCGCTCGACCCCGCGGCCAAGGGCTCCACGGTCACGTACAAGGACGTGGCCGCCGGCGGCGCCGACCTGCGGTACGAGGTCGGCCCGGGCCGGGTGAAGGAGAACATCGTCCTGGCGAAGGCCCCCGCGGGCCGGATCTCCTACACCTTCACGCTGAACACCGGCGGCCTCACCCCGAAGGCCCGCAAGGACGGCTCGATCGCGCTGTACGGCGAACTGCCGAAGACGCCGGTCATGACGATCCCGGCCGCGTTCATGACGGACACGCGCAAGGACGCCGATTCGCCGTACGGGCTCGCCTACAGCCCGAAGGTGAAGCAGCGGCTCGTCCGCGACGGCAAGCAGTGGAAGATCGTCGTCACACCGGACGCCAAGTGGCTGGCCTCGTCGAAGCGCCAGTACCCGGTGACGATCGACCCGACGATCACCATCACCCCGTCCGCGACCCAGTCGCAGGACACGATGGTGCTGTCCGACCAGCCGACGGCGAACTTCAACAACACCTGGAAGCTGTCCGCCGGTAAGACCGACACGGGCATCTCCCGTTCGCTGATCAAGTTCCCGCTGAGCGAGATCCCGGCGGGCACCAAGATCGACACGGCGCGTCTGGAGATGTACTACGACCAGACGCACACCACCAACGCCAACGACGTCACCATGGAGGTGCACCGGGCGACCGGCGGCTGGGACGAGTCGACGGCGACGTGGTCCAACACCTCCGCCCTGTCGGGTGAGTTGTCGGGGACGACGTACCAGATCGACGACGGTGACGCGGGCACGGCCGCGGTCGGCGAGTGGCCCAAGGCCACGACGACCGGCGGCGCCGCCACCAACGACGACTTCGCCTACAACAAGAACACCGCCACGGGCGAGACGTACACCTACCAGCCGGTGATCCCGGAGACGGCGTCGTACCGGATCGAGGCGCACTACCCGCCCGCGACCGACGCGGCGACGGCGGCCCCGTACACGATCACGCACCGGGACGGCACCGCGACGGCGACGGTCAACCAGACCGGATCGGCCGCCGCGTGGAAGGCCCTGAGCAGCACGCAGTACTACTTCAGCCGGGGCAACACCGGCAAGGTGGTCCTGGGTGACACGGGATCCTCCACGACCCGGAACATCGCCGACTCGATCCGCCTGGTGAACCCCGCGCAGATCGTCAAGAACACCGGCGAGTACAACGCCTGGCACAAGTTCGCGGTGACCGACACCGTCCAGAAGTGGGTCTCCGGCACGGCCACCAACAACGGCTTCGTGCTCCAGGCCAAGGACGACACCGTCGCCTCGACGCTCACCGGCGGCCCCCGCTACGAGGCCGGTGACGGCACCTCGTACGGCGGCGAGGAGTCGAGCTACCCGCGCCTGACCGTCACGTACGGCAAGGTCGGCTCGGCGCTCGACTCCCCGACGGTCGTGCACGACACGGGCCCGGAGCTGTCCTGGTCGGCGTACTCGAACAAGACCGGCGACAGTGGGCTCGACATCGCCGAGTACCAGCTGCACCGCTCCACGCAGCAGACGTTCACGCCGAGCGCGGCCACCCTCGTGGCCCCGATCGACAAGGCGACCACCGCCTACACGGACACCACCGCGAAGCCTACGCCGGACTCCTCGTCCGCCGAGATCGGGCGCTCGTACTACTACCAGATCGTGGTGAAGACGAAGGACGGGTCCGTCATCGGATCCCCGACCCGCGTCGTCGGCGTCCCCAAGGCCGGCCGCACCATGAAGATCGTCCAGGGCACGGCCGGCGGCGTCACCGACACCACGCTCTCCTCGCAGCAGCCCACCACCAACCAGGACGCGATCCAGTCGTTCGGCGTGGGCCAGAAGTGGCTGAGCATCGGCAACAACTCGGGCACGTACGGCAGGACGCGCACGACGCTGAAGTTCCCGACGTCGTCGATCCCTTCGACGGCCACGGTCCTCGACTCCAAGCTCTACATGTGGGGCGCGGAGACCACGACCGACACCGACGGCGCGATCTACGAACTCCACGGCCTGAACAAGGACTTCGACGAGACGACGGCCACCTGGAACAACGCCACCGCCTCAACCGCCTGGACCGCGGCGGGCGGTGACTACGGCGCGGCCGTCTCCGACACCGTCGCCCAGGTCTCCGAGGTCGGCCGCCACTGGTGGGACGCCACGTCCATGACGCAGGGCTGGGTGAAGACCCCGGCCGGCAACAAGGGCGCCCTGCTCAAGCTCAAGGACGAGACGACGACGGGCCCGCAGGAGCGCACCCTCTTCCTCTCCTCCGAGGGCGAGGACCAGCAGCTCGGCCCGATGCTGCGCGTCATCTACGTCGACTCCACGACGGAGAACACGTACTACGCGCCGCAGACCCCGGCCCGGATGACCCCCAACTCCACGTACACGGTGGACTTCACGGTCACCAACACCACCAACGCCGCGTGGGCGTCCGGTGAGCGGGTCCTCTCCTACACCTGGAAGCTGCCCGACGGAACGGACATGACGACCGGCGGCAACCAGGTCAAGACGGCGGTCCCGGCCCTCCTGCCGGGTCAGTCGACGACGGTCAAGGCCAAGGTCAACACGCCGATCAACTCCGACTCCGGCAGCCACCGCACCGAGTACGTCCTCGGCTGGGACATCCAGAAGGTCTCCGACAGCACCTGGCTGTCCGCGGGCACCGGCGGCATTCCGACGCTGAAGCAGAACGTGGCGGTGGAGGACCCGACCTCCAACACGCTCGGCCTGGAGAAGTTCTACTCGTACACGGGCAAGAACACGGGCGCCGGCTCGACGGTCATGACGAACCTGGCCTCCGGCAACGCGGTGTGGTCGTACAACGCCTTCAGCAACCCGGGCCGCGGCCTGAGCACCTTCGCCCGCTTCTCCTACAACTCGCTCGACACCTCGGACACGGTCTCGGGTCCCGGCTGGTCGGCGCAGTTGGCCGGCCCGATCCGGCTCGGCGCACCGGTCGACTTCCACCCGAACCCGAGCGCGAACACGACCGAGATCCGGCTGCCCGACGGCGACGGCACGACGCACGTCTTCACCAAGCAGTCGGACGGGAGCTGGAAGGCTCCCGCGGGCGTCCACTACAAGGTCACGATGAAGTCGGGCCTGGACTGCACCCCCGACAAGGACCCGGTGCCGGACGCGTGGACGTTCACGCGCCCGGACGGCACGCGGTTCCTCTTCGGCTGCGACGGCTACCTGACGTCGGCGATCGACAAGAACGGCAACACGCAGACGTTCACGTACGAGGAGCGCAAGTCCAACAACAAGCCGACCAAGTTCCTCAAGTACGTCACCGACCCGGCGGGCCGGAAGACGCTCACGGTCGAGTACTACGCGAAGTCCGACGCCACCAGCGTCAAGAGCGTCGACCACGTCAAGTCGATGACGGACATCTCGGGCCGGACGCTGACCTTCGGGTACTCCACCGAGGGCCTGCTGACGAAGCTGACCGACGGCGCGGGCTCCGGCAAGGAGAAGGTGTTCACCTTCACCTACGACGCCACGCAGGGCAACAAGAACGTCAAGCTCGTCGACGTCCAGGACCCGCGGCAGCACAGCACCAAGCTGGCCTACAACGAGCCCAAGGACGGCGACGACCCCCAGTTCCACTGGTGGACGAAGACGATCACCGACCGGCTCGGCGGTGACACCGGCTACACGTACGCGGTGAACGCCGCCAACGCGAAGTTCGTGGACGCCTCGGTGAAGGACGCCGAGGCGCACACCACCAAGTACACGACGGACGACTTCGGGCGCCCGGTGCAGACGGTCAACGCCAAGTCCCAGACCAGCAAGATGAGTTGGGACGCGGACAACAACGTCACGTACCTGGAGGAGGCGAACGGCGCCAAGACCGCGTACTGCTACGACCAGAAGACGGGCTACCCGCTGTGGTCGCGCGACGCCGAGCACAACAAGTCTGGGGTCCCGGACCAGTCGCAGTGCGCACCGGGTACGTTCCCGGCGGACTCGCAGCAGTACACGTACCAGACCCGGCTCGACGGGTTCAGCGCCGATCTGTTCACCAAGACGTCTCCCGAGGGGCGCAAGTGGCAGTTCGGGTACGACGCGTTCGGCAACCTGAAGACGGTCACCGACCCGAAGGGCGTCGCGACGTCGACGGCGGGTGACTACACGACGTCGTACGAGTACGACGGCTACGGCGAGCTGACCAAGGCGACGGACGCCAACGGTCACGCGTCGGTGAACAGCGACTTCGGCCCGGCCGGCTACCCGGCCACCATCACCGACGCGCTGCAGAAGTCGACGTCGTTCGTGTACGACGAGCGCGGCCAGGTCCGTGAGGTGACCGACGCGCTGGGCAAGAAGACGACGCAGACCTACGACGTCTACGGGCGCCCGCGGGTCAGGACGGTCCCCAAGGACCAGGCGCGCGGCGAGTACATCACGTCGCCCGAGCCCGTCTACGACGCCAACGACAACATCACCACCTCCACGGCCGCCAACGGCGCGGTGATGACGGCGGTGTACGACGCCGCGGACCAGATGACCTCGTCGACGGATCCCAAGGACACCGAGACCGGGCCCGAGCGCAGGACCGACTACACGTACGACCGGGTCGGCAACGTCACGTCGACGACCACGCCCAAGGGCACGGCGACGACGACGGACGCCACCGACTACGTCACCAAGCACACCTACGACCAGATCTACCAGCTCACCTCGGTGGTCAACTCCGCCGGGGACAAGATCTCCTACGCGTACGACGAGGTCGGCAACCTCGTCACGGTCGTCGACCCGAAGAAGAACGCGAGCGCCGACCCCGACGACTTCACCACCAGGACCGGCTACGACCTGGACCACCGGACCGTGTCGGTGACCGACGCGCTCGGCAAGACCAGCTCGCGCACCTACGACAAGGACTCGCTCGTCGTCGCCACCAAGGACGCCGAGCAGAACCAGACCCTGATCACCTACGACGAGAGGGGCAAGCAGACCGAGGTCAAGGTCCCGCACGACGGCACCACCACCCGCTCGTCCACGTACGAGTACGACCAGGTCGGCAACACCACGAAGGTGGTCACCCCGCGTGGTGCGGAGACGGCGAACACCGAGGACTTCAGCTCCCGTACCGAGTACGACGCGCTGAACCGGCCGGTGAAGCAGTACCAGCCCTACGACCCGGCGGACGGCCGCTACAACGACCCGAACGTCTACACCGAGACGTCGTACGACGCGGTGGGCCGGGTCGCCAAGACCTCGATGCCGCCGTCCGAAGGCCAGACGGCCCGCAGCGACACCACGTACTCGTACTTCGACAACGGCTGGACCAAGTCGTCGACGGACCCGTGGGACATCGTCACCACGTACGACTACAACGAGCTGGGCCGGCAGACCGCCCGCACGCTCACCTCGTCGGGAGGCTCCGCCGACCGCACGATGAGCTGGGCGTACTACCCGGACGGCAAGCTGAAGTCGAAGGCGGACGCCGGTGTGCCGGTCGGCACGGCGGTCCCGCTCGTCGACAACTCCGACACCCAGAGCACCAGCTCCACGGGAACCTGGTCGCACGCCAGCGCCACCGGCCAGCAGGGCTTCGACCACCAGGTCCACGCCGCCGGCAGCGGCACGGACTCGTTCACCTGGACGCTGAACATCCCCAAGGACGGCAGCTACACCGCCTACGTGCGCTACCCGAAGGTCACCGGCGCCGCGACCGCCGCCAAGTACACGGTGACCAAGTCCGACGGGTCGACCACGGACGTGGTCCGGGACCAGAACGCGACCCCGGGAGCCTGGGTCAGCCTCGGTTCGTTCACCCTCACCCAGGGCAACGCCGCCAAGCTCCAGCTGTTCCAGAACAGCGCGGGCGCGGTCGTCGCCGACGGCGTCAAGCTCGTCCGCGACAACTCGGCCGACACGGACGACGAGAAGCACGCCTTCGCCTACGCCTACGACGTCAACGACAACCTGACCTCCATCGACGACACCTCACCCGGTGCGCCGATCGACGACTACGCCATCCGCTACACGGGCCTGGACCAGATCCAGAAGGTGACCGAGTCGCTGGCCGGGGCGGAGAAGAAGTCCACCTCGTACACCTACGACGCCAACGGGCAGCCGGAGACCGTCACCCACCCCGACCAGTTCTCCAAGTACACCTACGACGCACGTGACCTGACCCAGAAGGTCGAGGTCGGCACGTCCGCCACGGACACGTCGCCGAAGGTCACGTCCTACACGTACACCGACCGCAGCCAGGTCCTGCGGGAGACCAAGAACAACGGCAACACGGTCGACAACACCTACTTCCTCGACGGTGCGCTCAAGACCGCCGTGGAGAAGAAGTCCAACGGCACCCTGGTCGCCTCGCACACCTACGACTACGACGCCAACGGCAACCAGGCCAAGGACGTCGTCCGGAAGATGAACGCCGACGACCACTCGGCGTACCTCGACTCCACGCTCACCTACACCTACGACCCGGTCGACCGGCTCGCCAAGTCGGTGAAGACCGGCAACGGCGCGTCGACCGACACCTACGTCCACGACGACAACTCCAACGTCGTCAGCCAGACGGTCAAGGGCGCGTCCACGACCTTCGACTACGACCGCAACCGGCTCCAGAGCGCGTCCGTCTCGGGTGCCTCGTTCCAGTACACCTACGACCCGTTCGGCCGGCAGGAGTCGGTCACCAGCAACGGCAAGGTCGTCGGGCGCAGCGTGTACGACGGCTTCGACCACGTCGTCGAGTCCCAGAAGATGGACGGGACCGGCACGATGAAGTCGACGAAGTACACCTTCGACCCGCTCGACCGCACCCTGTCCAAGACCGCCGAGGGCAAGACCACGGACTACGAGTACCTGGGTCTGTCCGGCGAGGTCCTGGACGAGAAGGTCGCCGGCCAGCTGTCCAAGTCCTTCCAGTACAGCCCGTGGGGCGAGCGCCTGTCGCAGATCAAGCACGCCAAGGACGGCGCGGACGAGGACACCTACTACAGCTACAACGGCCACACGGACGTCGAGGCGCTGACCGACAAGGACGGTGACACCAAGGCCACGTACGGCTACACCGCCTACGGCAGCGACGACTCCTCCGAGTTCACCGGCATCGACAAGCCCGACGCCGCCGACCCGACCAAGGAGGACTACAACCCCTACCGCTACAACGGCAAGCGCTGGGACGCCCAGTCCGGTACGTACGACATGGGCTTCCGGGACTACAGCCCCGGTCTCAACCGCTTCACCACGAGGGACATGTACACCGGCGCGCTGTCGGACATGAGCCTGGGCGCCGACCCGTTCACCGGCAACCGCTACGCCTTCGGCGGCGGCAACCCGGTGAGCAACGTCGAGATCGACGGTCACTTCTTCGGCTTCGACGACGCGATCGAAGGCGTGGGCGCACTCGTCGTGGTCGCCGTCGTGGTGACCTACGCGGTCGCGACCGACAAGGACGTCTCCGACTCCCTCGACTCCGCCTTCGACTCGATCGTGTCGGGTATCGGGGACCTGTTCGCCGACGACGACGCCGACTCCGGCTCGGACCCCGAACCGGAGCCGGCCGCCCGGCCGCGCCCCGGTCCGATTCAGGGCGGTGACTCGGGCACCGACAACAAGAAGCGGTGCGAGGACGATCCCAAGTCGACCCGGTTCCAGTACCAGCCGCTGGACGGGGCCGGCCGCGCGCAGGGAGCCACCGCGCTGCTCTGCCCGGGCGACCTCAAGGCCCCGCTCGCGAGCCGGGACGACGGCGGTTCGGTGAACGTGTACGGGTTCCCTGACCCCGCGCAGAACACTCCCCGCTCGGGCAAGGGCAACATCTTCGACCGTACGCACATCGTCGGTGACAAGGTGAGCGGCGACTGGGTGGACGAGAACCTGTTCACCGGGTTCAAGCGCATGAACCGCAGCGGCATGCGGCGTTGCGAGATCAAGATGGAGAAGCAACTCGCGGCCGGAAAGTGGGTCATGTACACAGGGAAGGTCAACTACAGCCACACCACGGGCTACGCGGACAGCATCACCATGTCGGCCTACACCGAGGACGGGCCGCTGTTCAGCAACGTCGTGGTGCAGAACAGTACGGATTGGCAGACGACATGTTGAGGCTCGAACAGCTGGAGGCCGCGCTTCCGTCGATGACCCGGTGGCGGGTGCCCGGAGGGCGCAGCGTGGACTGGGGGGTTCTCGAAGGAGACCTCGGGTCGCGGCTGCCGTCCGACTTCCGTGCGCTGGCCGAGGCGTACCCGGTGCTGGTCATCGGGGACTTCCTCACGGTGTCCCTGCCGGTGTCCGGCGCGGAGGCGGCCTGGGCGTCCGAGGCCGGGGACGACGAGATCCTCCAGGACCTCTACGAGATGGAGGACATGGAGGACTACGTTCCCTACCCGCAGCCAGGCGGTCTGATCGCCTGGGCGGAGTCCAACGCGGGTGACACCTTCTACTGGAAGACGAGCCCCGCGGACCCCGACGCATGGACCGTGGTCGTCCGCACGGACAACGCCGACTGGATCGAGTTCCCCGTCGGAGCCGTCGAGTTCCTGGCCGGCGTGTACGGCCGCACGATCGCCGTGCCCGGCATGCCCGGGGACTTCCCCGGCGACGCCCCGGACGTGAAGGGGCTGAGTGACCGCGTCGGCTGACCGGTGACGGTCCGCAGGAGCGGGTGAACAGCGGTCGCCCCCGGGATTCCCTGGGGGCGACCGTCGTCTCCGGTAGAGCTGTCCAGTGACCGGGAGTGGGCGGGGAGGCGGACGTGAGGGGTGCCGTGAGGCGGCTGGTCTCATCAGGGCGGATGTCCGGCGTGGCGGTGGCGGCGGTCGCCAGCATGGTCGTGCTGGCCGGATGCGGGACGGGGCCGGCCGAGGGGCGTGACACGTCCCGGGTGGCCGGCGCCGGGAGCGAGGACGGGGTCCTGCGGCACGACCGCAAGCCGGTGGCCGACCGGTTCCCCGAGTTGGGGGCCTTCAAGAGTGTGGTGTGGGCCTCCGACGTCCTGGGACAGGACAGCAGGGGTGTGCCGGGCCCGTCGGATGTGCGGATGTCCGGTGTCGTGCGGCTCACTGCCGCTCAGTCGGGAGACCTGAGCAAACGGTATGCGTGGCGTTCCACACCCGGCCGCCCCGATGTCATGAAGCCCCTGTCGAGTCATGTGCCGCAGGCAGGCGAGTGGAAGGACAGTGCCGACTTCACGGAAGCCGTGACCGGTGGGCGCTATTCCGCGTCGTTCTCCATTGATTTCGGGCGGAGGGTTGCAGTGTTCGACGCAGTCAACCCGGAGCGCAAGAACGAGTAGGCCCGCAGTTGCCTCCGCAGTCCCGGCTCCCGGGGCGTTGCGGTGGTAGGTGGGTGGGACGCCCGGGTGCGGGTGAAGGGTCCGCCGCTTTGTCTGGATGGTGGCCTGCGGTTCGACGGCTGCTGGATAACCGGCCGGTCGGGCAGCGGTAAGGCACGTGGTGGGTGAGGGGCGAGCATGCTGGGGATCACGCCGGCCGGTGACGACCCGGGGCCTCTGCCGCCCGTTCGCGGTCCCCTGACGTCCGGGGGCGGTCCGGGTTCGCCGGGGAGTCTCGTGCGGCGGATGGTCGCCGTCGGCATCGACATAACCGTCGCCGTGGTGTGGATTGTGGGGCCGCTGGTGTGGGTGCTCGATCCGCTGCTCGACGCGGTCGATCCCTCCGTCGAGCAGGGCGGCTCGCCTTCCGGCTGACCGCCGTGGCCTGGGCCATCGTGTGCGCGCTCGGGTACTCGCCGGTGTGCGTCGCGCGGTGGGGCGGGACGATCGGCAAACGGGTCATGGGACTTGAGGTGGTGCGGGCTGACGGTGGCGGCTGCCGGTTGCCTTACCGGAAGGCCGTGCTGCGGCACCTCCTCAACCTCGTCACGTACACCGTCACGCCGCTCACCATCGCCTGCGTCAGCGCCATCACCTTGAGCGAGGACAAGCGGAGCCCCGTGGACAAGGTGGCGGGGAGCGCGGTGGTTCGGCGTTGAGGGTGCTGCTGGGTGATGGTGGCGGTGTGCGGCGGTGCGCCTGCGGCCTATCCCGTGAGCATTCCGGAGTGCGCTCCTGACAACGTGCCGGGTCGGTGGCCGGGTTGGCTGCCGGGGTGACGCGGATGCGGGGGTGGCCTCCTCGCCCCTGCGGCCTCATACGTCGAAGGGGCGGAACGAGACGAGCGCTCTGCCGTCCTTCTCGTACACGACGTCGATGTCGATCGCCATGGCCCCACCTTTCGCGGCCGGGTTCAGTTCGACGTGAGTGCAGGCGTCGACGGACTTCGGGTAGCAGTCCGGCTCCAACTCCGCGTCCGGGTAGGCCGAAGCGAGCCAGGTGCGCAGGGCCGGTCGGCCGATCCGGAACTCGGCGTCGTACTGCGTGTCCAGCCAGACCCGCACCGAGCACTTCGCGTCGTACGCCCCTGGCGGAAGCCTCTTCTGGTCGGCGAAGCGCATGGCGTCGGCGCAGGAGGCCGACTGCTTGGTGCGGAAGGGGTCGTCGGTCGTGGCGAAGGCGATGACCTGCCAGGTCACCCAGCCCGCGCACGCCAGGACTACGGCCGACGCCGTCAGCAGGATCGCCCTGCGTCTTCGTTTCTGTCTGCCCATGCGGCGCGGCTCAGGCCTCGTCGCTCTTGACCGACGTCACGAACGCCGCCCATGCCGCTCCGCTGAACACGGTTGCCGGGCCGGTGGGGTGTTTGCTGTCGCGGACGGGGATGTGGGCGAGGCGGTGAGTGTCGTTGACCTCGGGGCAGTCGCCGCTGTCGCCGCCGCTGTAGCTGGACTTGCGCCACAGCGGCAGGGCCGACGCGTCTCGGATCGTCGTGGGCGGGCTACTGATGTCGGTCATGCTCGTAATCCTCCGCGGTGGAACGAAGCAGCGCCAGGGAATCGCGGTGCGGCAGGGCATCGGCCATGGCGTGATCGTAGGCCGCGTGGCACTGCCGTACCACGGACGGGACCGCTTCGTCGCCGGGCTGCGGGAGCTGGACTCCCGGCTGCGTATCCCGCGCGCCATGTTCGCCGAACTCGCCGCCCGCGTAGGGGACTGGTTCGCGCGCGGGCACACCCCCGAGAGCGTGTGGCAGCACATCCGCCGGAACCTTCCCGGGCGGCTCGGCTGGATCGAGCGGCCGGGCGGCCTGCTGAGATACGTACTCGCCGACATCCCACCCGTCCCCGTCCCCGTCCAGCGACCGGCTCCGGCCCCGGCCCCGGTCCCACGCATCTCGCGGATGCGGGAGTGCGAGGGCCAAGGACACGTACAGGCGCGGCTGTTCCTGCCGGTGGGCGACGAGACGCTGTGCGGGGCCTGCCGCACAGGAACCGGTCGTACGTGAACCCCTGGTTGCGTAGAGGGGGACGGCCGGTTTGGCCCGGATCGACAGTGATGCTTTCGGGTGTGTGCGCGCTGATTCCCATGGCTACCCGAGTGCCGGGTGTGCCTCAATGAGCCGTCTGCAATGTCCTGTTGGGTTTTCTCCGGAGTGAGTGACGACAACGTGAGCCCTCGTTCGTCCCATGCGTACAGATCGATGAACCTGAAGCGGAGGGTGTGGGTCACCCTGGGTGCCGTCGTCCTCGGCGGCGGCGGGGTCACCGCCTACGCCGTCGCCAACCCCGCCCACGACGCGGGCGCGGTCCTCCAGGACAAGCGGCCCGTGAAGGTCTACGACCTCGCGCTGCCGGGCACCGCGAGCGGGCGGAAGGAGCTGCCGCGCAAGGACACCGCGCAGTTCTCGCTGCTCGGCGTCTCCTGGACCGGCGCCGGCGAGCGGCTCGACGGTACCGCGCAGGTGCGCACGCACAGCCTGGCGACGGGGGAGTGGAGCGCCTGGCACGACCTGGAGCTGGACACCGACCCGCTGGAGAAGCCGGAGCAGGGCGCGCGCGGCGCGTCCGAGCCGCTGTACGTGGGGCCCTCCGACGGCGTGCAGGTCCAGGTCGCCCACGAGGACGGCACAACCGCCGCGCTGCCCAAGGGACTTGAGGTCAACCTCGTCGACCCGGGCGTGGTGACCGACGCCGAGGCGAAGCGGCCCGCGATCACGGCGGAGCCCGCCGCGTTCGTCGCCGAGAGCGGCACCCCCATCGCCGGGACGGCCACGACCTCGACCGCGCCCACGCCCGTGGACACCGCGACGAGCGCACCCGCCACCCCGGCCGACACGGCCACGCCCACCCCGACCGCCACCGTGCCCACCGCACCCCCGTCGACCGCGCCCAAGCCGCCGATCACGTCCCGCGCCGGCTGGGGCGCCGACGAGTCCAAGGTCGAGGACCCGCCCGAGTACAACGCGGACGTGAAGGCCGTCTTCGTCCACCACACCGACGGCGCCAACGACTACTCCTGCGCCGACTCGGCCTCCATCGTGCGCGGCATCTACGCGTACCACGTGGACGTCGAGGGCTGGAACGACATCGGCTACAACTTCCTCGTCGACAAGTGCGGCACCGTCTTCGAGGGCCGCAAGGGCGGCACCGACCTGCCGGTGCTCGGCGCCCACACCTACGGCTGGAACCGCGAGTCCGTCGGAATCGCCGTCCTCGGCAACTACGTCTCCACCAGCGGCTCGAACGCCGCGCTGACCTCGATCGCCCGGGTCGCCGCCTGGCGGCTCGGCCAGTACGGCGCCGACCCGGCCGGCACCGTCCAGCTCACCGCGGGCGCGACCCAGAAGAACTACTTCGGCACCAGCTTCACCGCGGGCACGCAGTACACGTTCAAGCGGATCTCCGCCCACCGCGACGGCTTCAACACCCAGTGCCCGGGCACCTCCCTCTACGGTCAGCTGTCGACCGTCCGCACCTGGGCCGCCGGCCCCGTGGCCGGTCTGAAGACCACCACCGTCGACGGCGCGAGCCTGTCCGGCACGACGTACTACACCAAGGGCGCCGTGACCGTGCACTGGTCGGCCACCACGCCGGCCTCGCTGATCTCCAAGTACGAACTGCTCGTCGACGGCAAGGTCGCCGCCACGGCCACCGGCTCCGCCACGTCCGCCGCCGCGACCCTGGCCGTCGGCAGCCACGCCGTCGCCGTGCGGGCCGTGCACCAGTCGGGCAAGGTCACGACCACGGCGGCGCTGACCTTCGTCGCCGAGACGACCGCGCCGACCTTCAGCACCGCCCCGAAGATCTCCCTGCGCACCGGCACGGTCAACACCACCTCCGTGCCCGTCACGCTCGGCTGGAAGGCCACCGACGACAAGGCCCTGCGCGAGGTGAAGCTGCTCGCGCCGGGCACCGCCACGTTCGGCCCGACGACCACCAGCTCCAACCGCACCGTCGCGTCCGGCACCGCCACCACGTGGTCGATGCGGGCCTACGACTGGGCGGGCAACTACCGCAACTCCTCCGCCGCCTACACGCCGGTGATCCAGCAGGAGACCTCGGCCGCCAAGTCCGGCAGCTGGACGTCCCGTTCTAGCTCCAGCTACCTCGGCGGCAAGTCCTACTCCAGCGGCTCCAAGGGCGCGAGCCTGACCTGGACCTTCACCGGCCGGTCCGCCTCCTGGGTGGTCTCCCGGGCCAGTGGTTCCGGGCAGGCGTACGTGTACGTCGACGGCGTCAAGGTCAGCACCGTCGACCTGAAGTCCTCGACGACCGCGTACCGGCAGGCGATCTGGACCAAGACCTGGTCCAGCAGCGCCACGCACAAGGTGAAGATCGTCGTGGTCGGCACCAGCGGCCGCCCGACCGTCACCACGGACGGCCTCGTCTACATCAAGTAGGTCCCGGCGGGGCGGTGGTCGGGCGCGGCAGGCCGGGCCCGACCACCGCGGGGAGCCGGGAGATCCGTTCGTGCGCTCTGTTCGCCTCGCACGGGGTTGTGCCGTTTCGGCGCGGATTGCCTCCGCCCTCGCATCGACGGCGACCGTTGCTGTATAACCGGGCCGCTTCCGCCGAACGCCCCCGTCAGGGCTGTTCCCGGCGATGTTCGCGATGAGTTTCCCAGCCCCTCGGAGGGTTCATTCATGCTGCCCGCATATCGCATACCCATGGCTTCCGCCGCCTTCGGCGCCCTGCTGCTGGTCACCGCCTGCGGCGGGGGCGGGAGCGGGGCATCGGACGAGGTGCGGGCCGGTGGCGCGGAGCGGGACCGGCCGACCGCGACCGCCTCTGCGTCGGCTTCCGCCTCGCCCTCCGCGTCGGCGTCCCGCGGCGCTTCCGCCTCCGCCTCGCCGGGGAAATCGGCGTCGAGCAGAGCGAGTTCGTCGGTCAGGGCCTCCGCCTCCGGTACAGGCGCCACCACCGCCCCTGCCGCCACCAAGGCCCCGGCCCCCGCCTCGACCCCGGACTTCCCGGTCCCCGTGAACGTGGGCAACGCCACCCAGGTCATCACCGTGAAGGCGAGCGGCTCGTACGCGACCGTGACCGCCTGGGCCAAGGGCGCGAGCGGCTGGAAGTCCGTGCTGTCGACGACCGCCGGGCGCGTCGGCTCCAACGGCGTCGTCGACGGCTCGACCCGGCGGCAGAACACGTACACCACGCCCTCCGGGACGTACACCCTCACCGAGGGATTCGGTGTGGAGGCCGGTGGTACCGCCATGCCCTACACGCGCGTGAACTCGACCCATTGGTGGGTCGAGGACCCCGAGTCGAAGTACTACAACTCGATGCACACAGCGACGGGCGCCGACTTCCCGCTCATCGAGACGGGCGACCGCGGCAGCGAGCACCTGATCAACTACCCGACGCAGTACGCGAAGGCCCTCGTCATCGACTTCAACCGCTGGCCCGCCACGCCCGGCCGCGGCGCGGGCATCTTCCTGCACGTCAACGGGTCAGGGGCGACGGCCGGTTGTGTGTCGGTGCCGCGCGCCACGATGGACCGGATCATGGGATGGGTGCAGCCGGGGGCGCACCCGCGGATCGCGATCGGCTAGGCAGCGGGGGTAGGGCCGATGCCTTCCTCTCCGTGCGAGCCGTCACGCGGCGTCGTGACCCAGCCCGTACGTGACGTCGATCCACCCCTGTTGTGACATGGGCGCGGATCCTGAGCGCAGGACGGCCGGGCGTGCGCCACGGCGGACTTGTCGGCCATCTGGTGATGTGTCGCCGCGGTGGATGGGCGGGTCGGGCCTGCGGTATAACCGGCGCCGCTCAAGCCCCGTCCGGCCTCGCAGAGGAGTGGAATCCGTGTTCCGTACCGTCCCCGGCCGCCGTACCGCGGCCCGTGCCACCACCGTGCTGATTGTCGCCGCGCTGGCCGCGACCGGCTGTTCCGGGCAGGGCACGTCCGGGAAGAAGCACCGGTCGACGTCGTCGCGCGAGACGGAACGGGAGCGGACCGGCGACGCGCGGACACCGGCCGCCGGACGGCCCGAGGCGGCGCCCCGGCCGCGGACCGCCGCCCAGTTCGTCGAGCGGGCCCGGCGGGCCATGCGCGCCGAGCACGGCTGGACGTTCGCGCTGCGCGGCACCCAGTCGCTGGTGATGGCGGGCGGGGCCCCGGACTCGGCCACGTTCGCGGCGACCGCCCACCGCACCACGGGGCCCGACGCCTTCCGGTCGACCGGCACCGTCACCGGCAAGAGCGGGCCCAGGAGCGAGCGCGTCTTCCTCGTCGACGGCACGGTGCACGAGAAGACGGAGGGCAAGTCCTGGAAGCAGGGACCGCTGTCCGATCCGGAGATGGCCGACCAGGTCGAGGACCCGGTCGCCGAACTGGACGTCCTCGCCCGCTACGCCAAGAGCGCGAAGGTCACCGGCGCGGGCACGCGGACCGGCGAGGTGCGGCTGCGGGTCCGGGCGAGCGGCTGGCGGCTCGCGGCCGCGAAGAAGCGCCCGGCCCTCACCTCTCCGGTACGCGAACTCCAGCCGCTGCTCGACCAGTTGAGGAAGGTCGGCGTCACGGCCACCGACAGCCAGGTCACCCTGAAGGACTTCGAGGAGACCTGGGTCCTGGACGCAGGGCACGGCTACCGGCTCGCCTCGCACCAGTACGCCTTCACCTTCGTCATCCCGTACCGGGGAAAGGACATCACGCTCACTCAGGAGCTGCGCCAGGAGAACCGCGGCGTGTTCGAGGGCCGCGTGACGCTGCCCGCGGAGGCGGCCGGTGCGGCCGGGGCGGCGGGCACGGCCTGACGCGCGAGGGCGGCCGAGGGTTGTACGGCCGGACACAAGTCGTGGTGTGAGAAGCGACATGTGGGGAAGCTGTGACGGTTGAGTTCTCCGGTCCGCTGGTCAAGTGCCAAGCAAATAAGGGGTGCTCACCATGCCTGAGGGTGATGTTCAGGCGGCGGACATGCGGCGGCACGCCGCGGCGTTCGTCGCGCGGGTGGCCTCGTCGCGGCTGCCGCTCGACTACTCCGTCGCCAGCCTGCGCGTCGTCGACTTCCTCATCGACGGGCTGCGCAAGGGGAGCCCGGGGCGCGGCCGCGCGTCCGACGCCGTGCTGTTCGGGCTCGGCGCCTACGTCGGCGAGGTGCTCGCGCGCCGCGCCGGAGCCGAGTGGGTGGACCTCGACGC
Organism: Streptomyces sp. KL116D; assembly: GCF_030766975.1. Classification (NCBI taxonomy): domain Bacteria; kingdom Bacillati; phylum Actinomycetota; class Actinomycetes; order Kitasatosporales; family Streptomycetaceae; genus Streptomyces; species Streptomyces sp. KL116D. The sequence continues at coordinate 1,849 of NZ_JASERH010000042.1, read as the reverse complement.
GACCCAACGCGCCTACTTCGCCCAGCACGTGGGCGTGCGGATGCCCGACGGGCGGGTGTGGAGCCCGCTCGGCAAGGTCGTGAACCGGTACGAGGTCGGGCCCGAGGAGTCGCTGCAGACCTTCTACCTGACCCTCCCGGGACGGAGCCGGGCATGCGCCGCGCTCTGATCACCGGGGCGTTCGTGGTGGCGCTGGCCGGCAGCGGAGCGGCGTACCACCCGGTCACGCCCCCCGCGCCCGAGCCCGGCCGGCACCACCTCGGCCGGTCCGCCGCCACGGCCGTCGGCGTGACACCGCCGAAGTCAGCCGAACAGGTGCGGGGGGAAAGGCTGTTGACGGAGGCGAGCAAGCTGCTGCGGGACGCCGACTCCGTCCGCATGGCCGCGGCCGTCACCAAGGACGGGAAGCGGATCCGCACGGACCTGCGCATGGACGCCGACGGCAACTGCGTGGGCACGCTGGACGCCGGGCCCGGCATGCGCGGCGACCTCGTCGTCCTCGCGGGCGAGAAGCCCGAGGCGTACATGCGGTTCACCGACGCGTCCCTCGCCGAACTGCGCGCCATGGCCGAGCAGAAGGGCGGCGAGACGGCCGCCCGGATCGGCGAACGCACCGCCCTCGTCCGCGGCAAGTACGTGAAGTCGCCGCCGGGCCCCAAGGGCGCCGACGCCGTGGCGAAGCAGTGCCGGATCGGCGAGGCCATGGGCGCGCAGGCGAGCGCCACGGCGGGGACGCGCGCCCAGCCCACCGTGCGGCGCAACGGCCGCAGCGTCGTCCCCCTCGTCCCGCCGGCCGGTTCCGGTGACCGCGGGAAGGCCTACGTGGACGCCCGGGGGAAGCCTTATCTGCGGTCCCTGCAAGGGGTGTCGGGCGGGGCGAGCGTCTCCGTGACGTTCTCCGAGTACGGCGCTCCCGTGTCCGTGCGGCGTCCCGCGCCCGGTCTGATCGTGGAGTTCCCGGCGGACGAGGACTCGATGTTCGCCGTCTGATCCCGGGACGCCCCGGTGAGGCCCCTGGCGACGCTCCCCTGTGACGTTTCTGTGGGTGGGGGCGCAGATCACTAGGGGGACTCGTGGGCGGACACGCATCCGCCCTTTCCGAAGTCGTACGAAGAGGAAAGCGGTTGGGCCAGGGAGGGGAACCCCGTCGTACGCAGGCGCACGACGGGGAGCTGGGCGCAGCCGTGGCGCGGGCCCAGGAAGGCGACGAGGCAGCGTTCGCCGTGGCCTACCGGCTCGTCCAGCCGGGCCTGCTGGGCTATCTGCGCGGGCTGGTCGGCGAGGAGGCGGAGGACGTCGCCGCCGACGCCTGGCTGGAGATCGCCCGGGACCTGGGGCGCTTCCGCGGCGACGGGGCGGGCTTCCGCGGCTGGACCGCGACCATCGCCCGGCACCGCGCGCTCGATCTGCTGCGCCGCCAGAAGGTGCGGCCCCGCCAGTCCGTCCTGGAGCAGGACGTCCTCGATCTGCCCAGTCGGCACAACACCGCCGAGCAGGCCTTCGAGACCCTCTCCACGGAACGCGCCCTCGCCCTCATCGCGGAGCTCCCCCGCGACCAGGGCGAGGCGGTGCTGCTCCGCGTCGTCGTCGGGCTCGACGGCCCGGCGGCCGCCCGTGTCCTCGGCAAGCGGCCCGGCGCTGTGCGCACGGCCGCGTACCGGGGCCTGAAGCGGCTCGCCCGGGAGCTGGGTGTGACGGAAGACGGGCCGGACACGCTGGGGGAGTCGAGATGACTGACAACTCCTCGCCGCCGGTCGACCCTGCCCCCGTCGCTCCGGCACCTCTGGGCGAGTTGCTGGCCGCCGCCGTCCGCCCGGACGCTCCCGACGCGGACGGGCAGGTGCGGGCG
>NZ_JASERH010000041.1:0-104770 GCF_030766975.1 Streptomyces sp. KL116D | reverse complement strand
GCCGGTCGTCGCGCGTCCATCCGCCGTAACCCGCTCGGCCGTCCGGCGCGGTGACCACCCGGTCCGGGGACTCCGGGGGTCCAATCGGAGCATGTGGTACGCACATCACCCCGGCCGCCGCGTCCGGCAGGTCCTCGGCGACGGAGCCGTCCTGCTGTGGACCGCGGGCTGGGCCGCGGCCGCCGTCGTCGCGCACCGGCTCATCTCCGTCCAGGCCCGCCCCGCGCCCCACCCCCGGCCCCGGATCCCGCTGCTCGGGCCGCGGATGAACGGCACGCTGCACGACGTCGCCCTGGCCGGCGACCGGCTCGCGAGCGCCGCGCCGCCCGGGGCGGGTCCCGCCCGGGCGCTGGCCCTCCTCGCGGCCGTCGCCCTGTTCGTCGTACCCGTGGGGCTGCTGCTCCTGCTGTGGCTGCCGCGGCGGCTGCGCTGGGTCCGGCAGGCCGCCGCCGCCCGGGACCTCGCGGCCACCGAGGACGGCCGTGAACTCCTCGCCCTGCGCGCCCTGCTGCGCCCCCTGGACGAGGTCGGCCGCACCGCCGACACGCTCCCCGACAGCACCCCGGGCAGCCTCGCCGAGAGCTGGCGGGAGGGCGACCCGGCGACCCTGGACGCGCTGGCGGAGGCGGAGCTGGTCCGGCTCGGGCTGCGCGTCGCATGACGCACGGCACGCCCGGGAAGCGGGCCCTGCCGCTGCTGCTGGTGGCGGCGCCGCCCGACGCTCCCCTGGACGTCGTCCACGAGGTGCTGGACGAGCAGTTCACCTACCACCTCGTCCACACCGGCCGGGACGCGCTGCGCGATCTCTACAAGTACCGGCCCGACCTGCTGCTGCTCAGCCTGCGGCTGCGCGACCCCGGTCCGTGGGAAGTGCTGCAGCAGGTCCGCACCATGGACGAGGACCTGCGCATCATGGCGCTCGACCGGACCTACCGCGAGCGGGTCGCGCTGCGGGCGTTGCGGGCGGGCGCCGACGACCTGCTGTCGCTCGACGTCCCCCTGCCGCTGATCAAGGAACTGATCCAGGCACGGCTGCGGCGTGCCAGGCCCGCTGCCCCGACCAGCCAGTTGCTGAACGACGGCTGCCTCAGCCTCGACGTCGCCACCCGCGAAGCCTCGCTCGACGGCACCTTCGTCCCGCTCACCCCCCTGGAGTTCGACCTGCTGTTCGCGCTCGCCTACAACGCCGGACAGGTGCTCAGCCCGCAGCAGCTCATCGACCGGGCGTGGCGGACCCGGCCGGACGGCGACCCCTCGAAGGTCAAGTACGCGGTGCTGCGGTTGCGCCGCAGCATCGAGCGCGCCACCGGTCACCCTGCCCCCGTGGAGACGGTCCGCGGCGTCGGCTACCGGTACCTTCCGCCCGGCCGCCCCCGGCCTTAGGACCCGGGCCGAAGGACCCCTTCCGTCCCGGGCCGGCCGCGGCAACCGTCGTGCAACCCACGCGCCACGGCCCCACCACCCTTCCCTCCCACAGTAGTTGGGGTCGCAGGACGACCTGACTGCGGCGCTTCTCCAGCAGAGCGAGGGACAGCTCTTCCCATGACACTCGTCGCCCTGATACCCGCCCACGACGAGCAGGACCGCATCGTCGCCACCCTGGCCGGCCTGTACCGGCAGACCCGGCGCCCCGACCGCATCGTGGTCGTCGCCGACAACTGCTCCGACCGGACGGCCCGCATCGCCGAGTACTGCGGCGCCGAGGTCTTCCTCCCCACCGACAACAGGGACAAGAAGGCCGGCGCGCTCAACCAGGCACTCGCGCCCCTGCTCGCGGACCTGGACGACGACGCGTACGTCCTCGTGCAGGACGCCGACACCGTCCTCAACCCGGACTTCGTGCGCTGCGCCGTCGAGGCCTTCGACGAGGACGGAACGGTCGGCGCGGTCGGCGGCATCTTCTACGGCGAACAGGGCAGCGGCGTGCTCGGCATGCTCCAGCGGATGGAGTACCAGCGCTACGCACTGGAGATCCGGCGCAAGAAGAACGAGGCCGTGGTCCTCACCGGCACCGGCACCCTGTTCCGCGCCGACGTGCTGCGCCAGGTCCGCGAGGCCCGGCTCGCCGGGACGATCGGCGGGGGCGACGGCTACTACTCGCTGGCCTCGCTCACCGAGGACGACGAGATGACCAAGGCGGTCAAGACGCTCGGCCACCGCACCGTCTCCCCCGACGGCTGCTGGCTGGTCACCGAAGTGATGCCGTCCCTCGGCAAGTTGTGGCACCAGCGGCTGCGCTGGCAGCGCGGCGCCCTGGAGAACCTGCGCGACTACGGCTGGACCAAGGTCACCGCGCCGTACTTCCGCCAGCAGATGCTGCTCGGCGCGGGCGCCCTGGCACTCGCCCTGTTCGCCCTGTTCGCCGTACTGAACCTGACCCTCGTCGGCTGGGGCGGCTTCTCCGTCTTCTGGACCGCGATCACCCTGCTGTTCGTCGCCGAACGCACCCTGACCGTGCGCCGCCTCGGCTGGCGGGCCGCGCTGCTGGCCGCGCCACTGATCCCGGAGCTGCTCTACGACGTCTTCCGCCAGGCCGTCTTCGTCCGCTCCCTCGTCGATCTGGCGCTGCGCCGCGAGGCCCGCTGGGTCGCCACCTGAACCCACGCCCTACGCACAGGAGTTGATCCACCATGTACGGAAAGCCCACCGACGCCGCGATACTCGGTGGCGGCGGCACCGGAGCCCTCGCCGCCACCGGCTCGAACCCGCTGGCCATCCTGGCGCTGGTCGTCGGCTGCCTCACCCTGATCGCCGCGGGGCTCGCCCTGCGCAGCCTGGTCCCGGTGCTGCGCGGCAAGGACGACGGCCCCGGCCCCACCGCGTGACCGCACGCACGAAGGCCCCCGGAACCCTGCGGTTCCGGGGGCCTTCGTCATGCCCGTACGAGGGTCACGCCTGCGGCAGTCGCTCCAACTGCGCCTGGATGCGGGCGATGTCCTCGTCCGCCTTGGCGAGGCGCGCACGGATGCCGTCGACGACGTGGTCCGGAGCCTTGCTCAGGAACTTCTCGTTGCCCAGCTTGCCCTCGGCCTGCGCCTTGTCCTTCTCGGCGGCGGCGAGGTCCTTGGCCAGACGCTTGCGCTCGGCGGCCACGTCGATCGCGCCCGACAGGTCAAGCGCCACCTCGGCACCGGCGACGGGCAGCGTCGCGGCGGCCGTGAAGTCCTCGCCCGCCGGCTGCAGCTTGAGCAGCTGACGGATCGCCGGCTCGTGCGGGGCCAGCGCCGTGCCGTCCAGGGTGAGCCGGGCCGGGACACGCTGCCCGGCCTTCAGACCCTGCTCGGCCTTGAAGCGGCGGACCTCGACGACGACCTGCTGGACCGTCTCGATCTCCTTCTCGGCCGCCTCGTCCCGGAAGCCCGAGTCCTTCGGCCAGTCGGCGACGACCACGGACTCACCACCGGTCAGCGTCGTCCACAGCGTCTCCGTCACGAACGGCACGACCGGGTGCAGCAGCCGCAGCGTCACGTCCAGGACCTCACCGAGGACCCGGCCCGACACCTTGGCCGGCTCGCCGCCCGCCATGAACGTCGTCTTCGACAGCTCGACGTACCAGTCGAAGACCTCGTCCCACGCGAAGTGGTAGAGCGAGTCGGAGAGCTTCGCGAACTGGTAGTCGTCGTAGTACGCGTCGACCTCGGCCACGACCTTGTTGAGCCGCGACAGGATCCACCGGTCGGTCGCCGTCATCTGCGACGGCTCCGGCAGCGGGCCCTCGATCGTCGCGCCGTTCATCAGCGCGAAGCGGGTCGCGTTCCAGATCTTGTTGGCGAAGTTCCGGGAGGCCTGGACCCAGTCCTCGCCGATCGGCACGTCCGCACCCGGGTTGGCGCCGCGGGCCAGCGTGAACCGGACCGCGTCCGAACCGTAGGCGTCCATCCAGTCGATGGGGTCCACCGCGTTCGGGTTCGACTTCGACATCTTCTTGCCGAACTCGTCGCGCACCAGGCCGGTCAGGGCGACCGTCCGGAACGGGATCTCGCCGTCCATCGAGTACAGCCCGAACATCATCATCCGGACGACCCAGAAGAAGATGATGTCGTGCCCGGTCAGCAGCACCGAGGTCGGATAGAACTTCGCGAGGTCCTCGGTCCGCTCCGGCCAGCCGAGCGTGGAGAACGGCCACAGGCCGGACGAGAACCAGGTGTCCAGGACGTCCTCGTCCTGCGTCCAGCCCTCGGCCTCGGTGCCGGGCGCCTCCTCGTCGGGACCGACGCAGACGACCTGACCCTCCGGGCCGTACCAGACGGGAATCCGGTGACCCCACCACAACTGCCGCGAGATGCACCAGTCGTTGAGGTTGTCGACCCAGTCGAAGTACCGGCGCTCCATCTCCTTCGGGTGGAGCTCGACCCGCCCGTCACGGACCGCGTCACCGGCGGCCTGCGCGAGCGTCTCGACCTTGACCCACCACTGCAGCGAGAGCCGCGGCTCGATGGTGGTCTTGCAGCGGGAGCAGTGGCCCACGGAGTGGACGTACGGCCGCTTCTCGGCGACGACCCGGCCCTGCTCGCGCAGCGCGGCGACGATCGCGGACCGCGCCTCGAAGCGGTCGAGGCCCTGGAACGGACCGGGCACGGTGATCACACCGCGCTCGTCCATGATCGTCAGGGTCTCCAGGTCGTGCCGCTGCCCGATCGCGAAGTCGTTCGGGTCGTGGGCCGGGGTGACCTTGACCGCGCCGGTCCCGAACTCCGGGTCGACGTGCGTGTCCGCGACCACGGGGATCGTCCGGTCCGTCAGCGGCAGCTTGATCCGCTTGCCGATGAGGCGCGCGTACCGCTCGTCGTCCGGGTGGACGGCGACCGCGGTGTCACCGAGCATCGTCTCGACCCGGGTGGTCGCGACGACGACGGTCTCGTCGCCCTCGCCGTACTTCAGCGAGACCAGCTCGCCGTCGTCGTCCTGGTAGTCCACCTCGATGTCCGAGATGGCCGTCAGACAGCGCGGGCACCAGTTGATGATGCGCTCGGCACGGTAGATCAGGCCGTCGTCGAACAGGTCCTTGAAGATCTTCTGGACGGCGCGGGACAGCCCCTCGTCCATGGTGAACCGCTCGCGCGACCAGTCGAGACCGGCGCCGAGCCGCTTCAGCTGGCCGAGGATCCGGCCGCCGTACTCGTTCTTCCACTGCCAGGTCTTCTCGACGAAGGCCTCGCGGCCGATGTCGTGCCGGGACTTGCCCTCCTCGGCGAGCTGCTGCTCCACCTTGTTCTGCGTGGCGATGCCGGCGTGGTCCATGCCCGGCAGCCAGAGGGTCTCGAACCCCTGCATGCGCTTGCGGCGCGTGAGGGCGTCCATCAGCGTCACCTGGAACGCGTGGCCCAGGTGCAGCGCGCCCGTGACGTTCGGCGGCGGGATGACGATCGAGTACGGATCCTTCTCGCTCTTGGCATCAGCGGTGAAGTAGCCGCGGTCCACCCAGCGCTGATACAGCGCCCCCTCTACCTCGGCCGGCGCGTACTGGGTCGGCAGTTCGGTGGTGGGCGCTGGGTTCTGCTGCTGAGAGTTCTCGGTCACGGGGCCAGTTTAGAGGGGTCACAAGGCTGTACTGAAACCGAATCCGGTGGCCCGAACCGCACGCGCGTACGTCAGGATGTCGGGAGCACATAAGCATCGGGAGGGAACCCAACCAATGAGCTACAACCAGCCGGGCCCTTACGGAGGCCAGCAGCCCCAGCAGCCCGGGCCCTACGGCCAGCAGCCGCAGCAGCCGGGCCCGTACGGCCAGCAGCCCCAGGCCCCGCAGCCCGGCTACGGCTACCCGCAGCAGGCGCCGCAGGGCGTCCCGCCGCAGCAGCCGAACCCGTACGGCCAGCAGCCCGGCGGCTACAGCCAGCCGCAGCAGCCCGGCCCCTACGGCCAGCCGCAGCAGGACGCGTACGGCCAGTACCCGCCGGCCCCGCCGCAGGGCGGCGGCAAGAAGAAGACCGGCATCATCATCGCCGCGGTCGCGGTGGTGGCGGCGCTCGGCGTGGGCGCGTACTTCGTGCTCGGCGGGGGCGGCGGCGCGTCGGTCGCGGACGACGGCGCGCACAAGCTGACGACGCCGGCCACGGTCCTGGGCGAGTACAAGAAGGGCGCCGACGACGGCGACGGCTTCGACGAGCAGGACATGAAGGACGCCGAGAAGGACGGTCTGAAGAACGGCAAGCCGGTCAACGCCTCGTACCAGGTCCAGGACACCTCCAACCCGCTCGCGGGCAAGGTGCTCCAGTTCCAGGGCGCGTACGGCGAGATCGAGGACCCGGAGTCGGTCGTCGACGGCATGTTCTCCAAGGGCGCGCTGGAGGCCGCGAAGGGCGGCGACAGCGACGACGCCAAGGCCGAGCTCGTCGGTGACCCGACCGACTACAGCACGGACGACTACATCCTGAAGTGCCAGGAGATGACGGTCGAGAACACCGACCCGTCGTCGGGTACGTCCACCGGGCCCAAGAAGGTCCACATGCCGGTCTGCATCTGGGGCGACCACAGCACCGTCGCGCTCGTCGCGCCGGTCGAGATCGCCGACATGATGGCCGGCAAGAGCCCGGACCTGAAGACGGCTTCGGAGACCACGAAGAAGTTCCGCGCCGAGGTCCGCGTCAAGGCCTGACGCCCGGATCGCAGCGCACGAGAGGGGCCCCGGTCGGATGTCCGACCGGGGCCCCTCTCACATCTCACGTCGTGTCGACCGCTCCGCGGCTACGCCGACTTCTGCTCGCCGCTGCCGCCGCCGCGCGCGTCCCGCGGGATCAGCGTCGGGTTCACGTTCGAGTGAACGGCTTCCGCGGTGATGACCACGCGCGCCACGTCCTTGCGGGACGGGACCTCGTACATCACCGACTGGAGGACTTCCTCCATGATCGCGCGCAGGCCGCGTGCGCCGGTGCGGCGCAGGATCGCCTGGTCGGCGATGGCCTCCAGGGCCTCGCGCTCGAAGTCCAGCTCCACGCCGTCGAGTTCGAAGAGGCGCTGGTACTGCTTCACCAGGGCGTTGCGCGGCTCGACGAGGATCTGCAGGAGCGCCTCGCGGTCGAGGTTGTGGACCGAGGTGATGACGGGGAGACGGCCGATGAACTCGGGGATCATCCCGAACTTCACCAGGTCCTCCGGCATGACCTCCTGGAACTGGTCCTTCTCCTCCAGCTCGCGCTTGGAGTGGATCGTCGCGCCGAAGCCGATGCCCTTGGCACCCGCCCGCGACTCGATGATCTTCTCCAGGCCGGCGAACGCGCCGCCCACGATGAACAGCACGTTCGTCGTGTCGATCTGGATGAACTCCTGGTGCGGGTGCTTGCGGCCGCCCTGCGGCGGGACCGACGCCGTGGTCCCCTCGAGGATCTTCAGGAGCGCCTGCTGGACGCCTTCGCCGCTGACGTCGCGCGTGATCGACGGGTTCTCGCTCTTGCGGGCGACCTTGTCGATCTCGTCGATGTAGATGATCCCGGTCTCGGCCTTCTTGACGTCGTAGTCGGCCGCCTGGATCAGCTTCAGCAGGATGTTCTCGACGTCCTCGCCGACGTAGCCCGCTTCCGTGAGCGCCGTCGCGTCGGCGATGGCGAACGGGACGTTCAGCATCCGCGCCAGCGTCTGGGCGAGGAGCGTCTTGCCCGAGCCCGTGGGGCCGAGCAGCAGAATGTTGGACTTCGCCAGTTCGATGGCGTCGTCACGGCCGCTCGCGCCGCCGTTCTCGCCGGCCTGGACGCGCTTGTAGTGGTTGTAGACCGCCACGGAGAGCGCCTTCTTGGCGGCCTCCTGACCCACGACGTAGCCCTCGAGGAACTCGTAGATCTCGCGCGGCTTGGGAAGTTCTTCCCAACGCACTTCGCTCGTCTCCGCGAGTTCTTCCTCGATGATCTCGTTGCAGAGGTCGATGCACTCGTCGCAGATGTATACACCGGGGCCTGCGATGAGCTTCTTGACCTGCTTCTGGCTCTTTCCGCAGAACGAGCACTTGAGCAGATCGCCGCCGTCACCGATGCGTGCCACGAGGTGCTTCCCCTTCGCCTGGGAGACGCCACGTTCAGCGGCTCCTGGTGCCTGTATCCGACGGTACCTTGCCGGGCCCCCCGTTCGGGCCCCCCTTGGCACGGTTCACTTTGACGTGAACCGTGCCAAGGGATGGCAGACGATACAGCGAGCCGTTACGCGATCGCCTCGTTGTTCATCTTGCGCGTCGAGATGATCTGGTCGACGAGGCCGTACGCCAGGGCGTCCTCGGCCGTCAGGATCTTGTCGCGCTCGATGTCGTCGCGGATCTTCTCGATCGGCGTCGTCGAGTGCTTGGCCAGCATCTCTTCCAGCTGCGTACGCATCCGGAGGATCTCGTTCGCCGCGATCTCCAGGTCGGAGAGCTGCTCACGGCCGGTGCCGCCGGAGGGCTGGTGGATCAGCACGCGGGCGTTCGGCAGGGCCATGCGCTTGCCCGGGGTGCCGGCGGCGAGGAGCACGGCGGCCGCGGAGGACGCCTGGCCCATGCAGACCGTCTGGATGTCCGGCTTCACGAACTGCATCGTGTCGTAGATGGCCGTGAGGGCCGTGAACGAGCCGCCGGGGCTGTTGATGTAGATGGAGATGTCGCGGTCCGGGTCCATCGACTCCAGGCACAGCAGCTGCGCCATGACGTCGTTGGCCGACGCGTCGTCGATCTGCACGCCGAGGAAGATCACGCGCTCCTCGAAGAGCTTCGCGTACGGGTCGTACTCGCGCACGCCCTGCGAGGTGCGCTCGACGAAGCGCGGGATCACGTAGCGGTTGTCGACCTGCGGGCCCGTGTAGAGGCCGCTGCCGGGGATGTTGTTCATGATGGCGGTGTTCCGTCCTGGTGAAGGAAGCAGTGGGCTTGGGGCAGGCCGACGCTGATCGCGGGGATCAGGCGCCGGTGCCGCCGCCGCCCGGAACACCCGTAGCGGCAGTGATGATCTCGTCGATGAGGCCGTAGTCCTTGGCCTCCTCAGCGGTGTACCAGCGGTCGCGGTCGCCGTCCCGGATGATCGTCTCGACGGTCTGGCCGGAGTGCTGGGCCGTGATCCTCGCCATGCGCTGCTTCGTGCGCAGCAGGTACTCGGCCTGGATCTTGACGTCGGAGGCCGTGCCGCCGATGCCGGCGGAGCCCTGGTGCATCAGGATGTCGGTGTTCGGGAGCGCGAAGCGCTTGCCCGCGGTGCCGCCGGTGAGCAGGAACTGGCCCATGGAGGCGGCCATGCCCATGCCGATGGTCACGACGTCGTTCGGGATGTACTGCATGGTGTCGTAGATCGCCATGCCGGCCGTCACCGAGCCACCGGGGCTGTTGATGTAGAGGTAGATGTCCTTGTCCGGGTCTGCGGCCAGGAGGAGCATCTGCGCGGTGATCTTGTTGGCGATGTCGTCGTCGACCTGCTGGCCGAGGAAGACGATTCGCTCGCCGAGCAGCCGGTTGTAGACATGGTCGCCGAGGCCACCACCGATGGACGGCTCGCCGGCGGCGGAAGGCATCTGAATCGTCACGTATCCACCTGCTCGTCTCTGACGGCTACGCGCCGTCTCGCGTCTCTAGCTGGGGGCGGGGGCCTCGCTCGGGACTCCCCTGCCCGCCTCTTCATGGACCCTAACGCGCGGGTCCCTCCGGGGAATCCCGCAGAAGGAACTGTTCGCTGTGAGCGCAGGTCGCTCCGCTCGGGCGGGATCCGCGGACGCGTCTGCCTCGCGGTGCCGGTCGGCGGGTGCGAGTGGTCCGTGGTCGCTCGCGCCGCTCCCCGCGCCCCTGCGGGGCGCGACAGGCCCCCGGGACGTGCGTCCCGGGGGCCTGTCGCGCAACTACGGAGAGGCTCAGGCCTCGGTCTTGTCCTCGGCGGACTCGACGGTCTCGGTGGCGTCGGCGGCGGCCTCGGTGGCCTCCTCCGTCGTCTCCTCCTCGTCGTCCTCCAGGTCGACGACCTCACCGTTCGTGTCCTTGACGGTGGCGGCCTCGACGACCACGGCAAGGGCCTTGCCGCGGGCGACCTCGCCGACCAGCATCGGGACCTGGCCGCCCTCGACGACGGCCTGGGCGAACTGGTCGGGGGACATGCCGGAGGAGGCGGCGCGACGCATGAGGTGCTCGGTGAGCTCCTCCTGGTTCACGTTCAGCTTCTCCTTGTTGACGAGCTCGTCGAGGACGAACTGCGTCTTGATGCCCTTGACGGCCTGCTCGCGCGTCTCGGCGTCGAACTCCTCGACCGTCTTGCCCTGGATCTCGAGGTACTTCTCGATGTCCAGGCCCATCTGGCCGAGCTGGTGGTGCTCGAGGTTGTGCTTGCGGGTGTTGACCTCGTCCTCGAGCAGCTTCTCGGGAACGGGGACCTCGACCAGCTCGAGCAGCTTCTCCAGGACGCGCTCCTGGGCCTGCGTGGCCTGGTCGTACTGCTTCATGTTCTCGAGGCGCTTGCGGCTGTCGGCCTTCAGCTCGTCGAGGGTGTCGAACTCGGAGGCGAGCTGGGCGAACTCGTCGTCCAGGGCCGGGAGTTCACGGGCGGCGACCTGGGTGACCTTGACGGTGACCTCGGCCTCCTTGCCCTCGGCGGAACCGCCCTTGAGCTCGGAGGTGAAGGTGGCCTCGCCACCGGCCTCCAGGCCCTTCACGGCCTCGTCGATGCCGTCGAGCAGCTCGCCGGAACCGATGGTGTAGGAGACGCCGGAGGCGACGCCGTCCTCGAGGACCTCGCCCTCGACCTTGGCCTCCAGGTCGATCGTCACGACGTCGCCGTCCTCGGCGGCGCGCTCGACCGGGTTCGTCGAGGCGAAGCGGTCGCGCAGCTGCTCGACCGACTTGTCGACGTCCTCGTCGGTGACCTCGACGGCGTCGACCTCGACCTCGATGCCGGAGTAGTCCGGGATCTCGATGGTCGGGCGGACGTCGACCTCGGCGGTGAAGTTCAGCGTCTCGCCGTCCTTCAGCTCCGTGATGTCGACCTCGGGCTGGCCCAGCACGTTGAGCTCGGCCTCGTTGACCGCCTCGGTGTAGAACTTCGGGAGCGCGTCGTTGACGGCCTCCTCGAGGACCGCACCGCGGCCGAAGCGCTGGTCGATGACGCGGGCCGGGATCTTGCCCTTGCGGAAGCCCTTCACCGTGACCTGCTGGTTGATCTTCTTGTACGCCGCGTCGAGGCTGTCCTTGAGCTCCTCGAAGGGCACCTCGATGCTGAGCCGAACCCGGGTCGGGTTCAGGGTCTCCACGGCGCTCTTCACGGTTCGGTCTCCTTGGGGGCTGACTTCTTGGGTTCTGCCCGGCTTGAGAGACACACGGGCATGCAGCTTGCATAGTAACGGCACGCCGGAGCCCACCCACAATGCGATCTTGAACTGGGCCCTACGGTGATCCGCAGCGGCCCGCACGACGCCGCGACAACGCTGGTCGGGGTGGCGGGATTTGAACCCACGGCCTTCCGCTCCCAAAGCGGACGCGCTACCAAGCTGCGCCACACCCCGTCGGTGCGACACGTAGGGTACATGCCCGCAGGCAGTGCGGCTCCCGCGTTGCGGGGCGCACGGGAGGGCGCATCGGAGGGCTCGGTGGAGGGGCTCGGTAATGGGGTGTGCGGGCGGGGCCCGGGACCCGCTACGATGCCACCGTGCCGCGGTCACCGACCTGCGGTGCGAGCCGTGCGGGCGTAGCTCAATGGTAGAGCCCTAGTCTTCCAAACTAGCTACGCGGGTTCGATTCCCGTCGCCCGCTCTCGACAAAGGCCTCCGGCCCGGATCCACTCCGCGTGGACCGGGCCGGGGGCTTTTTCGCGTCCCCGGCCGCCGCCTCAGAAATTGATCGCGCTGATGCTGTCCGCGACGGAGTTGAGGAAGTTGTTGATGGCGGGGGCCATTCCCGTCGACGCCAGGAAGAAGCCGAAGAGCACCGCCACTATGGCGGGCCCTGCCTTGATCGAGCCGCCGCGCATCAGCACGATGAGAACGATCGCCAACAACAGCACCACTGACAGCGAAATGGCCACACTGATCACACCCTAGGTCGGTCCGCTCTCCCGGCCCGGGGGGCTCAGCCCCACACACCCCCCGCCAGAACCATCGTGCCACCAACGCGGCTCCTGTATGCGGTCGGTGACGCATCGTCGGCCACGCGCACGCAGGGGCGCGTGGGGCCTGTGGCCTTGGGGCGCACGAGCAGCGCACGTCGGCGGGGCCGTGGGGGTGTGAGGCGGGGGTCGGAATTCGGCTTGATCGTTTCCATCGGCGCACATGCGGCGCACACATGCCCCACGCATGTCTTTCCCGGTTTTCCCGCAGTTTCCCCTTGGCGTACGCACAAGGAAATCAACAGAATCCGACGGCTGAATTATTGCGGAACATACTCGAATGAATCGGGCATATCCCCGGAGTCGCCCGCGGGCGTTATGCGCGCTTTAAGCGGGATGAGCAGTGCGATAAGGGACAGATCGGCAATAGGGCGACGTCATGCGCAGGGATGTCGACTTCCGCGAATCCTGGGTACCCGAGACCGATAAGGAGGAATCGAGTTGAGGGTTTTACGAAATCCCACAGGCCCCACTAGGGTGCCTCAGATGTTCCACACTGCCACGACCCCAGCCGGCGCAGTGCGGTCCCGGATCTTCTCCCCGAGTTCCTGGTGGGAGGGCCGGTGACCAACTCGCTGTACCCGCACGGCTCGCATCGCAGCCCCCTGCCGCCGACGGCGCCCGCCCCCGTTCCCCGGCCGTCTCCCCCGGCCGCCACCACCACCGCGGCCACCACCGCCGCGGCACCGAAGCCCAAGCAGCGGGACGCGTTCTTCGACAACGCCAAGTACCTGGCCATCGTGTTCGTGGCGATGGGTCACTGCTGGGAACCCCTGACGGACGGCAGCCGTACCGCCGAGGCGCTGTACATGGTCGTCTACAGCTTCCACATGCCGGCGTTCATCGTCGTCTCCGGCTACTTCTCGCGCAGCTTCGACATGCGGCCCGACCGGCTGCGGCGGCTGATCACCGGTGTCGCCGTGCCGTACGTCCTCTTCGAGATCGCGTACACCTTCTTCAAGCGGACCGCCGGGGGCGACCCCTCGTACCCGATCAGTCTGCTCGACCCCTGGTACCTGACCTGGTTCCTCGTCGCCCTGTTCGTGTGGCGGCTGACCACTCCGCTGTGGAAGGCCGTGCGGTGGCCGCTGCCGCTCGCCGTCGCCGTCGCGGTGCTGGCGTCGGTCTCGCCGGACATCGGTGACGACCTCGATCTGCAGCGTGTCCTGCAGTTCCTGCCGTTCTTCGTGCTCGGTCTGGTCCTCAGGCCGGAGCACTTCCAGCTGGTGCGGCGGCGCGAGGTGCGGATCCTGTCCGTGCCGATCGCGGCCTGCGCCCTGGTGCTCGCGTACTGGGCCGGGCCCCGGATGACGTCCGCGTGGTTCTACCACCGGGACAGCGCGCAGGAACTGGGCGCGCCCTGGTGGGCCGGCGTCGTGATGACGCTGGCGCTGTTCGGCTGCTCCGTGGTGCTCACCGCGTGCTTCTTCTCGTGGGTGCCGCGGCGCCACATGTGGTTCACGGTGCTCGGCGCCGGAACGCTGTACGGCTATCTGCTGCACGGGTTCCTGGCGAAGGGGTCCCGGTTCTGGGGCTGGTTCGACGCCGAGTGGGTCCACACGCCGTGGGGCCAGATCGTCGTCACCGTCGCCGCGGCCGCCATCGTCACCGTGCTGTGCACTCCGCCGGTCCAGCGGATCTTCCGGTTCGCCATGGAGCCGAAGATGGAGTGGGCCTTCAAGAAGGACGCCGCCCAGCTGGCCCGTCAGCGCCGCTGAGGTTCCGCCGGGCCCAGGAGTGCGCGCATCCGCGCGTACTTCCGGGTCAGGCGGGTGCGGGTCTCCTCGTCCAGGACCGCGAGGCGGGCCGGATCGGCGTTGTGGGCCAGGTCCGACTCCTTGACCAGGCGGGCGCCCGGGGTGGCGAGGATGCGCTGCGCGTACGCCTCCGGGGGCTCGCCCGGTCGTTTCGTCAGGGCGCGGACGATCGCCTTGGTGGTGTCCGGGAGCGCGGCCCGCGTCAGCCAGTCGTCCGTGAGGGCGTCGTCCTCGATCGCGTCGTGCAGCCACGCCGCCGCGATCTGCTCCTCGGTGCCGCCCCTCTCCCGTACTCCGTCCGCGACGGCGCGGAGGTGTTCCTCGTAGGGGCGGCCCGCCTTGTCCGTCTGGGTGGCGTGGGCCCGGCGGGCCAGGGCTTCTACCTCGGTGAGGGTGAGCATGCGGTCACCCTAGGGCCCGCGCCCCTAGTTGACCTTCTTCATCGCCAGCCGTGCCGGTACCGCGGTCGCCGTCAGGCCCAGGAGGAGTGCCGCGCCCGCGAACGCCCCGTACAGCAGCGGCGGGACGTACGGGTTCTCGCCCGTCAGGCCGTTCATCATCGGGACCAGCGTCGCCAGGGCGATGCTCGTGCCGAGGACGATGCCCGCGCCGGCCACCAGGAGCGCCTCCCAGCGGATCATGCGCAGGACCTGGGTGCGGGTCGAGCCGATGAGGCGGAGGGTGCCCAGTTCGCGGCGGCGGTCGAGGACCGTCATGACGAGGGTGTTGACCGCGGCGATCGCGGCGAAGCCGCCGAGGACCGCGGCCATGGTGATGTTGGCCCAGGCGTTGAGTTCGCGGTCGACGGACCTGGCGGTCGTGTAGTCGTCGCGGGCCAGCAGGGTGCCGAGGCCGCCGAGGTCCTTCGTGGTGCCGCCCGCGGTCCAGATCTCCGCGTCGTACGGGTTCGTGACGTGGCCCTTCAGCGCCTCGCGCGGGAGCGTGACCTGGGACAGGCCGAGGCCGCGTGCGTACGTGGCCGTGACCTTCGGGGACGCCTTCGTGCCGTCCGGGAGGCGGAGGTGGATGGGGTCGCCGACCTCGACGTGCGCGCTGCGGGCCAGGGCCGCGTCGAGCGCCACGGCGTGCGGGTCGGTGAGGTCGAGCGCGCCGCGGGTCACCTTGAGGTCCTGGACCCGGGACAGCTCCTCGGCCGTGCCGGTGACCGCCTGGGTCGACGCGGTCTCCAGCCAGCGGTCGCCGCCGGAGCCCGCCGGCACCAGGACCGAGGTCTTGAGCAGGCCGACCGCCGAGGTGACGCCGGGCCGCCCGGCCGCGTCGGCGACGGCGCCCGGGGCCAGGCCCGCGTCCGCCGTGACGATGTGGTCGGCGGTGATGCCCGCCTTCTGCTGGCCGGCGGCGGCCCGGTCCTCGCTCGTGTGCATGAAGACCAGGACCGAGGAGAAGGCCATCGCCAGCACGATCGGGGTGATCGCGGAGGCCAGCCGGCGGGCGTTGCTGCGGGAGTTGGCGGCGGCGAGCGAGGCGGACGCGCCGGCGCCGCGCAGCGGGAGGCCGAACAGGGCGGCGCAGCCGCGGGCCAGCAGCGGACCCAGCAGGGCGACCGCGAGCATGAAGAGCATGACGACGCCGAGCGCCGCGTTGGCCGCGTCCTCGCCGTGCAGGCGCGCGGCGAGGAACGTGAAGAACGTGCCGCCGACCGCGGCCACGATGCCGAGGGGGGTGCGGATCCAGCCGACCGGGAGCCGCTCGACCGACGCTTCCGCGAGGGCCTGGCCCGGCTTGATGCGGGAGGGGCGGCGGGCCGCCATGTATCCGGCGAGGAGGCCGGTGAGCAGCGAGGTGCCGACGGCCGCGAGCAGCGGGATGTACGAGACCGCGAGGTCGACGGCCTGCGGGACGGCGCCCTTCGCCTGGAGCTGGCCGAACCACCAGCGGGCGAGGGCGGTGCCGGGCAGGCAGCCGAGGGCTCCGGCGAGCGGGGCGACCAGCAGGGTCTCGGTGGCGATGGAGCGGCGGATCTGCCGCGGGGTGGTGCCGATGGCGCGCAACAGGGCGTATTCGCGGGCGCGTTGGCCGACGGAGAGGGCGATCGTGCCGGCCGCGGTGAACACGGCGACCATGGTGGCGATGCCGCCGAACGAGCCGCCGATCCCGGTCAGGTTCTCCTTGGCGTAGGCGAGGGCGGAGTTCTCGACCGCGCCCCTGTCGTTCCCCGAGAAGACCTCGGCCGGCCCTGAAGTCACCTTCTGCACCCGTGACTTCAGGGTGGCCGTCGCGACGCCGTCCTTCGGGAGGACGGCGATGGCGTCGATGCGGCCGGGGTGGCCCGACACGCGCAGGGCCTCGGAGTCGGCGAGCCAGGCGGTGGCGTGGCCGGCCGTCGTGCCGGAGACGCGGTACGCGCGCTCGCCCTCGGGGGTGGTGAGCGTGACGCGGTCGCCGACGTGCGCGCCGCCGGACGTGACGATCTCGCCGGTCCGCGGGGCGCGGCCCGAGGTCAGCCGCTCGCCGGTGAAGGCGGTGGAGCCCCAGTTGTGGGCCTGGAGGGCCGTGCCGTCGCGCTGCACGGGGAAGGTGAGGTCGGCGACCGCCGTACGGACGCCGGGGGCCGAGGCGACCTTGGCCACCAGGGAGTCGTCGATGCGGGCGCGGTCCGGGAGCGGGACCGACTCCTCCTCGCGGTCCTCGCCGGAACCGGTGACGACCTTGACGCTCTGGTCGGCGGCCACGACGACGGGGGCGGACGCGTAGCGCTCCGGCGGGACCGAGGCGCGCAGGCCCGTCTCCAGGAGGATGCCGCAGGCCGAGACGATCAGGGCCGACATCATCAGCGCGACGAACGTGCCGACGAAGGCCGCGGGTTTGAAGCGGAGGGCGGCGCGGGCGAGGCCGTTGGGGCGGAACATCACGCGGCCGCCCCCACCGGCGTGCGCACGGTCAGGGTGCGCATCCGGGCCGCGATCCGGTCGGCCTGCGCGCCCTCCAGGTGGTCGACGATCTCGCCGTCCGCGAGGAACAGCACCCGGTCCGCGTACGCGGCGGCGGCCGGGTCGTGCGTGACCATGACGACGGTGGCGCCCATCCGGTCCACGGCGGAGCGCAGCAGGCCGAGGATCTCGGCGGCGGTCGTGGTGTCGAGGGCGCCGGTCGGCTCGTCGGCGAAGATCACGTCGGGCCGGGTGACGAGGGCGCGGGCGATGGCGACGCGCTGCTGCTGGCCGCCGGAGAGCTGGCCGGGGCGGCGCCTCCCCTTGTCGGCGAGGCCGACCTGGGCGAGGACCTCGGCGGCGCGGCGCTTGTCGGGGCGCTGTCCGGCGAGGCGCATCGGGAGCAGCACGTTCTGCTCGACGGTGAGCGAGGGCAGCAGGTTGAACGCCTGGAAGACGAAGCCGAGCCGGGTCCGGCGCAGCGCGGTGAGCTTGTTCTCGCTCATGCCGGTGATGGTGGTGCCGCCGAGCGAGACGGTGCCGTCGGAGGGCCGGTCGAGGCCGGCGGCGCACTGCAGGAACGTGGACTTGCCGGAGCCGGAGGGGCCCATCACGGCGGTGAACGTGCCCTTGGGGAGGGCGAGTTCGATGCCGCGCAGCGCGTGCACGGTCGCGTTGCCTCGGCCGTACCGGCGGCGTACGCCGCGCAGTTCGACGGCCCAGTCGCCGCGGGGTGCCTCCGGCTCGTCGTGCCGCTTCTTGCGCAGGCCCATGGTCGCCCTCTCGTACGTGCCCGATTCGATGTCTCGAACGTACGGATTCGGCACTGGTCGGAGCCATGGTGGCGGCTGGCGGAACGGGGGTGGGGAGAACCCCACCACGGGACGTTCGTCCTGCCCTCCCGGTCCTTTGGTAAGCTAACTATTGACGCTTTCTTGACACTCTCTTTGCCAAGTCGCACTGCCAGGCAGCCTTATCAACAAGGAGGAACGGGCCCATCGGACACGCAGACACCTTGATAGCCATGGGTGGCGCCTTTCTCGCCGCCGCCGTCCTCGCCCGCGTGGGCGGGCGCATCGGACTCCCCACCATCCCTCTGTTCATCCTGGCCGGGATCCTGCTCGGCCCGCACACACCCGGCATCGTGCTCGTCGCCGACCCGCACGACCTGGAGATGCTCTCCGCGCTCGGCCTGGTGCTGCTGCTCTTCTACCTCGGCCTCGAGTTCCACATGGACGACCTCAAGGCGGGTGGCCGCAAGATGGCCGTCGCCGGTGGTACGTACCTCGCGCTGAACGTCGGCGCCGGCCTCGGTTTCGGATTCGCCCTCGGCTGGGGCACCTCCGAAGCTCTGGTCCTCGCCGGGGTGCTCGGCATCTCGTCGTCCGCGATCGTGACGAAGGTCCTGGTCGACACCGGGCGGCTGGGCAATCCGGAGACCAAGCCGATCCTCGGCATCATCGTGGTCGAGGACATCTTCCTCGCGCTGTACCTGGCGGCGCTGCAACCGATCCTGTCCGGCGCGGACTCGCTGTCCGCCGCGGTCGTGGACGGCGGCAAGGCGTTCGGGTTCCTGCTGCTGCTCGCGCTGGCGGCGCGCTTCGGCACGCGGGTCGTGGGCCGGTTGTTCGACATCAAGGACGACGAGCTCCTCGTCATCTCCTTCCTCGGCGCGGCCGTGTTCGTGGCCGGGGTCTCGGAGTGGTTCGGGGTCGCGGACGCGATCGGTGCGTTCATGGTCGGTCTGATGCTGGGCTCCACCGCGTCCGGTGAGCGCATCCGCAAGCTGGTCCATCCGCTGCGGGACGCCTTCGGTGCGATCTTCTTCTTCGCGTTCGGCCTGTCGATCGATCCCGGGGACCTGCCGACGGTGCTGTGGCCGGTGCTGGCCGCTGTCGCGGTGACGCTGGTGATGAACGTGCTGGCGGGGCTCGGGGCGGCGAAGGTGTACGGGTTCGGGGCGGGGCCCGCGGCGAACATCTCCACGACGCTGCTGGCTCGGGGGGAGTTCGCGTTGATCCTCGCGACGATGGCGGCGGGGGCGGGGCTCGACGAGCGGCTGTCGCCGTTCATCGCCGGTTATGTGCTGCTGCTGGCGGTCCTCGGGCCGTTGGCCGCCGGGCGGTCGGAGTGGCTCGCCCGGATTCTGCCGGGTGGGCGAGCGGGTGAGCGGGAGCCGGAGCGGGTGTCGGTCGGCGTGTAGTGACGGTCACCCCCTTGCCGGGCCGGTCGACTGCGGCCCGGTGAGGCTTCCCGCGCCCCGCGGCGGAGCCGCTAATGACACAGCCCCGCGCCCCTGAGCGTCTGCCGGGCCGTTCCTTCGTCGTCTTCTGCGGCCCGGTGGGGCTTCCCGCGCAGTTCCCCGCGCCCCTGGAAGGCATGCGCTTCGCGCAGCCTTCCCCCGCCGGGGAGATGCCGCACCGCAGGTGCGCATCTCAGGGGCGCGGGGAACTGCGCGACCAGCCACGACGAAACCCGCACCCACCCACGACCCTCCACCCGGCCCCCCGCGGAGCGCTACGCGTCGCGGCAGATCAGGAGCAGCGCCCTGTCGTCGTTGACGTCCTTGGCGACCGCCTCGATGAGGTGCCAGGCCGCGCCGTGGAAGCCGCCCGTCACATAGCGGTCGGCCTCTCCGGTGAGGCGGTCGATGCCCTCGGCGATGTCCCGTTCGGACGTCTCCACGAGGCCGTCCGTGAAGAGCATCAGGACGTCACCGGGCCGGAGCGTGCCCTTCGTCGCGTCGAACTCGGCCCCGTCGTACACCCCGAGGAGAGGACCTTCCGCGGCCTTCTCCTCCCAGCGGCCCGTGCCCGCGCTGAGCTGGAGGCCCGGCGGGTGGCCCGCCGAGTAGAGCTCGTAGTCGCCCGATTCGAGGTCGAGGACGAGGTGGATCGAGGTCGCGAAGCCCTCGTCCCAGTCCTGGCGGAGGAGGTAGCCGTTGGCCGCCGGGAGGAAGGCGTGCGGGGGCAGCGAGCCGAGGAGGCCGCTGAAGGCGCCCGCCAGGAGCAGCGCGCGGGACGCGGCGTCCATGCCCTTGCCGGAGACGTCGGTGAGGACGACCTCCAGCGTGCGGCCGTTGTTCGTGCGGGCCGCCACCACGAAGTCGCCCGAGAACGACTGGCCGCCCGCCGGACGCAGCGCCATCTCGCGGTGCCAGCCCTGCGGCAGCTTGGGCAGCCGGCTCTGGGTGCGGATGCGTTCGCGCAGGTCGAAGAGCATCGTGCCGCCGCGCCGCCAGGGCACGCCGACCCGGCTGCGGAACTGGGCGATGAGCAGCCCGAAGAATCCGCAGGCCGCGACCGTGAGGACGGTGCCGGGGGTGACCGCGGCCGCGCGCTCCGAGTACGGGCCGAGCTGGACCGACTCCACGATCAGCGCCGCGGCGGCCGCCGCGTACAGGCCGAGCAGGCTGGCGGGGCGCAGCAGCAGGCCGCCCGCGACGATCGGCAGGACCAGCACCGCGGGCGAGCACCAGACCGGGTTGAGGATCGTGGCGCAGGCGATCAGCGGGATCGTGATCAGCAGTCCGGCGAGCGCGATCCAGTCCGACCCGTCGCCGCGGAAGTAGTCGACCCCGGATCTGCGCACGGCGGTGCGGACCCGGTGCATCCGCATCTTCAACCGGGCCGGGAACGTCTCGGCTTCGGCGCGCTGTTCGCGCCCGCGCCGCTCTCGTCGTACCGCCATTGCTCGTGGACCTTATCCGTGAGGCCTGGACCTGTGCACGGGAGGTCCCACTTGTCCCCCTTTCCGGGCACGTTCCCCGCCCGGTAAATCCCTCGCTCGCGGCCTGCCCGCCCTGGTAGGGATGGGCGTATGACGAACGACCTGCACGTGCTGCGCCGTGATGAGTGGGACCGCTGGTACGGGAGGCTGGAGCTGGCCTTCGGCGGGGTTCCCGAGGCGCCGCAGGAGCGGCGGCTGTGGGACGACCTGACGGAGCTCGACCGGTCGATCGGCGTGTGGGACGGCGACGAGTGCGTGGGCACCGCGGGTGCCTTCTCGTTCCGGGTGTCCGTGCCGGGCGGCGCGTTCGTCGACGCCGCCGGGGTGACCATGGTGAGCGTCGCCGCGACCCACCGCAGGCGCGGCATCCTCACGTCGATGATGCGCCGCCAGCTCGACGACGTCCGGGCCTGGGGCGAGCCGCTCGCCGTCCTCACCGCGTCCGAGCCCGCGATCTACGGCCGGTTCGGATACGGCATCGCGACCCGGCAGTTGGCGCTGGCCATCGACTCGACGAAGGTGCGGATCGACGCGCCGGCCGGCACCGACGACGTGCGGCTGCGGATCGTGGACGCGGCCGAGGCCGCCGAGCGCTGCGAGGCCGTGCACCTGCGCACGGTCGGCACCCGCCCGGGGATGCTCGCCCGCAAGCCGGGCTGGGAGCGGCTGCCGCTGCTCGACCCGGAGCAGGACCGCGGCGGCGCGTCCCCGCTGCAGTGCGTGGTCGCGGAGCGGGCCGGGGAGACGGTCGGTTTCGCCCGGTTCCACAACAAGCCGGAGTCGGAGTTCGCGGTGGCGCACGGCCGCATCCAGGCCCGCGAGGTCATCGCCCTCGACCCGGCGGCGTACGCGGCGCTGTGGCGGTTCCTGTGCGACATCGACCTGACGGAGACGGTGGAGGCGCGCAACCGTCCGGTGGACGATCCGCTGCTCTCCCTCGTTTCCGACGTTCGGCGGTGCGGGGTGCGCGTGCGCGACTCGATGCACGTACGACTGGTGGAGGTGGGCGCCGCCCTCGAAGCGCGTACGTATCTCACCCCGGTGGACGTCGTGTTCGACGTCGAGGACTCCTTCTGTCCCTGGAACGAGGGGCGTTGGCGGCTCGTCGGCGACGCGAAGGGCGCGTCGTGCAAGCGGACCGAGGAGCCGGCCGATCTCGCCCTGTCCGTAAGGGAGTTGGGCGCGGCCTACCTCGGTGACGTGTCGCTCACCGAGCTGGCCGGGGCGGGCCGGGTGCGGGAGCTGCGGCAGGGGGCGCTCGGCGAGGCGGCGGTCGCCTTCGGCTCACCGGTCGCGCCGTGGCTGCAGCACGGGTTCTAGGGCCTGCTGTCAGGCGCGGTCAGGTGTGGGCGGGCTGGCAGGTCGGGCACCAGAACAGGTTCCGGGCCGCCAGTTCCGCCGTGCGGATCTCGGTGCCGCACAGGTGGCACGGCTGGGGTGCGCGCCGGTACACGTAGACCTCGCCGCCGTGGTCGTCGACGCGGGGCGGTCGGTTCATCGCCTCGGGGGTGTGCTCGGGGCGGACCGTGTCGATGCGGTTGGCGCGCACGCCGTCCCGCATCAGCGCCACCAAGTCGTCCCAGACCAGGGCCAGTTGGGCCGGGTCGAGGTCCCGGCCCGGGGTGTACGGGTCGATGTGGTGGCGGAAGAGGACCTCGGCCCGGTAGACGTTGCCGACGCCCGCGATGACCTTCTGGTCCATGAGGAGCGCGGCGATCGTCGTACGGCTGCGGGCGATGCGCGCGTATGCCCTGGCCGGGTCGTCGGCGGGGCGCAGCGGGTCCGGGCCCAGGCGGTCGTGTATCGCCTGCTTCTCGGCGTCGGTGATCAGGGCGCAGGTGGTGGGGCCGCGGAGGTCCGAGTAGGCCCGCTCGTCGAGGAGGCGCAGGCGGACCGTGTCCGTGGGGGGCGGGGCCGGGGTGTCGCCGATGGCGTACTTGCCGAAGAGTCCGAGGTGGATGTGGATCCAGGCGTCGTCGTCCTCGAAGCCGAGGAAGAGGTGTTTGCCGTGGGCTTCTGTGCGGGTCAGTTCCTGGCCGGTGAGGAGCGCTGCCGCGTCGGAGAACTTGCCCTGAGGGCTGGTCACCGTGATCTTGCGGCCCTGGAAGCGGGCGGCGTGGTCCTGGGCCAGGCGGTGGATCGTGTGGCCTTCAGGCACGGCCGTCGCTCTCCTCGGGTTCGTGGGGGTTGCCGTCCTGGGGCTCCGCCCCGGACCCCGCTCCTCAATCGCCGGAGGGGCTTGATCGGGCAGGCCCCGCCTTGATTGGGCGGTCCTACCGGAGGGGCTTGAAACACCCAAGGGGCCGGGGGCGCAGCCCTGAGCGGATGCGCCCCCGGAGGGCTCAGTCCTGCTGCGGGTGGTGCGCCGGAATCGCCGGCAGCACGCCGGTCGTCTCGTACGCCGAGAGCATGTCGATGCGGCGCTGGTGGCGCTCCTCGTTCGAGTACGGCGTCGACAGGAAGATCTCGACGAACTTCGTCGCCTCGTCCTGCGTGTGCATGCGGCCGCCGATGGAGATCACGTTCGCGTCGTTGTGCTCGCGGCCGAGGGCGGCGGTCTGCTCGCTCCAGGCGAGGGCCGCACGGACGCCCTTGACCTTGTTCGCGGCGATCTGCTCGCCGTTGCCCGAGCCGCCGATCACGATGCCGAGCGACTCCGGGTCCGCCGCCGTCTTCTCCGCGGCGCGGAGGCAGAACGGGGGGTAGTCGTCGAGGGCGTCGTAGATGTGGGGCCCGCAGTCGACGGGCTCGTGGCCGTGGGCCTTGAGCCATTCGACGAGGTGGTTCTTGAGTTCGTAGCCGGCATGATCCGAGCCGAGGTACACGCGCATGGGTCCGAGTGTGGCACGCCGCGGGCCGGGTAGCCGCGACCGGGGGCAGAACCATGGTCATCCGGATGTGAGCCCGACGTAAGGAAGGCAACAATCCGGATTCAGGTCTTCCGCTCCGCGCCTCTCTGCGCTTTGAATGCCAGGGCTCGTACCCCGAGAACCTAAGGATCCGTTCATGACCTCGCAGTCATCCCTTGCGACGGAAGACACATCGCCCGTAGACCCCCATGGGGTCCAGGGCGGGCCGGACGGTGGCGACGGCCTGAAGGCAGGGCTCAAGAACCGTCATCTGTCGATGATCGCCATCGGCGGTGTCATCGGCGCCGGTCTGTTCGTCGGATCCGGTTCCGGCATCGCGGCGGCCGGCCCCGCCATCCTCATCTCGTACGCCCTCGTCGGCGCCATGGTCGTCCTCGTCATGCGGATGCTGGGCGAGATGGCCGCCGCCCGGCCGTCCTCCGGCTCCTTCTCCGCCTACGCCGACCAGGCCCTCGGGCGCTGGGCCGGATTCTCCATCGGCTGGCTGTACTGGTTCTTCTGGGTCGTGGTGCTCGCCGTGGAGGCGACCGCCGGGGCCAAGATCCTCAACGGCTGGATACCGGGCGTCCCCCAGTGGGGCTGGGCGCTGATCGTGATGGTCGTGCTCACCGCCGTGAACCTGGCGGCCGTGGGCTCGTACGGCGAGTTCGAGTTCTGGTTCGCCGGGATCAAGGTCGTCGCCATCGGCGCGTTCGTGATCGTCGGTCTGCTCGCCGTGTTCGGCGTGCTGCCGGGGTCGGACAACGCGGGCAGCGGGTTCGCCCACCTGACGGACGCCGGAGGGTTCTTCCCCAAGGGGCCCGGCGCGATCCTCACCGGTGTGCTGATGGTCGTCTTCTCCTTCATGGGCTCCGAGATCGTCACGCTCGCCGCCGGTGAGTCCGAGGACCCGCAGAAGGCCGTCACCAAGGCCACGAACTCCGTGATCTGGCGCATCGGCATCTTCTACCTGGGCTCGATCTTCGTCGTGCTCACCCTGCTGCCGTGGAACGACAAGTCGATCGTCGACGAGGGGTCCTACGTGGCCGCCCTGAACTCCATCGGCATTCCGCACGCCGGTCAGGTCATGGACGTCATCGTGCTGACCGCCGTCCTGTCCTGCCTGAACTCGGGCCTGTACACCGCCTCCCGCATGGCGTTCTCGCTCGGCCAGCGGGGCGACGCCCCCAAGGCGTTCGCGAAGACCACCAGCCGCGGCGTGCCGCGGACCGCGATCCTCGGCTCCGTCGTCTTCGGCTTCCTCGCCGTGTGGTTCAACTACCAGTGGCCGGACACCGTCTTCAACTTCCTGCTCAACTCCTCCGGCGCCGTCGCCCTGTTCGTGTGGCTGGTCATCTGCTTCACGCAGCTGAAGATGCGCGGCATCATCCTGCGCGAACAGCCGGAGAAGCTCGTCGTGAAGATGTGGCTGTTCCCCTACCTGACGTGGGCGACGATCGCCGCGATCTCGTTCGTGCTCGTCTACATGCTGACGGACGACGCCGGACGCGAGCAGGTGCTCCTGTCGCTGCTCGTGGCCGCGTTCGTGGTCGGGTTCTCGCTGGTCCGTGAGCGGATCCAGCGCGGCAAGGACCTCAGCAAGGTCTGACGGGTCCCGTCAGTTCCCGGAGGGGCCGGGCGTCAGGACGGTGAAGGTCCTCTTCACCCGCTCGTACGTCTGCTTCGCCCGCCCCTCCGCGCCCAGTTGGTACCAGGTGCTGATCTGGTACGACTGGGCTCCCTGCTCGAAGGCCAGCTGCTCGGCGTGCCAGCGCTTGCCGTCGAGCGTGAACAGGTACTCCCACACCACGGCGGGATGTCCGCGGAACGTGGTGCGGCCCAGGCGGATCTTCTCGTACGCCTGGCCCTGGTGGGCGCTGCGCTCCGACTTCTGCCACGTCGCCAGCAGGTCGTCCTTGGCCAGCGCGGACTGCGCCGCCAGTTCCTGCGTGCCGTCGGGTGACGTGTAGTGCACCTCGGCCGCCGTCTTGACCGCCCGCTTCCAGCCGCTGGGCGGTACCCACGCGTAGTCGATCTCGCGGCGCGATCCCGGCGGCAGCGACGGACTGGTGGTCGGCGGGCGCGAGGTGCCCTCGACCGTGGGCGGCCGCGAGGTGACCGTCGGCCCGCCGCCCGCCTGCGCCCCGCCGCCGGACGAGCCGTCGCCCGGCAGGGTCAGGACGAGCGCGGCGACGGCGCCCGCGACCAGCACTCCCCCGGCGGCGATCAGGGTGACGCGGCGCCGGTTCGGCCGGCCGGTCGCCGGGGCCGGGGCCGGGGCCTTCGGGGGTCCCAGGAGGTCGTCGCCCGGGGCCGGTTTCGCGCACTCCGTGGGGGCCTGCGAGGGGATCGGCGGCACCGGGGCGGGGCGGCGCAGCCCGATGTCGAGGGTGTGGGTCCTGGGACGCGGGACCGGCACCGGGTCCTGCGGCGGCGCCGGTTCGGGCCGCGGTGGCGCCAGTGCGTCGGCCACCTCGTCGAGGCCGGGCCTGTCCTGCGGCTCCTTCGCCAGAAGACCTTCGAGGAGCGGGGTCAGCCGGCCCGCCTCGGCCGGCAGCGTGGGCTCCTCGTAGAGCACGGCGTGCAGGGTCGCGAGCGTCGTGTCGCGGCTGAACGGGGAGTGCCCGCCGAGCGCCGCGCACAGCGTCGCGCCCAGTGACCAGAGGTCGGACGGCGGGCCCTGCGGCCGCCCGGCGACCCGCTCGGGCGCCATGTAGTCGGGCGAGCCGACGAGCATGCCGACCATGGTGAGCGCCTTGGTGTCCTGGATGGCGGCGATCCCGAAGTCGGTGAGGATGACGCGGCGGCGTCCGGCGCGCTCGATGAGGACGTTGCCGGGTTTGATGTCGCGGTGCAGGACGCCGCTCGCGTGCACCGGGCGCAGCGCCTCGGCGAGGCCCCGGCCGATCTCCGCGACCTCGTCGACGCCGAGCGGTCCGTCCGCCACCAGGATCTGTTCGAGGGAGCGGCCGTCGACCAGTTCCATGACGATCCACAGGCGTTCGCCCTCGTCCACGACGTCGTAGACGCGGACCACGTTCGGGTGGTCGATGCGGGCCGTCGCGCGGGCCTCGCGCAGGGTGCGCTCACGACGGGTGCGGGCGTCCTCGGGGTCGAGTCCGTCGATGCGCATCTCCTTGACGGCCACGGGCCGGTCGAGCATCTCGTCCACCGCGCGCCACACGCGCCCCATGCCGCCCTGGCCTATGTGTTCGTCCAGTCGGTAGCGCGCTGCCACCACTAATCCCCGGACGCCTCCACTCATGTTCCCAGGCAATCGACTGCACCCCCGAAACACAAAATCGACACTTCCCGCCGTCCCAGCATAGTGGGGAGAAATCTTGTGGTACCTCTTCAAGTACTGCGAATTCGGACGCAGTTGGGGGAGCGAGAAAGACCAAGGGGGACGAACATGAGTTCACGGCGTCAGGTGAAAATTGCCGGGTCGCTACTGACCGCGACGGTAACGGCAGTAGTGATCCTGCCTTTTGCCGCTGTCGCGGACGACGGGCCTGGTCCGGGCAGCAGCGAGGGCGGAAAGGCCATGGACACCGCGCCCGCGGGCGTCAAATTGACCACGGGTCTCAGCGAGAAGATCTCCGTCGACAATTCGACCAAGGAGACGAAGAACCTTGTCGCGAGCGTGAGCAATCAGGGCACCAAGGACAGCGGGAAGATCAATCTGCTCGTCGTCGGATTCGACGGAATGACGATCAAGGACGTGCCGGGCTGCACCGCACTCGCCGGAAAGGATCTGCCGAAGGGCTCCAACAGCGCCTTCTCGTGCGGGATCGACAATCTCGCGGCCGGAAAGTCGCAGTCGTACAAGGTCGCCGCCACCTTCGACGTCGCGAAGACCGGCAAGATCTGTCTGCCGGTGCAGAGCGGGGACGGCAAGAAGACCTTCTGGCAGCAGGGCCCCGTACCGTTCGGCAACACCAGCCCGTCGCCGAACGCACCCGTGACCCCGCTGCTGCTCGGCACGGAGAACAAGCCGGCCGCGCCCGCGGGCGACAAGGGCGGCGGCACCGGTGACACCGGGGACAAGGGGAACCTGCCGTCCACCGGTCCCGCCGAGGAGGTGCTGCCGCTCGGCGCGGTCGGCGCCGCGCTGCTCGCCGTGGGCGGGGCGGGCCTGTGGTGGTCCAGCCGGAGGCCCGGCGCGAAGGGCTGACACGAAGAGCTGACACGAAGAGCAGATGCGAGAGGTGGGTGCGAGAAGCCGACGCGAGAAGCCGAGGCAAAAAGCTGACGGAAGCTGTCAGGTTATGCGGGCACAGTACGTGCCATGACTCCACAGCACGACGCGATCACACTCCGTCCGGGCGATGCCGGTTACGACGACGAACTCGCCGGATTCCAGACCGGTTTCACCCAGCGGCCCGACGTGGTCTTCACCGCGGCCACCGCCGACGACGTGGTGGCCGCGGTGGCGTACGCCGCGGCCGAAGGCCTCCCGGTGGCCGTCCAGGCCACCGGGCACGGCCTGCCCGACGACACCGAGGGCGGCGTCCTCGTCAGCACCCGACGGATGACCGAGGTCGTCGTGGACCCCGCGGCCCGCACCGTGCGGATCGGCGCGGGCGCCCGCTGGGGCGCCGTCGTCGAGGCCGCCGCCGAGCACGGCCTCGCCCCGCTGAACGGTTCGGCGCCGAGCGTGGGCGCCGTCGGCTACACGCTGGGCGGCGGACTCGGCATCCTGGCGCGGGAGTTCGGCTACACGGCCGACCACGTGCGCGCGGTGGACGTCGTCACGGCGGACGCCACCCTGCGCCACGTCACGCACGACGGCGATCCGGAGCTCTTCGGCGGTCTGCTCGGCGGCGGCGCCAACCTCGGCGTGGTGACCGCGATCGAGGTCGGCCTGGTGCCGGTGACCCGGCTCTACGGGGGCTCGCTCACCCACGACGGGCGCGTGACGGACCCGGCGGACCTGGTGCGGGACTACGTCGCGTGGGCGTCGACCGTCCCCGAGACGCTGACGTCGTCGCTGGCCGCGCTCGTCTACCCGGACGTCCCGGCGATGCCGCCGCACCTGCGCGGCACGTATCTGGTGTCGGTGCGGATCGCGTTCACCGGGGACGCGGCGGAGGGCGAGCGGCTGGTGGCGCCGCTGCGGGCCGCGCTCGGCCCGGCGGTCTCGGACACCGTGCGCGAGATGCCGTACGGCGAGAGCCACACCATCCACAGCGACCCCGACTTCCCGCACGCGTACTACGGGGACAGCGTGTTCCTGGACGAGCTGGACGTCGCGGCGGTCACCGAGCTCTTCACCCTGTCGGGTCCCGCGGCCGACGGCATGCACGTCGTCCAGCTCAACCACCTGGGCGGCGCGCTCTCCCGGCCCGCGCCGAACGCGGTGCCGTACCGGGACGCGGGCTGGCTGGTGCGGATCCTGTCGCCGCTCGGCGAGGGGGGAAGGACCGCGGCGCGGGCGCATCACGCGCGGGCGTTCGCGGCCGTGGAGGGGCACGTCGTGGGCCGTTCGCTCAACTTCGCGTTCGGCGGCGGCGACCGGCCCGAGGGCCTGTACGACGCGGAGACGCGGAAGAGGCTCGCCGGTCTGAAGGCCGCGTACGACCCGGCGAACCTCTTCCGGAGGAACTACGACCTGCGCTAGCCGCCTACTTGTTGGCGAACTTCCAGGCGGTGGGCAGCGCGCCCATCGCCAGGACCGCCTTCAGCACGTCGCCGATCAGGAACGGGGTCAGGCCCGCGGCGACCGCGGCCGTCAGGCTCATGCCGGTGGAGACGGCGAGGTAGGGGACGCCGACCGCGTAGACGATCGCCTCGCCGATCACCATGGTGCCCGCGGTGCGCAGCACCGAGCGGTCGCCGCCGCGGCGGGCCAGGGCGCCGACGGCCGCCGAGGCCAGCATCAGGCCGATGACGTAGCCGAACGAGGGCATCGAGAAGCCGGAGGCGCCCTCGGCGAACCACGGCATGCCGGCCATGCCCGCGAGCGCGTACACGGCGAGCGCGAGGAAGCCGCGGCGGGCGCCGAGCGCGGTGCCGACGAGGAGCGCGGCGAAGGTCTGCCCGGTGACCGGCACCGGGGAGCCCGGGACGGGGACGGCGATCTGGGCGGCGATGCCGGTGAGGGCGGCGCCGCCGACGACCAGCGCGATGTCCTTGGTGCGGGAGGCGGGGATGAGGTCGGCGAGAACCTTGCCCGGGCGGGCGGCGACGGCTGCGGTGGCGGTGCTCATGGGGACTCCGCGTTCTTGAGTTCGGGCAGGGTGGGACTCCGTGACGCTATCCCAGGGGACTTGAGCCGATCACGGTCGCCGGTCGACAAAGGCTGACGCACCGGATTGGTGGGCTCCGTACAAAGGCGCTCCTGTACACCTCCTGCGAGGTGATGCTCGTCACTGAGGCCAGCGGTGGGTGGCCCCGTTTTGCACCGCAGGGCGCCCGGGCGGAACACTGTAGGTTCCCGCTAAACCCCGCACCATCCGAGATCGGCCGAAGCCCCCCATGCACGACAGCTCCCTGCCCGGCGGCTCCCTGCCCGGCAGCCCCACGCCCGACGAACCGCTCTCCGCCGGGCTGAAGCAGCGGCACCTGACCATGCTGGGGCTCGGCGGTGTCATCGGGGCCGGGCTCTTCGTCGGTTCGGGCGCCGGCATCGCGGTCGCGGGGCCGGGGATCGTCGTCTCGTACCTGATCGCGGGCGCGCTCGCGATGTGCGTGATGCGGATGCTCGGCGAGATGTCGGCGGCGATGCCCGCGTCCGGCTCGTTCTCCGTGCACGCGGAGCGGGCGCTCGGCCGGTGGGCCGGGTTCAGCGTCGGCTGGCTCTACTGGTTCCTGCTGGTGGTCGTCCTCGCCGTGGAGGCGACGGGCGCCGCGCAGATCGCGAACGGGTGGGTGCCGGGCGTCCCGCAGTGGGCGTGGGTGCTGCTGTTCATGGTCGTGTTCACGGTGGCCAACCTGGCGGCGGTGAAGAACTTCGGCGAGTTCGAGTTCTGGTTCGCGGCCCTGAAGGTCTTCGCGATCGTCGCGTTCCTGCTCCTGGGCACGCTCGCGATCTTCGGGCTGCTGCCGGACACGGACCCGGTCGGCCTCACCCATCTCACCGGCGACGGCGGCTTCCTGCCGCACGGCCGGCAGGGCGTCGTCTCCGGCGTGCTCGCGGTGATCTTCGCGTTCGGCGGTCTGGAGGTCGTCACGATCGCGGCCGCCGAGTCCGACGACCCGGTGCGTTCGGTGGCGCGGGCGGTGCGCAGCGCCGTGTTCCGGATCCTGTTCTTCTACGTCGGGTCGATGCTGGTCATCGTGACGGTGCTGCCGTGGACGGCGCAGCGGGCGGGGATCAGCCCGTACGTCACCGTGCTCGACTCGATCGGGGTGCCGTCGGCGGGCCAGATCATGAACATCGTGGTGTTCGTCGCCCTGCTGTCGGCGCTCAACGCCAATCTGTACGGCTCGTCCCGCATGGTCTTCTCGCTGGCCGAGCGCGCCGAGGCGCCGAAGGCGCTGCTGAAGGTGAGCGGGGGCGGCGTGCCGCGCCGGGCGGTCCTGGCGTCGGTGGCCTTCGGCTTCGTGTCCGTGCTGCTCAATCTGGAGTGGCCCGACTCGGTCTTCCTCTACATGCTCAACTCGGTCGGCGCGGTGCTGCTGTTCGTGTGGGCGCTGATCGCGGCGTCGCAGCTGCGGCTGCGGCGGCGGATCGAGACGGAGGCGCCGGAGCGGCTGGTGCTGCGGATGTGGGCGTTCCCGTGGCTGACGTGGGCGGCGCTCGCGGCGATGGCCGCGGTGTTCGGGCTGATGCTGACCGACGACACGGCGCGGCCGCAGCTGCTGTGGTCGACGGGGGCGACGGCGGCGGTGCTGCTGGTCGCGGGTGTGCGGGAGTTGCGCGCACGGCGTGCCTGACCGTTCACGGAACGTCGACACGATGGTCGCCGCGTGTGAGCGTCGTGTCCGTATTCCGGAAACGTATTCCCTGTGAGCGGGGTGCGCCCTCAGACTGTGGGCCGTTTTACCCCGCGCTTAACCCACTGCTCACGCACCCCCGTCTCAGCTACTGAACAGGGCACTTCCATGTCTCGGACGTCAGCGCAGTCATCCGCAGAACGTGCGGACGCGCCGCCCGTCGACCAGGCGCCGGCCGAGCCGTCGCTGTCGCACGGCCTCAAGCAGCGCCATCTGTCCATGATCGCGCTCGGCGGTGTGATCGGGGCCGGCCTCTTCGTGGGCTCCGGCACCGCGATCGCCGCGGCCGGGCCGTCGATCATCCTCGCCTACGCGATATCCGGCGCCCTCGTGATGCTCGTGATGCGCATGCTCGGCGAGATGGCGGCGGCGTACCCGGCCTCCGGCTCCTTCTCCGTGCACTCCGAGCGGGCCATCGGCCCGTGGGCCGGGTTCACGGCGGGCTGGGCGTTCTGGTTCCTGCTGTGCGTGGCCGTCGGCCTGGAGGGCATCGGTGCCGCGGGCATCGTGCACGCGTGGCTGCCGGGCGTGCCGGAGTGGGCGCTCGTCGCCCTGTTCATGCTGCTGTTCACCGGCACGAACCTCGCGGCGGTGAAGAACTTCGGCGAGTTCGAGTTCTGGTTCGCGACGCTGAAGGTCGGCGCGATCGTCCTCTTCCTCGGCATCGGCGTGCTGGCGATCCTCGGCGTGCTGCCCGACGTGGACGCCCCCGGCACGTCCAACCTCACCGGCCACGGCGGCTTCATGCCCAACGGCACGGAGGGCCTGATCGTCGGTCTGCTCGCGTCGGTCTTCGCGTACGGCGGTCTGGAGACGGTGACGATCGCCGCCGCCGAGTCCGAGCACCCGGTGCAGGGCGTCGCGAAGGCGGTCCGCACGGCGATGTGGCGCATCGCGCTCTTCTACGTCGGCTCGATGGCGGTCGTCGTGGTCCTGCTGCCGTGGACGGCGAAGGAGATCCCCACCAAGGGCCCGTACGTCGCCACCCTCGACCACCTGGGCATCCCCGGCGCCGGCCAGATCATGAACGTGGTCGTCCTCATCGCCCTGCTCTCCGCGATGAACGCCAACATCTACGGCGCCTCCCGGATGGCCGGT
Organism: Streptomyces sp. KL116D; assembly: GCF_030766975.1. NCBI lineage: Bacteria > Bacillati > Actinomycetota > Actinomycetes > Kitasatosporales > Streptomycetaceae > Streptomyces > Streptomyces sp. KL116D. The sequence goes on along the minus strand of NZ_JASERH010000041.1, from coordinate 72,476 downwards.
TCGCTGGTCGCCCGCGGCATGGGCCCGAAGGTCGTCGGCAAGATCACCGGCGGGGTGCCGCGCGTCGCGGTGCTGCTCTCGGCGGTCTTCGGCTTCGTCTGCGTGCTGCTCAGCTACTGGCGTCCCGACGACGTCTTCGCGTGGCTGCTCAACACCATCGGCGCGATCATCCTCGTCGTCTGGTTCTTCATCGCGATCTCGCAGCTGCTGCTGCGCCGCAAGCTGGAGCGCGAGGCGCCGGAGAAGCTCGTCGTGAAGATGTGGGCGTACCCGTACCTGACGATCCTGGCGCTCGCCGCGATGGTCGTCGTCTTCGTCCTGATGGCCCGTGAGCACGACACGCGCGTGCAGCTGTACTACACGGGCGGCCTGACGATCGTGCTCGCGATCGTCGGTTACGTGCGGCAGAAGGCGGCCGAGAAGAAGCAGCTCGCCTAGCGTCACCCCCCAACCCCGAGGACCCCCGTGCCCGTTGGCACGGGGGTCCTTCGCGTGGTGCCCTCCCCTTGCGCGCGACACTCTTGCTGCTAGCCTGCACTTGCGAATCACTTGCAATAAGCAGCCGGAGGGCACGGACGGACATGGCCATCTACACGCTTCCTGAACTTCCGTACGACTACGCGGCGCTCGAGCCGGTCATCAACCCGCAGATCATCGAGCTGCACCACGACAAGCACCACGCGGCGTACGTGAAGGGCGCGAACGACACCCTGGAGCAGCTGGCGCAGGCCCGGGACACGGAGTCGTGGGGCGCGATCAACGGCTTGGAGAAGAACCTGGCCTTCCACCTCTCCGGCCACATCCTGCACAGCATCTACTGGCACAACATGAACAGCCCCAAGGACGGTGGCGGCGGCGAGCCGCTGGCCGCGGACGGGGTCGGCGACCTCGCGGACGCCATCACCGAGTCCTTCGGCTCCTTCGCCAAGTTCAAGGCCCAGCTGACGAAGGCGTCGGCGACGACGCAGGGCTCCGGCTGGGGCGTCCTCGCGTACGAGCCGCTGAGCGGGCGGCTCATCGTCGAGCAGGTCTACGACCACCAGGGCAACGTCGGGCAGGGCTCGACGCCGGTCCTGGTCTTCGACGCGTGGGAGCACGCCTTCTACCTGCAGTACAAGAACCAGAAGGTCGACTTCATCGAGGCCATGTGGCAGGTCGTCAACTGGCAGGACGTGGCGAAGCGGTACGCCGCCGCGAAGGAGCGGGCGGACGTCCTGCTGCTCACCCCGTGACCCTTGTGACCCCTGTGACGCACTGAAGCGTCCCGCCTCGTGATCGTCTTCTCAGCCTTCGCGCGGGCGGGCGGAAGAAGGACGGACCCCCGTGAGGACGTGACTCACGGGGGTCTGTCGGTATGCGGGGTTCCGGGGGATTGTGCCGGTATGGCTGACGCTAAGGACAGGTTCTGCCGCAACTGCGGCCGGGGTCACCACCGGTTCCGGGAGCTCGACGCGGAGGAACGCGCGTACGTCGCCGCCGAGAAGGGCGCCGCCGCCGCGGACCGCTACCGGCGCTGCACCAACGGCACGTGTGTGCGCGTCCAGGACTACTTCAAGGCCGCCGACGGCCTGAGCCTGCCCGAGTCCTTCCGCGAACCGAAAGGAGCCGGGTGACCATGGCAACCAGGAACTTCCCCTGCGAGACCTGTGGCACGACCGAGCCCCACCGCCAGCTGAGCAAGGGCGAGCAGCAGCAGCTGGTGGGCATCGCAGGGGCGAAGCACCCCGGCGAGTACTGGATGTGCATGGGCGCGAACGGGAGCTGCCGCACCCTGCGCACCGGCTTCAACCAGCGCCCCTTCGGCGGCGGCCCCCGCAAGCTGCCCTAGGGAGCGTCCGGACTCAGTCGAAGATCGGGCCCTGCGTACGCGTGCGCTTGATCTCGTAGAAACCGGGGACCGAGGCGACCAGGAGGGTGCCGTCCCAGAGCTTGGCCGCCTCCTCGCCCTTCGGGGCGGGGGTGACGACCGGGCCGAAGAAGGCGATCTGGTTGCCGTCGGCGCCCGGGACCGCGATGACCGGCGTGCCGACGTCCTGGCCCACCTTGTCGATGCCCTCCTTGTGGGAGGCGCGCAGCTCGGGCTCGTACTTCGTGCCGTCCCAGTGGTCGAGCAGGGACGCCGGCAGGCCCACCTCGTCCAGGGCGGCGGCGACGGCCTCCTTGGTGGGGCCCTCGCCCTGGTTGTGGACGCGGGTGCCGATGGCCGTGTACAGGTCGCCGAGCACCTCCGCGCCGTGCTCCTCCTGCGCGGCGATGACGACCCGGACCGGGCCCCACGCCTTGGTCTCCAGGAGCTCGCGGTACTCGTCGGGCAGGTCGTCGAGCTTGTCCTCGTTCAGCACGGCCAGGCTCATCAGGTGCCAGCGGACCTTGATGTCGCGGACCTTCTCGACCTCAAGGACCCAGCGCGACGTCATCCACGCCCAGGGGCAGAGCGGGTCGAACCAGAAGTCGACGGGGGTCTTCGCATCCGTAGCGGACATGGCTCTCCTCGGAAGTCACCAAGTGGTCTTGCCTGCGGCAACGCGGCCCGTGCCGAGGGCATTCCCGGATGTTCGGCGCGGGGACCGCGTGCGAGGATCGTAGGCGTCCGGCCGGGGCCACCAGGGATCCGGAATCCGGACGGTCCCTGCGAACGAACGTCACGAAGGAGTGCCGCCGTGCCCGGTGAGAATCTGTCCCGCGACGAGGCCCGCGAGCGGGCGGGTCTGCTGTCCGTCGACGGGTACGAGGTCGCGCTCGACCTGCGGTCGGCCGTCGGCGAGCTCGGCGGCGACGGGCCGCGCACCTTCCGCTCGGTGACGACGATCCGGTTCCGGGCGAACGAGGCGGGCGCCGCGACGTTCGTCGACCTCATCGCCCCGTCCGTGACCGCCGTGTCCCTGAACGGCGAGGACCTCGACCCGGCCGCCGTGTTCGACGGCAACCGGATCCACCTGGAGGGCCTCGCGGAGGAGAACGAGCTGGTCGTCGACGCCCAGTGCGCCTACTCGCGCACCGGCGAGGGCATGCACCGCTTCGTCGACCCCGAGGACGGCGAGGTCTACCTCTACACCCAGTACGAGCCGGCCGACGCGCGCCGCGTCTTCGCCAACTTCGAGCAGCCGGACCTCAAGGCGCCCTACCGGTTCTCCGTCCGGGCCCCCGAGGGCTGGACCGTCTGGTCGAACGGGGCCGGTGAACTCGCCGACGGCGTCTGGCGGTTCGCGGAGACCAAGCCGATCTCCACGTACATCACGGCCGTCGTCGCCGGTCCCTACCACTACGTGACGGACTCCTACGAGCGGGTGCTCGACGACGGCTCCAAGCTCGTCGTGCCGCTGGGCGCCATGTGCCGCAAGGGTCTCGCGCCGTACTTCGACGCCGACGACGTGTTCCTGGTGACGAAGCAGGGCCTCGACTTCTTCCACGAGAACTTCGACTACCCCTACCCCTTCGGCACGTACGACCAGGCGTTCGTGCCCGAGTACAACCTCGGCGCGATGGAGAACCCCGGACTCGTCACGTTCCGCGAGGAGTTCATCTTCCGCGGCAAGGTCACGCAGGCGTCGTACGAGCGGCGCGCGAACGTGATCCTGCACGAGATGGCCCACATGTGGTTCGGCGACCTCGTCACCATGCAGTGGTGGGACGACCTGTGGCTGAAGGAGTCGTTCGCCGACTTCATGGGGTCGTTCTCGATGGTGGAGGCGACCCGGTTCGAGAACGGCTGGATCACCTTCGCCAACAACCGCAAGTCGTGGGCGTACCGCGCGGACCAGCTGCCGAGCACGCACCCGATCACGGCCGACATCCGTGACCTGGAGGACGCCAAGCTCAACTTCGACGGCATCACGTACGCCAAGGGCGCATCGGTGCTGAAGCAGCTGGTCGCGTACGTGGGGCGGGACGCGTTCCTGGAGGGCGCGCGCCGCTACTTCAAGCGGCACGCGTACGGGAACACGCAGCTCGGCGACCTGCTGTCGGTCCTGGAGGAGACCAGCGGGCGCGACATGACGTCCTGGTCGGCGGCGTGGCTGCAGACGGCCGGGGTCAACTCCCTGACGCCGCAGGTCACGCTGAGCGGCGAGGGGCGGATCACCGAGCTGGCCGTGGTGCAGGAGGCCGCCGCGTCGCACCCGCAGCTGCGGCCGCACCGGGTGGCCGTCGGCCTGTACCGGCGCACGCCGGACGGGGCGCTGGAGCGGTACGCGCGGGCCGAGCTCGACGTGGACGGGCCGCGCACCGTGGTCGCCGAGCTGGCCGGGGCCGAGGCGCCCGAGCTGGTGCTGGTGAACGACGACGACCTCACCTACTGCAAGATCCGCTTCGACGCGACGTCGCTCGCCACGCTGCGGGAGCGGCTCGGCGACCTGACCGACCCGCTGGCGCGCGCCCTGTGCTGGACCGCGCTGTGGAACCTGACGCGGGACGCGCTCATGCCCGCGCGGGACTTCGTGGACCTGGTGCTGCGGTTCGCCGGGCGGGAGTCGGACATCGGCGTGCTGCAGATGCTGCACGCGTGGGCCCGGTCCGCGCTCGTGCACTACGCGGCCCCCGAGTGGCGCGAGGAGGGCGGGCGGCTGCTCGCCGAGGGCGCGCTGCGGGAGCTGCGGCTCACCGGTCCCGGCAGCCAGCACCAGCTGACGTGGGCGCGGTTCTTCGCGTCGGTGGCGTCGAGCGAGGCCGATCTGCAGCTGCTGCAGGGCCTGTTGGACGGCACCGGGAAGATCGACGGGCTGGAGGTCGACCAGGAACTGCGGTGGGCGTTCCTCGACACGCTCGCCACGTACGGCCGCGCGGACGAGGGTGTGCTCGCGGCGGAGCTGGCCCGGGACGACACGGCGTCCGGCAAGCGGCACCAGGTGCGGTGCCTGGCCTCCCGGCCGTCGGCCGCGGTGAAGGCGCAGGCGTGGGCGCAGGTCGTGGAGTCGGACGTGCTGAGCAACGCGCTGGTGGAGGCGACGATCGCGGGGTTCGAGCAGCCGTCGCAGCGGGAGCTGACCGCGCCGTACGCGGAGAAGTACTTCGCGGCGATCGAGCGGGTGTGGGCCGACCGGTCGATCCAGATCGGGATGCACGTGGTGCGCGGGCTGTTCCCGGGGTTGCAGGACTCGCAGGAGACGCTGGACGCGACGGACGCGTGGCTGGCGTCGCACGAGGGGGCCGCTCCGGCGCTGCGCCGGCTGGTCCTCGAGGCGCAGGACGATCTGGCGCGGGCGCTGCGCGGCCAGACCTGCGACGCGGCTGCCGCCGTCTAGCCGTTCGGAGCGGGGCCCCGCGCCGGGGCCCCGCGCCCGTTCTGGTGGTGTTACCGAATGCGGGCACGCGGAGCCGTAACCCCTTGGGTCGTCTGGGCTTTTCGGCAGATGGGGCGTTCGGCTTTAGGACGAGCTTGTCCGGTTTTGTCGACGGGACTGTAACAGCGGTTAGCGGAGGTGATCCGGCCGGGAATGGCCGGGTCATGAACCACAACACCCCCGCTCCCCTGTCCCCCCGCCCCCTGCGCCACCTCGTCCAGACGCAGCGGCGCGTCATGAGCGGCAGCCAGCTCAAGGCGCACGGGGTCTCCACGTCGGCGGCGCACGAGCAGTGCCGGTCCGGCGGGCCGTGGCAGCAGGTGCTGCCCGGGGTCTTCCTGCTCCACCCGGGCCCGCCGACCGGCGAGGAGCGGCTGCACGCCGTGCTGTTGTACGCGGGACGGGCCGTCCAGGAGCGGCGGCGGAGCACCGACGCCGTCCCCGCGCAGCCCCTCGCCGGCGAGGCGCACGCGGCGCCGTACGCCGACGCGATGATCACGGGTCTCGCCGCGCTGACGCTGCACGGGTTCGCGTCCGCTCCCCCGCTGCTCTCGCTCGACCACATCGACGTCCTGGTGCCGCGCACCCGGCGGCTGCGGGCCACCGAGTTCGCCCGGCTCGTCCGGACGACGGGGATGCCGACTCCCGTACAGCTCACGGGAGTTCCGGTGGCACCCGTGCCGCGGGCGATCGCGGACGCGGTGGCGCAGCTGGCCGACGCGGGCGCCGTGCGGCGCCTGCTGACCGAGGCCGTGCGCGGCGGCCACTGCGAACCGGCGGCCGTCGTCCGGGAGTTGACCCAGGCCCGGCTGCTCAGCCGGCCGCACGTGGTGGACGCGGTGGACTCGCTGCTCGCCGAGGGCCGGGCGATCGCCGAGGACCGGCTGTACACGATGGTGCGGGAGCACGGGCTGCCGGACCCGCTGTGGAACGTCGACCTGCGGCTGCCCGGCGGCCCGCATCTGGGCGGCGTGGACGGGTACTGGCCCGACCAGGCGGTCGCCGTCGAGCTGGACACGCGGGCGCCCCGGCAGGACGAGGACGCCCTCTGGAGCGAGTACGCACGCAAGCGCGAGCACCTGGAGCGGCTCGGCATCACGGTCGTGCACATCACGCCGAAGAAGCTGCGGGAGTCGATCGAGCAGCAGGCGGCCGTCGTACGCACCGCGCTGATGGCTTCCGGCGACCGTGACCCCGCGGCGTACGTCGTGGTGCTGCCCCGGTAGTGACGGACCGGGGCGGTTGCCAGGAGGGGAGTGAAGGGGCGGGATCCCGAGGGCGGGTCCCGCCCCTTCACCTGTCAGCAGGAGGCGCCGGGACGGTTGAGCGGGAATCAGCCCTTCCGGAGGACCAGTTCGGTGTTGCGGTCGCCCGGGGTGCCGGAGAGCGTGGCGCGGGAGCCGGGGGCGTTGAAGGAGAGTTCGCGGTAGAGCGCGGCCAGGCCGGTCTGGGTGAGGTCGGTGAAGTCCGTGCGGTGCGGGGCCGAGGACTCGATGAGGGTGGTGAAGAGGGAGAGCGTGCCGTCGTGGTTGTCGGCGATCTCGATGATGCGGGCGAGCTGCGGGAAGTCGACGTGCGAAGCGGTCGAGATCTCCCAGTAGCCGCCGGACCCGCTCTCCCCGGCGTGCGCGGTGATGGCGTTCTTGTGGCTGTGGCCGTTGACCCAGGCCAGGACCGGGCGGTGGCGGCCGAGGAGGGCGGCGAGTTCCTTGCCGCCGTGGCGCCGCTCGCCGGGGTGGTGCGGGTCCTCGCGGAGGTTGCGCATCGTCCTGCTGGTGTGGTGCGAGAAGACGACGACGTGGTCCTTGTCGCGGGCCGCCTTGGTCAACTGACGCTCCAGCCAGGTGAGTTGGCTGTGGCTGATCGAGCCCTCGTAGTGGCCGCCCGGGTCGGTGGTGTCGAGGCTGAGGCCGACGACGTCGTCGGAGACCCGGAACGCGTAGTACTGGGTGGTGGCGGCGAGGTTGGCCTGGGTGTAGCCGTGGCCGTGCGGGCCGGGGCCGGTGTGCGCGGGGTCGAGGTGGGCCGCGAGGTACTCGGCCGGGGTGAAGGGGGCCCGGGACTCGTCCGGGGTGACGGAGCGCATGTGGCGGGCCTGGGCGCGCAGCAGTTCCTTGAACGCCGTGCCCTTGGGGTCGCCGCCCTGCTTCACGTTGTCCCAGATCGCCTTGCCCGCGGAGGCCGGCAGCTCCATCAGCTTCTTGCCGCCGACGGCGAACTCGGCGAAGAACGGGTCGCCGGGGGCGTAGCAACCGCCCGGCAGCGCGTCGTGGTTGCCGACCGTCGAGTACCAGGGGAGGTTCAGGCCCGGGCTGCGCAGTTCCGCGATCGCGGCGTCGAGGAAGCCGTGGATGCGGGGGAAGCGGTGGTCGCGCTTGTCGGTGTCGCGCAGGGCCGCGTCCGGGTGCCAGTAGAGCGGGACGCCACTGTTCTGGACGCCCTCGTAGTGGCGCGGGTCGCCGGTGTTGGGGGTGATGCGCCCGCCGCGGCTGCCGCTCATCGCCGTGAGGAACCAGTCGAGTTCGGAGCGGGCGTTGTTGTCCGTGTTGTCGCCCGTCGTCATCACGAAGTGCAGGGGCGACGCGGTGACGGGGGCGCCGCGCAGGGCGTTGACCCGCTCGACGAGCGCGACCGCGCCGGCCACGGAGAGGGCCTCCTGCGGGCGCCAGGCGCTGGCGGTCTGCGCCCGCAGGTACTCGTAGCGCAGCGGGTGCTGGACGTCGACCAGGTGCAGGTCGGTGAACTGGACGAACGCGGCGAGCGCGGTGCGGCGGGCCTCGCGGCCGCCCTTGGCGCCGGTGAGGTCCTCGCGGGTGACCCGCTGCCAGGCGGGGCCGTCGCCGAGACGGCGGTAGCCGGTGCCGCCGGGGGCGGCCGCGACCGAGGCGAGGGTCGTGCCGCGGGTGTACGGGGCGAGGGGCGCGGCGGGGGCCTGTCGGGAGGCGGCCCGCACCGGGGTGACGGGGCCCGCGGCGGCCTCGCCGCCACCGGGGCCGAGGGCGTAGCCGACGCCGGCGCTCAGCGTCACCGCGCCGGTGGCGGCCAGGAAGGTACGGCGGTCGAGTGCGGCGGCGACATTGGTGACAGAGCGTGTGCGCGGCATGGCGCGTCTCCCCGAGTGCGAACGCGTCGACAGTGACCGCGGGCGGTCCGGGGATCCGAACAGCCCGCTCGTACTGGATCGTTGGCATCGGGGGTGGCCTGCGCGTTAACGGTGACGCAACGCGCGACGCCGATCACGGTACGTGGATCTCCGTGCGGCGGCGCGGGGCTCCTGGGCCCTCGTCTTGTCATGTGCGGGAGGGCGGACGGAACGCTTCCGGCTACTCTGCGTTCATCTCGCGGGGAAGGGTGTGCCCGGCCGCGGGGCGGTCCCGCCAGAGGTCGAGGCCGACGTCGACGAGTTCCACGCGGGGCAGTTCGGGGACGGCGTCGAGGTCGTGCCAGGCCGCCATGTCGGTGGAGCCGTCCCGCTCGAACCGCAGGGCGCCGCCGGTGATCTCGCCCTCGTAGACGATGCGCAGACCGTGGAAGTCGGCGATCTTGCCGAGCTTGCGGGGGTAGCGGCGCAGGACGGAGTGCACGCCGAGCAGGGCGACGGGTTCGAGGACGTAGCCGGTCTCCTCGTCGACCTCGCGGATCACCGTGTCGTACGGGTCCTCGCCGTGGTCCATGCCGCCGCCGGGCAGGGTCCAGCGTCTGCTGCCGTCACCGGCGACCCAGCGGGCGAGGAGCACCTGTCCGTCCCGCACGCACACGGCGTACGCCGCCACCCTCAGCTCTTTGTGCATCCCCCGACGCTAGAGGCATCCGGCCCGGCGCGCAGGGGGATGTGACCGCGGGTCCACCCGTCCGGGAGCACGGGGAACTTCGCGGTACAGGCGGCTTGGTCCCGTTTGCGCCGGATGGCGTATGGCGGAAGTACGCCATGGCCTCATCCCGCCCCGGGCAACTCTCCCCAAACCGTGGTCACTTACGTAAAGCTGAGCGGTCATCCGGCACCGAAATCCGGATCCCTTTCGATCAACCCCATGTTGTCCCACCTTTACGTACAGGGATGCTGATGACCCCCGATCCCCAGCGCGCACCGATATCCGGTGCGAGACGCGCGGCCCGGCTCGCGGCCGCCGCAGGCCTCGTGGCAGCGCTCACCGCGACCGGGCCGATACCCATGGCCCTCGCGGCGGAGTCCGGTTCCACCCCGGCCGCCGACCCCGCCGTCAAGTCCGCGGGCGAGAAGCTCGGCGCCCATGACGCCGAACTGCTCGCGGACGCCCAGGCCGACGGCGCCAAGAACGTGACCGTGATGGTCGCGACCGCCCCCGGCAGGACGGAGGAGGTCGCCTCGCAGCTCGACTCCGTCAAGGGCGGCTCCGTCGGGCGCACCTACGACAAGCTCGGCTACGTGCGGGCCACCCTGCCGACCGGCCGGGCCGAGGCCGCCATCAAGGCCGCCGAGAAGCTCGACTCCGTGCACGGCATCGACCTGCGCCAGGAGATCCAGCTCGACGACCCGACGCCCGCCGCCGACTCCGCCAAGGGGTCGAAGGGCGCGGCGACCGGCGCGTACAGCGGTCCCGGCAAGAACACGCCGGCCAAGAACCCGTACAACCCGTCCTTCGAGACGGGCGCCGTCGACTTCGTGAAGGACAACCCGAAGGCGGACGGCCGCGGCGTCACCATCGGCATCCTCGACTCGGGCGTCGACCTCGGTCACCCCGCGCTGCAGAAGACCACCACCGGCGAGCGCAAGATCGTCGACTGGGTCACGGCGACCGACCCGATCGTGGACAGCGACGGCACGTGGCGGCCGATGGTCACCTCGGTGACCGGCCCGACGTTCACGTACAGCGGCCGCACCTGGAAGGCTCCCGCGGGCTCGTACGGCGTCAGCGTCTTCTCGGAGGCGGCGACCGCGGGCGGCGACGCCAAGGGCGACGCGAACCGGGACGGCGACACCACCGACAAGTGGGGCGTCCTGTACGACGCCGCCGCCGGCACGGTCACCGTCGACCTCAACGACAACGGCGACTTCACCGACGACACCCCGATGAAGCCGTACAAGGACGGCTACCAGGTCGGGTACTTCGGCAAGGACGACCCGGCCACCGACGTGGTCGAGCGGCAGCCGTTCGTGGTGGAGATCCGCAAGGACGTCCCGATGGACCCGTACGGCGGGGACTGGGTCGGCCAGAAGCGCGACTTCGTCAACATCGGCGTCATCGAGTCCGAGCACGGCACGCACGTCGCGGGCATCACCGCGGCCAACTCGCTGTTCGGCAACAAGAACATGAACGGTGCGGCGCCCGGCGCGAAGCTCGTCTCCTCGCGTGCCTGCACCTGGACCGGCGGCTGCACCAACGTCGCGCTCACCGAGGGCATGATCGACCTCGTCACCAAGCGCGGTGTCGACATCGTCAACATGTCCATCGGCGGTCTGCCCGCGCTGAACGACGGCAACAACGCCCGCTCCGAGCTGTACACCCGGCTCATCGACGACTACGGCGTCCAGCTCGTGATCTCGGCCGGCAACTCGGGCCCCGGTGCCAACACCATCGGCGACCCCGGTCTCGCGGACAAGGTCCTCTCGGTCGGCGCCTCGATCTCGAAGGACACCTGGGCCGCCAACTACGGCTCCCAGGTCGAGAAGCCGTACGCGATGATGCCCTTCTCCTCCCGCGGCCCGCGCGAGGACGGCGGCTTCACGCCGACCATCACCGCCCCCGGCGCGGCGATCAACTCCACCCAGACCTGGCTGCCCGGTTCGCCGGTCGCCGAGGCGGGCTACGCGCTGCCGGCCGGCTACTCGATGCTCCAGGGCACGTCGATGGCGTCGCCGCAGGCCGCCGGCGCCTCCGCGCTGCTGCTGTCCGCCGCCAAGCGCGAGCACGTCGACCTGACCCCGGCGAAGCTGCGCACCGCGCTGACCTCCACCGCCCGGCACATCAGTGGTGAGCAGGCGTACGCCGAGGGCTCCGGCCTGATCGACATCGAGAAGGCCTGGGACTCGATCGAGGACGGGGCGAGCGCGCACACGTACTCCGTGAAGGCGCCCGTCGACACCGCGATCGACTACGCCCTGAAGACCCCGGGCTTCGGCACCGGCATCTACGACCGCGAGAGCGGTCTCAAGGCCGGGCAGAAGAAGACCTACGACGTGACGATCACGCGTACGTCCGGTTCCGCGAAGCCGGTGCTGCACCGGGTCTCGCTGCAGAACAACTCGGGTGACACCTTCTCCGTCGTCGGCACGCCCTACGTGTACCTGCCGCTGAACAAGGCCGTCACCGTCAAGGTGCAGGCCAAGCCGTCGGCCGCCGGTCTGCGCAGCGCGATCCTGCGGGTCGACGACCCGAAGACCGAGGGCGTGGACCAGCAGGTCCTGGCGACCGTCGTCGTCTCGACGCCGCTGAAGCACACGTTCGCCGCCACCGGTTCGGTGCAGCGCAACAGCACGAAGTCGTACTTCGTGACCGTGCCCGAGGGCGCCAAGGCGCTGCAGGTGCGGATGAGCGGGCTGAAGGACAAGAGCCAGACCCGGTTCATCTCCATCCACCCGTACGGCGTCCCGGTCGACGACACGTCGACGCCGAGCTGCTACCCGAACTACGAGAACCCGGCCAACACCTGCCGCCCCGACCTGCGTTCGTACGCGGACCCGCAGGCCGGCGTCTGGGAGATCGAGGTCGAGTCGCGTCGTACGTCGCCGCTGCTCGACAACCCGTACAAGCTGGACGTCGCCGTGCTCGGCGCCTCCTTCGACCCGGCCGTGCAGACGCTGCCCGAGGCGAAGGTCGGCACCCCCGCCGACGTCTCGTGGAAGGTCACGAACAACTTCGCGGCCATCGACGGCGGCAAGCTCCAGGGCGGCGCCCTCGGCTCGTCGAAGTCGGCGCGTCCCACGCTCGCGGACGGCGCCACGGCGACGTCCACGGTCGAGGTGCCCGCGGGTGCCGAGAAGCTCGACGTGAGCATCGGCAACGTCTCCGACCAGGCCGCCGACCTGGACCTCACGGTCTACGACAAGGACGGCAACGTCGTCGCGCAGTCCGCCGACGGCGACTCCGAGGAGTCCGTCAGCATCGCGAAGCCGGCCGCCGGTACGTACACGGTGGAGGTCGCCGGTTACTCGGTGCCGTCCGGTTCGACCGCGTACGACTACACCGACGTCTTCTTCTCGCCGTCGCTCGGCACGGTGAAGGTCGACGACTCGAAGACGGTCTCGCTGGCCTCCGGTGCGTCCACGGACGTCACCGCCCAGGTCACGGCCGCGGCCGCCGCGCCGGAGGGCCGGGAGTTCTTCGGCCAGGTGCAGCTGCTGAACGAGCGGGGCGTCGCCTCGGGCATCGGCAGCGTGAAGATCGAGAAGGTCACGCCGTAACGGTGACCTGACGTGCACGGGAGGGGCGGACGCCGACGGCGTCCGCCCCTTCGTCGTTCGGCGGCATGCGCCGTTCAGCGGCCGGGCCCCGCGCAGTGCAGGCCCTTCGCCCTCGGCAGCGCGTCGAGGATGTCTCCCCGCGCGTCGCCCACGCCCTTCCCGGTCTCCCAGTCCTCGCGGTCCTCGGGGTGCACCGGCGTACGGATCAGCGTGTACGTGCCGGGCCTGAGGTCCTGGCGGGCCGACCCGTCGAGGGTGACCGCGATCGTGGGGTGGTCCCGCACGGAGCGCTCGGGGCGGTAGTAGCGCTTGACGTCGACGACGACGCGCACGTCGCCGTCCGCGCGCGGTGTGACGCTGACCACGCGTCCCTCGACGAGCACCCGCGAACAGGCGATGTGCATCGCGGGCGGGTACACGGACTTCCCCTTGCTGTCCTGGGCCCCCGACTCCGCCGACTTGTCGGATCCGGCGCTGGTGTCGCTGCTGCCGCCCGGCGCGTGGGCACCGAGCCAGAACAGTCCGCCGATGAACGAGACGGCGCACGCCACGACGAGGGTGCCGAGGGCGAGCCGGAACGGACGGCGGCGGCGCACGGGGATCCTGGCCGGCGCGGGTGCCGGTGCGGGCGCGGGTGCCGGGCGGGACGCGAGGGCGTCGCCCAGGCCCCGCACCTGCTCCCGCAGCAGGGCGACGTCGGCCGCGACGGCCGCGGACCCGGGATCGTCGTCGGGGAGCGGCTCCCCGGTGACGGCGAGCATCAGGAGCCGGTCCTCGTGCGTACGGTCCTCCTCCACGTCACACCACCTCCTGTTCGTGCAGCCGGGCCCTGAGCGCCCGCACGGCCGTGTGCAGCCGGCTCTTCACGGTGCCCTCCGGCACGCCGAGCTCCGCCGCGATGTCCCGCACCGGCAGATCGGCGTAGAAGCGCAGCACGACGACCTGCCGCTGCTGGTCAGGGAGCTGGTCGAGTCCCTGGGCCACGGCGAGCGAGAGGACCCGGGTCTCGGCGGCGTCCCGGCCGTTCTCCTGGCGCAGCGCGGCGAGGCGCTCGCCGAGCCGCTCCTGGCGGCGGCGCGCCCGGTGCCAGTCCATGGCGAGGTTCGAGGCGACGACCGCCGCCCACGCCGAGACGTCGCGCGGCGCCTCCTGCCCCTTCGCGGCCCGCTCCAGCAGCCGCAGCCGCACCTGCTGCACGCCGTCCGGCAGGTCGGCGTACGGCACGCCCCCCAGCGACAGGACGGCGCGCACCCGGTCCTCGACGGTCGCGTCCAGGGGGTCGTCGGCCCGACCCCGTGGTTTTCTGCGCAGCAATGCCCCTCCCCTCCCCGCGTCAGTCCTAGGACGCCGGTGGCGGGCGAAACGTTCGCGGCGATCAAGACGTCTTTCGTCCTTCGTTCCTGGGCCATCGACTTCACCCGGCCGCCCCTGCACCATGAACCCCATGGCACACATCACCAAAGGCGCCAACGCCCCTGTCCCCACAGCCGCGTTGAGAGTCGCCGTCTGCCGCCAGGACGTCCCCGGTGTCCCGGTCATCGATGCCTCGGCCCTGCTGCTCGACGCGGCCGGCAAGGTCCGCGGCGACGCCGACCTCGTGTTCTACAACCAGCCCGCCCACCCCTCGGGGGCGGTCCGGCACACGGGGACGACGCAGGGCGGCGGGCAGCTCGCCGAGTGGCTGGAGCTGGACCTGGAGCGTGTCGAACCCGCCGTGCAGCGCGTGGTGATAGCGGGCTCCTGCGACGGCGGCGTGTTCGGCCAGGTGCCCGGCCTCTCCGTGCAGGCGCTGCTGCCGGACGGGTCGGTGGTGGCGCACTACGCGGTGACCGACGCGTCGAGCGAGACGGCGTTCGTGCTCGGGGAGTTCTACCGGCGGAACGGGGCGTGGAAGTTCCGGGCGGTGGGGCAGGGCTACGCGTCCGGTCTCGCGGGCCTCGCCACGGACTTCGGCATCGCGGTGGACGAGCCGGCCCCGGAGCCGAAGGACGCCGTGCCGCCGCAGGACGCCGTGCCACCACCCCACCACGCCGTACCGCCCCAGGACGCCGTGCCACCCCACCACCCCGCACCGCCCGGGGAGCCGGCCCCCTACTCCTTCGGCCCGGAGTTCCCCCCGTACCAGCAGCGGGGCCGGGGCAACGGCGTCGTCGCCGTGAACGCGCCGCTGCCGCCGGGACCGGTCCTCGTCGAGGCCTGGCACCACGGCGACGGCTACTTCGGGTTGCACACCCTGGACCGCCGCAACAAGGAGGACGAACTCCTCTTCAACACCACGCTGCGCGACTTCCGCGGCCGCGTTCTCGTCCACTCCCCGCAGGACCGCCCGCTGCGCCTGCGCGTCGAGGCCGACGAGGACTGGACGGTCGTGGTGCAGCCCCTCTCCGTCGTCCGCCGCCTGGGCGCGGGACCGCTCCAGGGATACGGCCCTGAGGTGGTCGCCCACACCGGTTCCGCGGCCGACCTCGACGTCGACTTCGCGGGCGACGAGAACGGCGAGGGCTACATCGGCCTCAAGAGCCAGGAGGCCCGGCAGCTGTCCGACCCGGACGCCTACGACCTGCTCGTCAACGACACCGACCGGCTCCGCCAGACCGTCCCCCTGCCCGACGGCCCGCTCCTCCTGCTCCTGGAGGCCGACGGCGCCTGGCAGCTGACCGCCCGCCCGCTGCCGGTGTTCGACGGCGCCGCGGCCCAGCAGGCGGGCGAGTGGACCGGGCGCGGGGACACGACGGTCACCCTCGTGAACCCGGCCCCCGGGCGCCCGGCGCTGCTCGACTACTCCTTCGGCAACGGCCGCTCCTCCTTCGCCGACCCCCGGGTCACCCTGCTCGACGAGTACGACGACGAGGAGCCGTTCCTGGACGCCGCCCGGCACGGCGTCCGGGGCCGCACCGTCGTGTTCCGCTCCGGCGAACCCCAGGTGCGGCTGCGTCTGGAGAACACCGGTGACTGGCGGCTGCACCTGCTCCCGATCGACGAGGCGCCGCCGCTCGGCAGGGCCGGCGAGGGGCGGGGCAGCGCGGTGCTGCGTTACGACGGGCCGCCCTCGCTGCTCACCCTCGCCCGCACCACCACGGACACGGAGTCGCTGGAGACCCGCACCCTCCAGGCCGACGGCCAGCTGCGGATCTCCGCCGACAGCGTGGGTCGGCGCCGCCCGGCCACCGGCCCGCTCTGGGTCGCCGAGGCCGGGTACTGCTACGTCCTGGTGTTCGCCGCGAGCGCGGAGACCGGCTGGCGGCTCGAACCGGGCGACCCGGCGTCGGTGCCCGTGCTCGACGGGGGCGTGCAGGGCCAGGGCTATGGAGTCGTACGTCACACCGGACCCGAGGCCGAGGTGATGATCAGGCACGAGCCGCGCGGGATGCTCGACCTCTTCGTGCTCTGGGAACTGGACGAACGCCTGGAACCGGTACGGCGGCTCAGTACGGCCTCCGGTCTGCAACGCGTTCCGAGCGGATTCCTGCAGATCAGGACCTCCGGCAAGTGGAGCATCACCCTCCACGGCTGAGCGGCCCCGCCGTCCCGCACCTCGGACAATGGATTGGACAAGGCGGGTCTGGACAGACGCATCATGGACACAACCCGCCAGGCCGCACCCATGGCCGCAGTCACGCACGGAGGAACCCTGTGAAGGTCGGAATCGTCGGAGCCACCGGTCAGGTCGGCACGGTCATGCGCAAGATCCTGGTCGAGCGGGCCTTCCCGATCGACGAGCTGCGCCTGTTCGCCTCGGCGCGCAGCGCCGGGACGGTCGTGGACGGCGTGACGGTCGAGGACGCCTCGACGGCCGACTTCACCGGCCTGGACATCGTGCTGTTCTCGGCGGGCGGCGCCACGTCGAAGGCCCTCGCGGAGAAGGTGGCGTCCCAGGGCGCGGTCGTCATCGACAACTCGTCGGCCTGGCGCAAGGACCCCGAGGTGCCGCTGGTCGTCTCCGAGGTGAACCCGCACGCGATCGCGGACCGGCCCAAGGGCATTATCGCGAACCCGAACTGCACGACCATGGCCGCGATGCCGGTCCTGCGCCCCCTGCACGACGAGGCGGGCCTGGAGGCCCTCGTCGTCGCCACGTACCAGGCGGTGTCGGGTTCGGGTCTCGCGGGCGTCGCCGAGCTGCACGGCCAGGCGCAGAAGGTGGTCGCGGACGCGGACAGGCTGACGCACGACGGTGACGCCGTCGACTTCCCCGAGCCGAACGTCTACAAGCGCCCCATCGCCTTCAACGTGCTGCCGCTGGCCGGTGCGATCGTGGACGACGGCCTGAACGAGACGGACGAGGAGCAGAAGCTCCGCAACGAGTCCCGCAAGATCCTCGAGATCCCCGGCCTGAAGGTCTCGGGCACGTGTGTCCGCGTCCCCGTGTTCTCCGGGCACTCCCTCCAGGTCAACGCCCGCTTCGCCCGTCCGATCAGCGTCGAGCGCGCGACGGCGCTGCTCGCGGCCGCGCAGGGGGTCGAGCTGTCCGAGATTCCGACGCCGCTGCAGGCCGCCGGCAAGGACGCGTCGTTCGTGGGCCGGATCCGCGTCGACGAGACCGTCGACAACGGTCTGTCGCTCTTCATCTCCAACGACAACCTCCGCAAGGGCGCTGCGCTGAACGCGGTGCAGATCGCTGAGCTGGTCGCCGCGGAGCTCTCGGCCAAGTAGGCCGGTGTCCGGCTGCGGGCCGGTGGGGGTTGCTCGCGCAGTTCCCCGCGCCCCTGGAGCATGCGGCTTCGCCGCAGCCCCCTCGGGCGCCCCCTGAGACGGCGCACGCAGTGCGCCTCTCAGGGGCGCGGGGAACGGCGCGAGAAGCCCCACCCGCCCGCACCCCGCTACAAAAGCCCGACCCGGCAGACGCAGTCGGCCTTTCAGGGGCGCGGGGAACGGCGCGGCCCGCCCCCACCGGGCCGCAGCCGAAGTCCCGCCACCACGGTCGCGGCCAGCGCGAGCGCCCCGCCCAGCCACAGCACCCCACCCGCGCCGGAGGCGTCGAACGTCAGGCCGCCGGTGAACGCGCCCAGTGCGATCGCGCAGTTGAAGGTGCCGGCGAACAGGCCGGAGACGGCCTCCCGGGCGGCGGGCGCGGCCCCGGCCAGCCAGTTCTGCGCGGCGACGGAGACACCCCCGTACGCCGCGCCCCACGCGAGCAGCAGCACGGCCGAGGCGAGCAACGAACCGCCCGCGGGCACCAGCAGCAGCACCACCCCGCCGAGCGCCGCGGAGCGCACCGCGAGGGTGCCGCCGAGGAAGTTCCCGGCGATCCCCGCGATGCCGTACGCGAGGAGCAGCGCGCTGACGAGGCCGGGCGTCAGGTCCGGTACGCGTTCCAGGAGCGGCCGCACGTAGGTGTACGCGGCGAAGTGCCCGGTCACCAGGAGCAGCACCACCACCAGACCCTGCCTCACCCGCCGGGCGCGCAGGAGGACCAGGAGCGCGGCGGGCCGCACCGCGCGTGCGGCGGGGAGCGGCGGCAGCACCGCGCGCAGCAGTGCGGCGACGCCCGGCGCGAGGGCGCCGACGACGGCGAACGACCAGCGCCAGCCCGCGAGTTCACCCAGGAGCGTGCCCGCCGGTACGCCGGCGACCGACGCGACGGCGATCCCGCTGAAGACCACGGCGGTGGCCCGCCCGGCCCGCTCGGCCGGGACGAGCCGGGGGGCGAGGCCCGCCGCGATCGCCCACACCCCGCCGATGCAGACGCCGACCAGGACGCGGGCGGCGAGCAGGGCGGGCAGGTTCGGGGCGAGCGCGCAGCACAGGTTCGCGGCGCCGAGCACGACGAGCAGGGTGACGAGGACGGTGCGCCGTCCGGTGCGCCGCACGGCGGGCGGCAGCAAGGGTGCGGCGAGCGCGGCGACGATCCCCGGCAGCGTGACGGCGAGCCCGACGGCTCCTTCGGAGCGGCCGAGCCCCTCGGCGAGCGGGCTGAGCAGGCCGACGGGCAGCATCTCGCTCGTGACGACGGTGAAGGTGGCGGCCGCGAGCGCGAGCACGGCGCCGCGCCCGTCACTGGCCAACGGGCCGCTGCGGGGAGTGAGTTCGGTACGGGTGTGCATGCGGCAAGCCTTCGCCGTCGCGCCCCCGGGAACAACGGCGGATCACTCACCCTTCCATGAGTGAGGCTCATCGATGGAGGACGGGGGACCGTGCTGGAGGTCAGGGAACTGGAGGCGTTCCTCGCCGTCGCCGACGAACTGCACTTCGGCCGGGCGGGCGAGCGGCTGCACGTCTCGCAGTCCCGGGTCAGCCAGCTGCTCGCCGCGCTGGAGCGGCGGGTGGGCGCGCGGCTCGTGGAGCGGACCAGCAGACGGGTGCGGCTCACCCCGCTCGGGGCCCGGTTCGCGGCCGAACTGCGGCCCGCCTACGAGGAGTTGGGGGCGGTCGTGGCGCGGGCCCGGGAGTCGGCGCGCGGGATCGAGGGGCGGCTGCGGATCGGGTTCCAGGGGACGGCCGACCACCGGCTGATGGCCGCGATCGCGCTCTTCCAGGAGCGGCACCCGGGGTGTGTGACGGAGATCGTGGAGGTGCCGTTCGCGGACCCGTTCGGCGCGGTGCGGCACGGCGACGTGGACGTCGCGATCGTGCTGCTGCCGGTCGAGGAGCCGGACGTGGTGCTGGGCCCGACCTTCTCCCGCGAGCGGCAGAACGTGGCCGTGTCCGTACGGCATCCGTTCGCGGCCCGCGCCGAGGTGACCGCCGCCGACCTGGCGGCGGCCCCGCTGATCCCGGCGACGGCGCCCGCCCCCGCGTACTGGCGCGCGGCGCACGCCCCGACGACCGCGCCGGGCCCCGCCGTGCGCACGCTCCAGGAGGGGCTGACGCTGGTCGCGGCGGGGCGCGGCGCGATGCTGCTGTGCCGGCCCACGGCGGAGTACCACGGGCGCCGCGACGTGGTGCACGTGCCGGTCACCGGGCTGCCGGACTCCGTGCTCGGGGTCGTGTGGCAGCGGGACGCCGAGACGGAGCGGGTGCGGGCGTTCGCGCGGGCGGTCAGCGAGTCGACGGCCGGCCGACCGCGAAGTGCAGACAGCCGTACTCCACCGCCCTGACGTGCACGAGGACGACGTCCGGGTCGGCGAACGCCTCGTCGAGCGCCGCGTCGAAGCCGGCCGTCGCGTCCTCGGGGATCTCCAGGAGGCGGCCGCCCGCGATGTGCCCGCGGGCGTCGTAGCGGCGCAGCGTGCGCAGCGCGCCGGGCCGGTCGAAGGGGTAGCCGTCCCGGTCGGTGGCGGGGCCGTCGCAGGGGTCGGTGTGGATGAAGACCGGGCCCTGCTCGTCGTAGGCGCCGGGCCGCGCGCCCGTCGCCGCGGCCCAGCGGCGCAGCGGCGCGTAGGAGACGAGGGCGATCCGCTCGCCCTCCTCGACGGGCTTGAGGCAGCAGCGCAGCGGGGAGCCCGCGTCGTCGCCGGTCGCGGTGTACGGGACGCAGGGGCGGCCCGCGTCGTCGGTGGTCCTGAGTTCCTTGAGGGCCGTCGCGTCGACGGGAAGTGCGGTGTACCTGGTCATGACTCCAGGCTGGCCCCGCGCGCGCGTGTTCACCGGCGGAAAACGGACATCGCCTTCCGGTATCCGGCGTGGAAGGATGACCGGAAACGTCACATACGTAGACCGCTACTAGGAGATGACCGCGTGCCTGGCACCAATCTGACCCGCGAAGAGGCGCAGCAGCGGGCGAAGCTGCTCACCGTTGACTCGTACGAGATCGATCTCGACCTCTCCGGCGCGCAGGAGGGCGGCACGTTCCGGTCGGTGACCACCGTGCGCTTCGACAGCGCGGAGGCGGGCGCCGAGACGTTCGTGGACCTGATCGCCGACGCGGTCCACGAGGTCGTCCTGAACGGGCACTCGCTGGACGTCGCCGCCGTCTTCCGTGACTCCCGGATCGCGCTCAAGCGCCTGGAGGCGGGGCCGAACGAGCTGAAGGTCGTCGCCGACTGCGCCTACACGAACACCGGTGAGGGCCTGCACCGCTTCGTCGACCCGGTCGACCAGCAGGCGTATCTGTACACGCAGTTCGAGGTGCCGGACGCCCGCCGGGTGTTCGCGAACTTCGAGCAGCCCGACCTCAAGGGCACCTTCCAGTTCACGGTGAAGGCGCCGACCGGGTGGACGGTCATCTCCAACTCCCCCACCCCGGAGCCGAAGGACGACGTCTGGCACTTCGAGCCGACGCCGCGCATCTCGACGTACATCACGGCGCTCGTCGTCGGCCCGTACCACTCGGTGCACTCCTCGTACGAGGGTCCGGGCGGGCAGAGCGTGCCGCTGGGCATCTACTGCCGTCCTTCGCTCGCCGAGTTCCTCGACTCGGACGCGATCTTCGAGGTGACGCGGCAGGGCTTCGCCTGGTTCCAGGAGAAGTTCGACTACGCGTACCCGTTCGCCAAGTACGACCAGCTCTTCGTGCCGGAGTTCAACGCGGGCGCGATGGAGAACGCGGGCGCGGTGACCATCCGCGACCAGTACGTGTTCCGGTCGAAGGTGACCGACGCCGCGTACGAGGTGCGGGCCGAGACGATCCTGCACGAGCTGGCCCACATGTGGTTCGGCGACCTGGTCACCATGGAGTGGTGGAACGACCTGTGGCTGAACGAGTCGTTCGCCACGTACACCTCGATCGCCTGCCAGGCGTACGCGCCGGACAGCCGCTGGCCGCACTCGTGGACGACGTTCGCCAACTCCATGAAGACGTGGGCCTACCGCCAGGACCAGCTGCCGTCCACGCACCCGATCATGGCGGAGATCAACGACCTCGACGACGTCCTGGTCAACTTCGACGGCATCACGTACGCCAAGGGCGCCTCGGTGCTCAAGCAGCTCGTCGCGTACGTCGGCATGGACGAGTTCTTCCAGGGCGTGCAGGCGTACTTCAAGCGCCACGCGTTCGGCAACACGCGGCTGTCCGACCTGCTCGGCGCGCTGGAGGAGACCAGTGGCCGTGACCTGAAGTCGTGGTCGAAGGCGTGGCTGGAGACGGCCGGCATCAACGTCCTGCGGCCCGAGATCGAGACGGACGAGCACGGCGTCATCACGTCGTTCGCCATCCGCCAGGAGGCGCCCGCGCTCCCGGCCGGCGCCAAGGGCGAGCCGACGCTGCGCCCGCACCGCATCGCGATCGGCCTGTACGACCTCGACGACGACAGCGGCAAGCTGCTGCGCGGCGAGCGCATCGAACTCGACGTCACGGCGAGCGAGTCGACGCAGGTCCCGCAGCTGGTCGGCAAGCGCCGGCCGGCCGTGGTGCTGCTCAACGACGACGACCTGTCGTACGCGAAGGTCCGCCTCGACGAGCAGTCCCTCGCCTTCGTCACCGAGCACCTCGGCGACTTCGAGTCGTCGCTGCCGCGTGCGCTGTGCTGGGCGTCGGCCTGGGACATGACGCGGGACGCGGAGCTGTCCACGAGCGCGTACCTGGACCTGGTCCTGAGCGGTGTCGGCAAGGAGTCCGACATCGGCGTGGTCCAGTCGCTGCACCGTCAGGTGAAGCTGGCCATCGACCTGTACGCGGCGCCGTCCCACCGGGACGCGCTGCTCACCCGCTGGACCGAGGCGACGCTGACGCACCTGCGCACCGCCGAGGCGGGCAGCGACCACCAGCTGGCGTGGGCCCGCGCGTTCGCGGCGACGGCCCGTACGCCGGAGCAGCTCGATCTGCTGGAGGCGCTGCTGGAGGGTGGCCAGACGATCGAGGGCCTCGCGGTCGACACCGAGCTGCGCTGGGCGTTCGTGCAGCGGCTCGCGGTCGTCGGGCGGTTCGACGAGGCGGAGATCGAGGCGGAGTACGAGCGGGACCGGACCGCCGCGGGTGAGCGGCACGCCGCCACGGCGCGGGCCGCGCGGCCGACTCCGGAGGCGAAGGCGGAGGCGTGGGCCTCCGTCGTCGACTCCGACAAGCTGCCGAACGCGGTGCAGGAGGCCGTCATCGGCGGCTTCGTCCAGACCGATCAGCGTGAGCTGCTCGCGCCGTACGTGGAGAAGTACTTCGCGGCGGTCAAGGGGGTGTGGGACTCCCGGTCCCACGAGATGGCGCAGCAGATCGCGGTCGGCCTGTACCCGTCGATCCACGTCTCGCCGGAGACGCTGACGCGCACGGACGAGTGGCTCTCCGCCGCGAACCCGAGCGCGGCGCTCCGCCGTCTCGTCTCGGAGTCCCGCGCGGGCGTCGAGCGCGCCCTGAAGGCACAGTCAGCAGACGCGTAACCGACTCCGTCCGCGGGCCCGGTGGGGGCTGAGCGCGCAGTTCCCCGCGCCCCCAAAAAACCGACTGCGTCCGCGGGCCGGTGGGGGCTGGGCGCGCAGTTCCCCGCGCCCCCAAAAAACCGACTGCGTCCGCGGGCCGGTGGGGGCTGGGCGCGCAGTTCCCCGCGCCCCTAAAAGCCCACTGCGTCCGCGGGCCGGTGGGGGGTGCTCGCGCCGTTCCCCGCGCCCCTGAGAGGCGCACTTCGTGCGCCGTCTCAGGGGGCGCCTATGGGGCTGCGGCGGAGCCGCATGCTCCAGGGGCGCGGGGAACTGCGCGAGCAACCCAGCACGGTCGGCAGCTCGCGACGAATGATCAGCCCGGCAGACGCAGTCGAGCTTTCAGGGGGCGCGGGGAACCGCGCGAGAAGCCCCACCGGCCGGAGCCATGGCGCCTAGCCGCGGCCGAAGCGTTCCGCGAGGGACGCCCGGCCCGGCTCGGTCAGGGCGCCGTGCAGCCGCATCCGGGCCACACCCCCGTCGGGGAACGCGTCAAGACGGACGTGCGTCACCACGGCCTGCGCCGCCAGCGGGAACCGGTGCACCGTGTCGGGCTGCAGCTTCGTGCGCGGAATGATCTCGAACCACTCCCCCGTCTCCCCGTCGCGCCCGCTCAGCGCGATCCACCCGGCCGAGTTCCCCTTCAGATAGGCCGTGTCGATCTCGACGGCCCGCACCGCCCCCTGCGCGACCAGCCGGAACCGCACCCAGTCGTTCGTGCCGTGCACCCGGCGCCGCCGGTTCTCCCAGCCGTCGTCCATCTTCCGCGAGGTCCCGGGCAGGATGATCTGCGTCGGCGACGAGTAGAACTTGTCGGACGCGTCCTCGTACACACCCCCGTTGAGTACGGAGACCAGATCGATCGTGCCGAGCAGGTCGAGCCACTCCGGGTCCGGGACGACCTCGCCGTGCACGCGCAGCCGCGCGATGCCCCCGTCGGGGTGCTGGCAGACGCGGACGTGGGTGTAGCGGCGCTCGGAGGTGACGGTGAACGCGTTGGCGGCGTGCCCGCGCACCTGGCTGCGCGGGACGATCTCCTCCCACTTCACGTCGTCGGCGAGGAGTTCCTCGGGCCCGGGGGCGCCGGGCACGGAGGCGGCCTGGAGGCTGACGCGCTGCGGGTAGTTGCCGCGGAAGTGGGCGGTGTCGACGACGACGCCACGGATCACGCCGGGCGCGCCGAGCCGCACGATCGCCCAGTCGTGGTCCTCGGGCGCGGGGAACGGCGCGTCGGCCGTGCCACGCCGGCGGCGGGTCTCCCAGCCGTCCATGATCTTGCCCTTGTGCCCGAAGTGCTCCGGGTCGAAGACGGCGCGCTCGCGGACGAGGAGGTTCTCGCGCTCGGCGAAGAACTCGTCGTTGGCGGCGATGACACCCGCGCCGAGGCGGCGGTCGGCGAGGTCGACGAGGTCGGTGAAGGCGGCCGCGTCACCGAAGACGCGGTAGTCGGCGTACGGGTCGCCGCCGCCGTAGGGGGCGGCGTCGTTGGCGTGCGGGTCGTCCGGCAGGGAGTTCGTCGTCATGCCTTCACTGTCGAACCCCGCGACCTCTCAGGTCCATCGAAAGTTTCCGAGGTCGCCATTCATTTCTACTGAACGATCGGGCGGGCAGGTCAGGACGTCAGTGCGTCATTGCGTCAGTGCGTCAGCACGTCCAGGAACCGCCGCACCGCGCCCCGCTCCTCCGCCCCCCGGCGCACGGCCGCCACCACGTGCCGTACGGGCCGGTCGGCGCCCAGCGGGCACATCACGACGCCGTCCCGCCGCGCCGCCGCCATCCGCGGCACCAGGGCGATGCCCATGCCCGCCTCGACCATGGCCAGGATCGCCGTCCAGCCCGCCGCGCTGTGCGCCTGCTCGGGCACGAACCCGGCGGCCTCGCACGCGGCGATGGTGATCTCGGACCAGGGCCCGGACCCGCCGAAGATCCACGGCTCCCCGGCGAGGTCGGCGAGGCGCAGCCCCGGTTCCCCGGCGCGCGGATGCCCGACGGGCAGGGCCACGTCCAGCGGGTCGGCGAGCAGCGGCACCCGGGTGAACTTGGGGTCCCGGGCGGTCGGCGCGTGCGCGGCGAGGGACAGGGCGAGGTCCACGTCACCGGCGGCGAGCAGCTCGTACGCCGCCCCGGCCTCGGCCTCCCGCACCCGCACGGTGATCCCGGGGTGCGCGGCGCGCAGCGCCCGTACGGCGGGCACGACGAGGGCGGGCACGGCGGTGGAGAAGGCGGCGACCCGCACCACGCCGACCTCGCCCTGCACGTACGAGGCCAACTCGGCGTCGGCGCGCTCCAGTTCGGCGAACACGGCCTCGGCGTGCCGCAGCACGAGATGCGCGGCGTCGGTGAGCCGCACCCGTCGCCCGTGCGCCTCCAGGAGCGGCACGCCGAGCTGTTTCGCCAGGTTGGTGAGCTGCTGGGAGACGGCGGACGGCGTCATGAGCAGCGCGGCCGCCGTGGCGGTGACCGTCCCGCGCTCCCGCAGCGTCCGCAGGACGACCAGCTTCTTCACGTCCCACCGGTCGGGCCCGGGCACTCGCTCGCTCATACGCCCCAACGTAACGCGCCCTACGCTGGCGGCATGACGGAGCCGAAACAGACACAGGGGACAGAGCGGACGCACACGGCACGGATCCGGCCGGCCCGCCCGGAGGAGGCGGCGGAGCTGAGCGCGCTGGCGCTGCGTTCGAAGGCGCACTGGGGCTACGACGCGGCGTTCATGGCGGCCTGCGTCGACGAGCTGACGCTGCGGCCGGCCGACGTGGAGCGGCGGCGCACGGTGGTGGCCGAGGACCCCGACGGCCGGGTGCTGGGCCTGGCGACGCTCGAAGGGCAGCCGCCTGCGGGCGAGTTGGGCCTGATGTTCGTGGACCCGGAGGCGCTCGGCCTGGGCGTGGGCCGCCTCCTGTTCACGCACGTGCGGGACACGGCGGACGCCGGCGGTTTCGCCACCGTGCACTGGGCGGCCGACCCGAACGCGGTCCCCTTCTACGAGGCGATGGGCGGCCGCCACGTCGGCACGATCCCGTCGGGCTCGGTCCCCGGCCGGACCCTGCCCCTCATGGAGCTACGGCTGCGAGCCACTCCACCAGCAGCCGGTTGACGTCGTCGGCCCGCTCCTGCTGGATCCAGTGCCCGGCCCCGTCGAGGACGTGCGAGCCGACGAGGCCCGGCAGGGTCTTCGGGTACGCCTCGATCGCCTCGGCGAGCCAGGTGGTGGACGCGTCGCGGGAGCCGCCGACGAAGAGGGACGGCTGCGGGATCGCGGCGCCGTGGTACGCGCGCAGGTCCGCCCAGTCCCGGTCCATGTTCCGGTAGCGGGCGAGGGCGCCGCTCAGTCCCGTGCGCTCGAACTCGCCCGCGTACACGTCGAGTTCGGCCTCGTCGAGCCATGCGGGCAGCGTCCCGCCGGCCGGGAACCGGTCGCGCAGCCGGCCGCCGCGGGCGACGAAGTGGGGGTCGGGCGCGTCGGGTCCCGGCATCGTGTCGGCGGACAGCGCGGCGTAGAACCCGGCGAGCCAGCCGCGCACGTCGGGCTCGATCTCCGCCTCGGCCCGGCCGGGCTCCTGGAAGTAGGAGACGTAGAACTCCTCGGGTCCCGCGGCCATCCCGGCGAACACCTCGCTGGGCCGGGGCCCGCCGGGCGGCGCGTACGGGACGCTCAGCAGGCCCACGGCGGAGAAGACGTCGGGCCGCAGGAGCGCCGATCCGGCGGCGATGTTGGCGCCCCAGTCGTGGCCGATCACGACGGCGCCCTCCTCGCCGAGGGCGTGCACCACGGCGACGTTGTCCTCGACGAGTTCCCGCATGCGGTAGGCATCGACGGCGGCGGGCCGGGAGGAGCGCCCGTAGCCGCGGACGTCGAGGGCGACGGCCCGGTACCCGGCGGCGGCGAGCGCGGGGAGCTGGCGGCGCCACGAGTACCAGGACTCGGGGAATCCGTGCAGGAGGAGGACGAGCGGGCCCGTCCCCTGTTCGACGAGGTGGCTGCGCCCGGCGGGCGAGGGGACGAGGCGGTGGACCGGGGCGGGCACGGACTCGGCTGAGGTGGACGGCATCGCTTCCTCCGGATCGGATCGATCGGACCAGGGCCGGACCAGGGCCGGACCAGGGGCTCGGTCCTCATCCTTCCGCTACGGGGCCGTGGAACCCGCGCCCCGTTGCCGTTCCGGCAAACGCGGGGCGAGGGAGGCGAGCACGACGCCGCCGAGGATCAGGGCCATGCACACCCCTTGCAGCGGGCCCATCGCCTCGCCGAGCACCGCGTACGACAGGAGCGCCACGCACACTGGCTGGAGGTAGTAGACGACGCCCGCGCGGGCCGCGCCGACCAGCGCGATCGCCTTGTTCCACGCGAAGAAGGCGATCGCCGACGACACCACGCCCACGTACAGCAGCGGTCCCACCGTGCCCGCCCGCACCTCGAAGCCGCCCTGCAGCGCGACGCTCGCCGCGTACGCGGGTGCCAGCATCAGCGCGCCGAGCACGAACGTCGCGAACAGGAACGCCACGCCCCCGATCTCCCGGGGCCTGCGCCGCAGCAGCGCGCTGTACGAGCCGAAGGAGACGGCCGCGGCGACCACCCACAGGTCGCCCGGCGCGAAGTCCGGGGACAGGGAGCCCTTGCTGACGAGGAGGACGACCCCGGTGCAGGCGACGAGGGTGCCGGTGACCCGGCGGGCGCCGAGCCGGGCCCCGCCGAGGCGCTCGCAGAGGGCCATGAGGACCGGTGAGGCGGCCATGACCATGCCCATGTTCCCGGCGGACGTGGTCAGGCCGGCCTGGTTGACGAGGGTGTTGTAGACGGTGACGCCGAGCAGCGCGGCCAGCGCGACGAAGCCCGAGTGGCGGCGCAGGGCGGCCCGTTCGCGCCATGCCGCCCGCACACCGAACGGCGCCACGGCCACGATCGCGATGATCCAGCGCCAGAACGCGTGCTGGACCGGTGGCACGCTGTCGTGCAGTCCCCGTGCGGTGACGAAGCTGCCGGACCAGACGACGGTGGCGAGGGCGGCGAGGGCGAGACCGGCGCCGAGCCCCCCGGCCGCACGGCCGGCGGCCGCGCTCGGCTTCACGGGGGTACGGGTACGGTCCAGGACTGCCATCGGGGCCCTCTCTGCTGGGTCGGGTCGCCCTCGGTCCGCCGGGGGCACGACTACCGTCGCAGCGCGGTACCTGTCACGTCCATCGAAACTTTTCGCTCGATACTTTCAGTCGTTCTGAACAATCCGGGTGGGCGCTGGCCCGCGACCGTCGCGCCGAACGCCAGCCCCATCCCGATCAGCTGGACCGCCGACAGCTCCTGTCCGAGCGCCGCCCAGCCGATCACCGCGGCGGTCAGCGGCGAGAGCGGGCCGAGGAAGGTGACCTGGGTGGCGCTCATCCGGCCGATGCCACGGAACCAGAGCCAGTACGCGACCGCCGTGTTGGCGAGCGCGAGGTACGCGTAGCCGCCGAGCGCCCGGCCGTCGAGCGCCGGGGGCGCGCCCTCCACCGCGAGCGCGAGGGGAGCGATCAGCAGGCCGCCCGCCGTGAGCTGCCAGCCGGTGATCGCCAGCGGGCCCGCGCCGTCCGGGCGGCCCCACTTCTTCGTCAGGACCGTGCCCGTCGACATCGACGCGGTGGAGGCGACCGCCGCGGCGACCCCGAGCGCGTCCAGCGCGCCGGCCGCCCGCAGCACCACGAGGCTCACCCCGAACGCGGCCACGAACCCCGTCACCAGCGTGCGGCGGGAGGGGCGTTGGGAGAGGAGGAGCGCCGAGAGGCCCGCCACGAACAGCGGCCCCACCGATCCGACGACCGCCGCGAGGCCGCCCGGCAGCCGGTACGCGGAGAGGAACAGGAGCGGGAAGAACGCGCCGATGTTGAGCGCGCCGAGGACCGCCGACCGCCACCACCACTCCCCCGCCGGCAGCCGCCGCGCCAGGGCGAGCAGCACCAGGCCCGCGGGCAGCGCCCGCATCGCCGCCGTGAACAGCGGGCGGTCCGGCGGCAGGAACTCCGTCGTCACCGCGTAGGTCGAGCCCCAGGAGACCGGCGCGAGGGCCGTGAGCAGTACCGTGCCGGTGCGCCTCATGACGCCACCACCAGGTCGCGCGGGGCGCGGGCCACGACGACCGACTCCACCGGCAGCCGGCGCTCGACCCGGATCAGCAGTCCCGCGGCGACCGCGGACGTGGCGATGAGGAACAGCCACGGGACCCGGCCGTCCACCGCGAGGAGCCCGGTGAAGAGCGACGGCGCGAGGGCCTTCGCCAGCGACCAGGACAGCTGGTAGGTCGCCAGGTAGCGGCCGCGCACCGGCTCCGGCGCCGCCGACACCGCGAGGACCTCGGCCGACGGGCTGTGCACCAGCTCCCCCACCGTGTAGACGACGACCAGGGCCAGCAGCGCCGCGCCGATCACCCAGCCCGCCGCGGGCCGCACCGCGGCGAGCACCGCGAGGCCCGCGAACGACGCCGCGAAGAGCATCCCGCCGAGCGCCGCCGCCCGGGTGCGCCGGGCGCCCGCCCCGCGGACCCGGCCGGCGACGAACATCCCGGCGACCGCGCACAGCACCGTGTTGATGGTGAAGGCGGTGCCGGTCAGCGCGGCGGGACCGTGCAGCCACTGCACGATGAAGAGCGGGAAGAGCACCGAAAGGGCCGAGTAGGACAGGGCGTTGAGGAAGTTCGCGGCCGTCAGGGTCAGGAAGGGGCGGTCCGCCGCGACCATCCGGTAGCCCGCCTTGCGGCGTGCGCCCGGTGCGGCACCCGGCGCCGTGCGCACCGGCCGCAGCGGGCGCAGCAGCAGCGCCGCGACCGTGAACGTCAGCGCGTTCCCCCAGGCCGCGTACGTGTAGGCGCCCGGGCCCGCGACCCCGATGACCAGTGTGGCGAGCAGCGCCCCCGCGCCGCTGCCGCCGTTGGTGAGCGCGCGCAGGGCGGCCTGGAGCCGGTCGCGGTCGGCGCCGCGGGCCACTTCGCCGATGAGCGCGGACTGGGCGGCGGGGAAGGCGCGGTCGGCGGCGGCCGTCAGGAAGGCGACGGCGGCGAAGGCCGGCAGCGACTGGGCGGCCGGGTAGAGCAGGAAGCCGACGGCGCGGGTCGCGTAGAGGACGTACTGGACCGGGCGCGCCCCGAACCGGTCGACGGCCGCCCCGGCGAGCGGCAGGGCCGCCATCCCGGCGAGGCCCGTCACGGTCAGGACCGCGCCGACGACCGGGAACGAGAGCCCGGTGACGTAGTGGAAGAAGACCAGGGTGAACGGGACGTACATGCCGTTGCCGATGCCGTTCACCGCCGCCGCGAAGGTCATGGACCGTTCGCCGGGTATGCGCCGCACGCCGTGCATAGGAACCCCTCAGGTAGCTCGATGGAAAGTAGCTTAGTCGCAAGCTACTTTTCGTCAAGCTACTTTCTTGCCTCCTACCGATCCGGCGCGGATACTCGGAGTCATGAGCAGCGGCAGGAACGACAAGGGCGCGCCCGACGCGGTCGACGCGATCATCGAGCAGTGGGCGGCGGTCCGGCCCGACCTGGACACCGCCGCCATGGAGGTGTTCGGGCGGATCTACCGGCTGGCGCGCGGCATGGGCGACCGGATCGAGCAGACGTACGCGCGGATCGGCATCTCGCGCGGCGAGTTCGACGTGCTGGCGACGCTGCGCCGGGCCGGCGAGCCGTACACGCTCTCGCCGCGCCGGCTGTCGGGGACGCTGATGCTGACGACGGGCGGGATGACGGGGCGCCTCGACAAGCTGGAGCGGCGGGGTCTGGTGCGCCGCTCACCCGATCCGCACGACCGGCGCGGCCTTCAGGTCACCCTCACCGACGAGGGTCTCGCGATCGTCGACGAGGCGGTGGGCGCCGGCCTCGACGTGCAGAAGAAGGCTCTCGACGGTGCTCTGGACGGCGAGCAGTCCGGTCAACTGGCGGATCTGCTGCGGCAGTTGCTGGCGACGTCCGTGCCGGAGTAGCCGGCCGGGGCGGGGGCTCAGCCCTCCAGGTACGCCAGAACAGCCAGCACACGACGGTTGTCGCTCTCTCCCGGGTACAGGCCCAGCTTGGTGAAGATGTTGCCGATGTGCTTGGCGACGGCCTTCTCGCTGACGACCAGGGCCTCGGCGACGCCCGCGTTCGAGCGGCCCTGGGCGAGCAGGCCGAGCACCTCGCGCTCGCGGCCGGTCAGCGAACCGAGCCGCTGGTCGCGGACCTTGCGGGCGAGCAGCTTGGACACCACCTCGGGGTCCATCACCGTGCCGCCGCCCGCCACCTGCTGGATGGTGCGCAGGAACTCGGCGCCGTTCGTGACCCGGTCCTTCAGCACGTAGCCGACCGCGCCCGCGCCGTCGGCCAGCAACTCCCGCGCGTACAGGGGCTCCACGTACTGCGAGAGCAGCAGCACGGGGAGCCCCGGCACCTCGGCCCGGGCGCCGAGCGCCGCGCGCAGGCCCTCGTCGCTGAAGTCCGGCGGCAGCCGCACGTCGACGATCGCGACGTCCGGCCGCTCGGCGACGAGGACCTTGCGCAGCTCGGGCCCGTTGTCCACGGCCGCGACGACCTCGTGGCCGAACGCGCCGAGGAGCCGGACGAGACCGTCCCTCAGCAGGAAGTGGTCTTCGGCGACTGCAACGCGCACGGCACCTCCATGGAGATCTGGGTCGGCCCGCCGGCCGGACTGTTGACGGCGATGACGCCGTCGAAGGTGGCGAGCCGCCGCTCGATCCCGGCGAGACCGCTGCCCCGGGCGGGGTCCGCGCCGCCACGCCCGTCGTCGCCGACGGAGACCCGCAGGGTCCCGGTCCCGGCGTCGTACGCGATGTCGATCCAGAGGCGCTCGGCCTCCCCGTGCTTGGCCGCGTTGGTGACCGTCTCGGCGACCGCGAAGTAGACCGCCGACTCGACGGGGGCCTCGGGCCGCGCGGGGAGGTCGACGGTGACCTCCGCCGCCAGCGGGCTGAGCAGCGCCAACGACCGTACGGCGTCGGCGAGTCCGCGGTCGGCGAGGACCGGCGGGTGGATGCCGCGGACCAGGTCGCGCAGTTCCTTCAGGGCCGCGGACGAGGAGGCGCGGGCCTCGGCGAGCAGCGCGCGGACCGCCTCCGGGTCGTCGTTCAGCCGGTGCTCGGCGGCGTCCAGGGTCATGCCCATCGCGACGAGCCGGGCCTGGGCGCCGTCGTGCAGGTCCCGCTCGATGCGGCGCAGTTCGGCGGCGGAGGTGTCCACGGCGTCGGAGCGGGTCGCGGCGAGGTGGGCGATCCTGGCGGCCATCAGCTCCTGCTCGCTGGGGGCCAGGGTGGCGCGGACGAAGCGGGCGTGGCAGTCGACGGTGCCGGGCGCGAGCCACAGCCCCGTCGCGCCGACGGCCAGGCCGAGCAGGCCCGCCATCAGGCCCGTCGGGACGTCCTCGACGTGGATGAACATGTACCAGAGGCCGTCCCAGCCCGCGTCGTCGGCCAGGTACGAGCCGAACGCGGCGAGGAAGAGGCCCCACAGGCCGTAGAGGACGAGGGCGCCCGGCACGCAGGCGATGAGCCCGCCGACGAACGAGTACATCGTGGTCCAGCGCCACTCGCGGAACCGCTGCGCGTCGCCGAACAGCCAGCGGTAGCGGGCGAGCAGCCCGAGGGCCTCCCGCTCCTTCCCGGCCGTCGGCGCGGGCGTCGCCTCGACGGTGAGGCCCGACCACTCGGCCGCGAGGGCCCGCTCGCGGTCCACGAGGCGGCGCATCCCCGCCGCGGCCCGGGGCAGCAGCCCCGGCACCGGGGTCCACACCGCGATGTGGACCATCGTCGACCAGTGCAGCGCCACCACGGACAGCCACCACAACCGGTGGCACCGCCTGACCGCCTCGACCCGCTCCATGTCCCCCAACTCCCCTGCGCTCCGGTTGTCGACCGTTACCGCAACGAGTATCCGGCGTACTCCTCGGGCACGTCGGTGGACTTAACTCCCCCATTCGCCCCGGTCCCGTCCGCCGCCCACGCCGCGTATCCGTCCGGCCGCACCAGCAGCGCCGTGCGCCGGTCGCCCGCCCAGTGCGCGACCCGGACCCCGTCCCGCCCGCTCTGCTCCCCCTGGGGCAGGATCAGCACGAACTCGCCCGCGCGCAAGGCCTCGTAGAGCCGGGTGCCGCCCTGGAGGGCGACGTCGGGGACGCGCCTGCCGACGAGCGGGTGGGCTCCCTTGGGGGCCGGGTAGCGGACGCCGATGCCGGTGATCTGGCCGACGGCGCGGGTGCGGGCGGGGCGGACCCGGTCGAGGAAGCCGGTCAGTGCGGCGCGGGCCGCGAGCGTCCACGGGCGCTTGGCCATCGCCATCCGCACGATGCCGCCGCTGCTGCGCAGCACGGCCCTGCCGACCGGGTGCCGCTCGGCCTCGTAGGTGTCCAGCAGGTCCGCGGAAGCCCGGCCGCCGACGACGGCGGCGAGCTTCCAGCTCAGGTTCGCGGCGTCCTGGAGGCCGGTGTTCATGCCCTGGCCGCCGGCCGGGGTGTGCACGTGGGCGGCGTCCCCGGCGAGCAGCACCCGGCCCACGCGGTAGTGCGGCGCCTGGCGTTCGTCGCTGTGGAAGCGGGACATCCAGCGGGCGTCGTGCATGCCGTAGTCGTGGCCCAGGGCGAGCCGGGCGATCTCCTTGATCTCGTCGAGGTCGAGTGGCTCGGTGTCCGGGACGTTGCGCGCCCGGTTCCAGCCGATGACCCGGTAGTAGCCGTCGCCGAAGGGGGCGATGAAGGCGAAGGCGTCGCCGACCGCGTTCACGGTGAGCAGGTTCTCGGGCTTCTCGGCGAGCCGTACGTCGGCGAGGACGACGGAGCGGATCGCGGACCGGCCGGGGAAGGGCAGTCCCACGGCCTCCCGCACGGTGCTGCGCATCCCGTCGGTGCCGACGACGTACGCGGCGCTCAGCTCCCGGTCGGCCGCCGACTCCCCTTCCTTGGTGCGGAGTTGGAGGGTGACGCCGTCCGAGCCCTGGACCAGGCCGGTCACCTCGGTGTCGTACGCGAAGGTGACCCCGGCCTCGGCGGCGCGCCGCTCCAGCGCCTTCTCGACCTCGTACTGCGGGACGACGAGGAGGTGGTTGAAGCGGGACGGCAGGCCGGTCAGGTCGATGGAGAGGCGGCCGAAGAGGCGCAGCCGGTCGAGCTGCTGACCTGCTTCCTCGATCTGGTCGGCGAGGCCGCGCGCGTCGAGCTGCTCCAGGGTGCGGGCGTGCACGACGAAGGCGCGGGAGAGGTTGCTGATCCCGCGGGGGCGCTTCTCGACCAGGGTGACCGGGACCCCGGCGGCGGCGAGGTCGCCCGCCAGGAGCAGTCCGGTGGGGCCGGAGCCGACGATGATCACAGAGTTCGTGGAGCCGCTCGCGGTGCCGTTCATGGTGGCCTCCTGCGTCCGTGCGCTACGTCCGTGCCAACACTTGTTGGTCAACGCTTGTTGGCAAACGTAGAACCGCCGGTATGGACTGTCAACAGGTGTTGGCCTACGTTTGTTGGCATGAGCGAGAAGCAGCAGGTTGGGCGCCGTTCCGACGCCACCCGGGCCACGATCCTCGCCGCGGCCAGGGACCGGTTCGCGGCGGACGGCTACGAGCGGGCGACGATCCGCGCCATCGCGGGCGACGCCCGGATCGACCCGTCCATGGTGATGCGGTACTTCGGGAACAAGGAAGGCCTCTTCGCGGCGGCCGTCGCCCTCGATCTGCGGCTGCCGGACCCGGCGGACGTCGCGCGCGAGGACATCGGGCGGACGCTGGTGGGCCACTTCCTGGACCTGTGGGAGGCGAACGACGAGCTCACGGCGCTGCTGCGGGTCGGCGCCACCAACCCGTCGGCCGCCGAGCGCATGCAGGGCGTGCTGCGCGAGCAGCTGATCCCGATCGCCCGGCAGGTCTGCCCGCACCCGGACCAGGCGCCGGCCCGGGCGGCGCTCAGCGCGTCACAGGTCCTGGGGTTCGCGCTGACCCGGTACGTGCTGCGGTTCCCGGCGAGCGTGGCCCTGGAGCGCGCGGAGGTCGTGGACTGGCTCGGGCCCACCGTGCAGCGCTATCTGACGGCGGAGTCGGCCGACAAGCCGTAGGCGCGCGGGCCGGGAGGGCGCGACCGACGGACGCCGAGCCGGGAGAACGCGTCGAGGGCACCCACCGCGGCGGGTGCGCGACGGGTGCCCTCGACGGGGAAACTCAGGGGGAAGCCGGGGCGTCAGCCCTGCTTCTGCTGCTTGCGGGACTTGTCGCCCACCATCACCAGACCGGCGATGACCAGGAACAGGACGATCGGGGCGACCACGTAGAGGCCGAGCGTCTCGATCACGCTCAGGCCGGTACCCGGGTCGTCGCCGTCGTCGCGCGTGAGCGCGAGCGCCGGGGACGTCATGAGCAGCATCATCAGCGTCGTACCGGAGGCCAGGGCGCCGGCGCGCAGAGCGTTCTTCTTGTCCACGGTGCCAACGTAGCGAACGCCTAAACGAGGCGCGCGCCCGGGGGGCCTGTAAGAGGCACGTCGCGTGCCCCGCCCGCTGCGGCGAACACCGCGAGCAGGGCGTGCGCGCGCGGCGATCGCGCCAGGTCGTCCAGGGTGACGGGGCGCCCCTCGGCGTCGGCCACCGGCAGCCGCCAGTTGGGGTACTCGGCCCAGGTCCCCGGCAGGTTCTGCGGCCGCCGGTCGCCGACCAGGTCCGGCAGCCAGACGCCGATCATCCGGGCGGGCGTGCGCAGCAGGAAGCGGTGCACGGCGCGGACGGCCTCCTCCTCCTGGTCGGCGCCGCCCGGAAGCAGACCGAGCCGGGCGAAGAGCGCGAGCCACTCGGCGACCTCCGTGGCCGCCTCGGTCGGGGTGGCGCTGGAGAGGCCGAGCCGCTCCCGCAGCCGTACGTCGTCGCCGGTCAGCCGGGCCGCGGTGGACGGCAGGTCGTGCGTGGTGGCGGTGGCGACGCAGTCCGTGCGCCACCGTTCGGCCGGCACCGGCCGCCCGTCGCCCTCCCAGTCGCGCTCGAACCAGAGCACGGACGTGCCGAGCACCCCGCGCTCGCGCAGCGTCTCGCGGACGCCCGGCTCGACCGTGCCGAGGTCCTCGCCGATGACGTACGTGCCCGAGCGCGACGCCTCCAGGAGCAGCACGGCGAGCATGGCCTCGGCGTCGTAGTGGACGTAGCAGCCCTCGGTCGGCTCCTCGCCCTCCGGGATCCACCAGAGCCGGAACAGGCCCATGACGTGGTCGATGCGGACGGCGCCCGCGTGCCGCATGAGGCCGCGCAGCAGGTCGCGGAAGGGCGCGTACCCGCTCTCGGCCAGCCGGTCGGGGCGCCACGGCGGCAAACCCCAGTCCTGGCCGCGGGCGTTGAAGGCGTCGGGCGGCGCGCCCACGCTCATCCGCTCGGCGAAGACGTCGCGCTGCGCCCAGGCGTCGGCGCCGCCCGGGTGCACGCCGACGGCCAGGTCGTGCACGAGCCCGATCGGCATGCCCGCGTCCCGGGCGGCCCGCTGGGCGGCGGCGAGCTGGGTGTCGGTGAGCCAGGCGAGGCGGCTGTGGAAGTCGACGCGGTCCATCAGCTCGCGCCGTGCGCGCGCCGTCCCGGGTGAGCGCGGGTCCTGGAGCTCGGCGGGCCAGGCGTGCCGGTCGGGGCCGTACCGCTCGGCGAGGGCGCACCACGTGGCGTGGTCCTCCAGGGCGGTGCCCTGCTCGGCGAGGAAGTCGCAGTAGGCGGCGCGGCGCCCCGGGCCGAGCGGCACGGCGTGGATCGCTTCGAGGGCCTCGCGCTTGAGCGCCCAGACGGCGTCCCGGTCGATCAGCCCGCCCTTGTCGAGGACCGCGTCCCGCAGCAGGGCGGCCTCCCGCGTCCTGGCGGGGACGTACGCGTACTCGGGGACGTCCTCGATCCGCAGGTGCACCGGGTCGGGGAAGCGGCGGGAGGAGGGGCGGTACGGGGACGGGTCGGTGCCTCCGTCGGGCCCGGCGGGCACCGCCGCGTGCAGCGGGTTGACCTGGAGGAAGCCGGTGCCGTGGGTGCGCGCCGACCAGGACGCGAGGTCGGCGAGGTCCGCGAGGTCGCCCATGCCCCAGGAGCGGGCGGACAGCAGGGAGTAGAGCTGGACCAGCAGGCCGTGGGTGCGGCCCGGCGGGGCCGGGGCGGTGGGCGGCGCCGCGATCAGATGGGCCTCGGCGGTCCGGCCGCCGGGCACGGTGACGCGCAGCCGGTGCGCGCCGGGCGGGGTCGGCGTCGCCGGGTCCCACGCCGCATAGTTCTGCCCGCCCTCCAGCCGGAGCTCCAGGTCCGCCTGCTCGGGCAGCCGCAGGACCCAGTCGGGGACCCGGCCGTCGGCCCAGAGCACCACGGTGGGCGGGAGCAGGCGCGCGGCGAGTTCCGCCTCGCGCGCGGCGAGCGCGTCCGGCGAGGCGGCGTCCACGCCGAGGGCCGCGAGGGCGGCCGTCACCGCCGCGTCGGACGCGGCGACCGTCCGGCCGGGGGCCGGGGAGTAAGAGGTGGCCACGCCGTACAGGGCGGCGAGCCGGGCAGGACTCACCCCGCGGCCAGGCCGCTGGGGGTGGGCTCGGAGGTGAGCGGCGCCTCGTCGGCCATCGGCGGCTCGGACGTCAGCGGGGCGTAGTCGGCGAACGGCGGTTCGCTGGTCAGCGGCGGCTCGTAGGAGTACGTGGTGGTGTCGGCACCGGTCGTGACGGTGTCCGCGTGTTTGGAGAGAGCCGAGAGCAGAAGATGAGCCGATGCGGCCACGGGGGCCTCCTTCGTCAGAAGTCTTCGGTGGGCCGTGAGTCACAAGCCCTACCCAGAGGACGCGGTCGCAGACCTGTCTTGGCGCTCAACGTGTTGCTGGTCACATTGTGTACGACGAAAGGAACTTGGCCAGAGGGCCGGGGGAACCGGAAGAACTTCACCCGCCTCACCACGCCCGACAGGGCAATTGCGGCACAACGGCCACGGGCGTTGACACTCCGCCCCGGTGAATGGTGGGCTCGGTAGCCACTCTGGGACACTCGTCTCTTTGTTGATCTCTGAGTCGATCGCTGATCGTTGATCCGTGAGGAGTACGCCGTGCAGCTCCGGCGCAGGAAGAGGGCGGCCGCCGTCGCGGTCGCCGTCATCGCGGGGACGCTGGGCGGCGCGAGCGGAGCACTGGCCGCCCCGCCGGCGCCGGGCACCTCGTCGGGCGACCTGACGTCGGACGAGGGACTGCCGTCGGTGTGGCCGCGGCCGCAGTCGCTGAAGGCCGCGGCGAACG
This sequence comes from Streptomyces sp. KL116D, assembly GCF_030766975.1. Lineage (NCBI taxonomy): Bacteria > Bacillati > Actinomycetota > Actinomycetes > Kitasatosporales > Streptomycetaceae > Streptomyces > Streptomyces sp. KL116D. The sequence continues at coordinate 34,386 of NZ_JASERH010000041.1, read as the reverse complement.
ACGTGACCGTGCCGGACGACGTGGTGCTCGTGGTGCCGCCGGGCACCGACCCGTACGCGGCTCAGGCGCTGCGCACCGTGCTGCGGTCCGCGGGGGCGCGGGAGATCCGGCAGGTCGACGACGAGGCCGCGATCCCGGCCGGGTCCGGGCTCGTCGTGCGCACGGGCTCCGCGACGCCCGAGTCGGCGTCGTCCGGCGCGAGCGACTACCGCACCGAGTCGCGCGGCAACGCGGCCGGTTCGCTGGACACGGCGCTGCGCGGGCTCGGCGCGACCGCCCGCCGCGATCTGCCGTCGGGCGGCTACCGGCTCGCCGTCGGGTACGCGGCCGGGCGGCCCCTCGTCGCCATGGAGGGCATCGGGGACGACGGCCTGTTCCACGCCGTGCAGACGTTCCGTCAGCTCGTCAGCGGGCGGACCGTCGCCGGGGCCGTGGTGCGGGACTGGCCGGGCACGACGGTGCGCGGGCTCACCGAGGGCTTCTACGGGACGCCGTGGACGACCGAACAGCGGCTCGCCCAGCTGGACTTCATGGGCCGCACCAAGCAGAACCGCTATCTCTACGCGCCCGGCGACGACCTGTACCGCCAGGCCCGCTGGCGCGAGACGTACCCGGCGGCGCAGCGCGCCGACTTCCGCGAGCTGGCGGCGCGGGCCCGCGCCAACCACGTGACGCTGGGCTGGGCCGTCGCGCCCGGCCAGGCGATGTGCATGTCGTCCGACGCCGACCTCAAGGCCCTCACCCGCAAGCTGGACGCCATGTGGGCGCTGGGCGTGCGGGCGTTCCAGCTGCAGTTCCAGGACGTGTCGTACAGCGAGTGGCACTGCTCGGCCGACGCCGAGGAGTTCGGGTCGGGGCCGGAGGCGGCCGCAAAGGCGCAGGCGAAGGTGGCGAACGCGGTGGCCGCGCACCTCGCCGCCCGGCACCCGGGCGCCGGGCCGCTGTCGCTGATGCCGACCGAGTACTACCAGGACGGGAAGACCGAGTACCGCACGGCGCTCGCGCGCGGTCTCGACGACGCGGTGCAGGTCGCCTGGACCGGGGTCGGCGTCGTGCCGCGCACCATCACGGGCGGTGAACTGGCCGACGCCCGCGCCGCGTTCGGCTCGTCCGGCTCGGCGCACCGGCTGCTCACGATGGACAACTACCCGGTCAACGACTACGCGCAGGACCGTATCTTCCTCGGTCCGTACACCGGCCGCGAGCCCGCCGTGGCGTCCGGCTCGGCGGCACTGCTCGCCAACGCGATGGCCCAGCCGACGGCGTCCCGCATCCCGCTGTTCACGGCGGCGGACTACGCGTGGAACCCGCGCGACTACCGCCCCCAGGAGTCGTGGAAGGCGGCGATCGACGATCTGGCGGGCGGCGACGAGGACACGGAGCGGGCCATCGGCGCCCTCGCGGGCAACGACGCGTCCTCGGTCCTCGGCGCCGACGAGTCGGCGTACCTGAAGCCGCTGATCTCGGCGTTCTGGCAGGCGCGCACGACGACGGACGCGAAGCGGACCACGAAGACCGCCGCGGCGCTGCGGGACGCGTTCACCGTGATGCGCCGGACGCCGGGCGCGCTCGACGACACCGGTCTCGACGCCGAGGTGCGGCCCTGGAGCGAGAAGCTGGGGCGCTACGGCGAGGCGGGCGAGGCGGCCGTCGACATGCTGGCCGCGGCGGCCCGCGACGACAGCACGGCGGCGTGGACGGCCGCCCGCCGTCTGGAGGGGCTGCGAGCCGACCTGAAGAGGCGGCAGGTCACGGTCGGGGCCGGGGTGCTCGACCCGTTCCTGACGAAGGCGCAGCAGGCGTTCGCGGCGTGGTCCGGCACCGACCGGGCGGACAGCGCGCGGGGCGCCGAGGCCGAACTCCCGCGCACCCGCACCCTGTCCACGGTCACCGTCCTCGCCGACCCGGGCACCCGGGGCACGGTCGAGGCGCGGGTGCCGGGACAGGGCTGGCGGCGCATCGGCGGCCTCACGGACGGCGGCTTCACGGAGCTGTCCGCGAAGGGCGTCCGGGCGGACGCGGTGCGCGTCACGGGCGCCGCCGCCGGCGCGGTCGGCCACGTCGTGCCCTGGTACGCGGACTCCCCCGCCGCCTCCCTCGCCCTGGCCCGCACCGAGGCCGACGCGGAGATCGGCGGCGGCGCGCAGCGGGTGACGGCCCGGCTCACGTCGCAGCGCCCCGGCGCCGTGCGCGGGAAGCTCACGGCGAAGGCCCCGCACGGGATCCGGGTCGAGGTGCCCGCGGAGTCCGAACTGCCGCGCGGCACACGGGTGGACGTGCCGGTCGAGGTGACCGTCCCCAAGGACACGCCCGCGGGGACGTACGAGATCCCGGTGTCGTTCGGCGACGAGACCCGGGCGGTGTCGGTGCGCGCCTATCCGCGCACCGCGGGCCCCGACCTCGCCCGCTCCGGCACGGCGTCCGCGTCGGCCGACGAGACGGCGGACTTCCCGGCCGCCGACGCCAACGACGGTGACGCCTCGACCCGTTGGTCCTCGCCCGCGAAGGACGGCGAGTGGTGGCAGGTCGAGCTGGCGGAGCCGGTCAGGCTCGGTCAGGTGGTGCTGCACTGGCAGGACGCGTACGCGAAGGGCTACCGCGTCCAGACCTCCGCCGACGGCCGCACCTGGCGCACGGCGGCGACCGTGCGGGACGGGCACGGCGGGCGCGAGTCGGTGCGGATGGACGCGAAGGACGTGACGTTCGTCCGGGTCGTCGGCGACGAGCGGGCGACCGAGTACGGGATCTCGCTGTTCTCGGTGGAGGCATACGCAGTCGCGGATTGAGCCGCGGAGTCAGCCGCGGAGTGAGCTGACCGCAAGCAGAACCGGAATCCATTCCCTCACTTGTCCCGCCGCGCTCGTCGCTATGTACTCAGTACATATACGCGGTACATAATGATCGCCATGAGCACCCGCCACGTCCTGCTGGGACTGCTCGCCGCCGGTCCGCGCCACGGCTACGACCTCAAGCGCCGGCACGACGAACGGTTCCCGCAGGCCCGCCCCCTCGCCTACGCGCAGGTCTACACGACCCTGCAGCGCCTGGTCCGCGACGGACTGGTGGAGGTCGACGGCACGGACTCCGACGGCGGCCCCGAGCGCACCCTGTACCGGGCCACCGCCGACGGGACGGTCGAACTCCTCGGCTGGGCCGGGGAGATCACCCCGCCCGCACCGCACGTCGCCAACGAGATCTTCGCCAAGGTCGTCGTCTCCATCCTGGTCGCCGACCAGGGTGCGGACCCCGCCGCGCACCTGCTGGCCCAGCGGGCCGCGCACATGGCCCGGATGCGCGAACTCACCGCGGTGAAGAGCGATCCGGGCGCCGACCTCACCACCGTCCTCTCCGCCGACTACGCCCTCGTCCACCTCGACGCCGATCTGCGCTGGATGACCACCACCGCAGCCCGGCTCACCACCCTGACCGCGGAGGTCACCGCAGCATGAGCACACTCCTGACCGCCGAAGGGCTCACCAAGTCCTACGGCAGGACGCCCGCGCTCCGCGGCGCCCGCGTCGACGTCCGCCCCGGCGAGATCCTCGCCGTGACGGGCGCGAGCGGCAGCGGCAAGTCGACGCTGCTGCACTGCCTGGCCGGCATCGTGCGCCCCGACGAGGGCTCGGTGATGTACCGGGGCGACCGGCTCGGCGCACTCGACGAGGAGCGGCTGAGCGAGCTGCGCCGCACCGACTTCGGGGTCGTCTTCCAGTTCGGCCAGCTCATCCCGGAGCTGAGCGCCCTGGACAACGTCGCCCTGCCGCTGCTGCTCGCCGGCCGGTCGCGTACGGCGGCCCGGACGGAGGCCGACGCGTGGCTGGAGCGGTTCGGGGTGCGCGGCGGGCGCGAGCTGCGGCCCGGCGAGCTGAGCGGCGGGCAGAACCAGCGGGTCGCGCTCGCCCGCGCCCTGGTGACCGAGCCGCAGGTCGTCTTCGCCGACGAGCCGACCGGCGCCCTCGACTCCCTCGCCACCGAGCAGGTCCTCACCTCCCTGGTCCACACCACGCGCGAGACGCACACGGCGGTGGTCCTGGTGACGCACGAGGCGCAGGTGGCGGCGTACGCGGACCGGGAGGTGTGCCTGCAGGACGGGGTGGTGCAGGAGACCTCCGTGGCCATGGCGGCGGTGGACCGGTGAGCCTCTCCTCCGACCTGCGGCTCGCCTGGCTGCTCACCCGCGGCGCCGACCGGCTGGAGCGGCGCAGGGCCGCCCTGACCGCCGTGGGGGCGGCCGGGGCGACCGGGTTCGCGACGGCGGCGGTGGCGCTGACGAGCCTGCGCGGGCAGGTCGCGTTCCCGTACGGGTACGGCCTGCTGGACCAGCCGGGGACCCGGCAGGGCATCGTCGCCGGGCTGCTCCTGCTGCTGGTCCCGGTGCTCGGCTTCCTCGGCCAGTGCGCCCGGATCGGCGCCGTCCACCGGGACCGGCGACTCGCGGCCCTGCGGCTCTCGGGGGCCGGGCCGAAGCGGGTGCGGCGGATCGCGGCCCTGGAGGCGGGGCTCGCCTGTCTGGTGGGCGCGGCCGCCGGGTACGCCGTGTTCGCGCTGGCCGCGCTGAGCCTGGACCGGGCGGCGGACCCGCTCGCCTGGCTGGGGGCCGCGGTGGTGGCCCTGGCGGTCCCGGTGCTCGGCGTCCTGGTGAGCGCGCTGGCGCTGCGCCGGGTCATCGCCTCGCCGCTCGGGCACGTGCGGCGGGAGCGGCCGGGGCGCGGGCCCGGGGTGCTCGCGGGGCTGCTGCTGCCGGCGCTGGTGGTCGTCGTCGGGGCGGTCCTGATCATGACGCAGGGCTCCCGGTCGGGCAGCGCGGCCCTGCCGATGTCCATCCTCGGCACCGTGGTGCTGACCGGCACGGGCGCCATCTGGGTCGCCGGGGCGTCGGCGAAGGCGATCGGGCGGCGGCTGGCCGCACGCGCCGAGCGGGCCGACGTGCTCATCGCGGCGCACCGCCTCCAGGCGGACCCGTGGGCGGCGTCCCGCAGCCACGCGGCGGTCGTCCTCGTCACGGTGGTCGGCGTCGCCACCGCCGGCATCGGCCAGACCCTCGTCGACGGACTGCACGAGCAGCAGCGCCGCGGGACGATGGGCGAGTCCATCGCGTACTACACCTTCGGCCTCGGCCTGACCGCCGCGGCCATCGGGATCGCCCTGCTGATCAGCCTGGCCGGGCTGGCCGTGGGCACCGCCGAGTCGCTGTCCTCGCGGCGCCGGGCGCTCGCCGCGCAGTCCGCCGCCGGGGTGCCGCGCCGGGTCCTGTCCCGCACGCTGCTCCTGGAGACGGCGCTGCCGCTGGCCCCCGCCCTGGTCCTGGCGACGGCGGGCGGGACGGTGATCCACGCCGCGTACGCGATCGCCCTGAACCGGCCCGTCCCGGTCGTGCTGCCGCTCCTGGTCCCGGTCCTCGTCTACGCGACCTGCCTGCTGGCGGCGGCGACGGCCCTGCCGCTGCTGCACCGCTCGGCCCGGCCGGACCGGCTGCGGGTGGCCTGACGGCCTCGGGCGTACGAGAGCGGGGGCGCGGGAGAAGATCTCCCGCGCCCCCGCTGTCGTAGCTGCCGGACGGCTCTACTTCGACAGGTTCGCCGGCGGTATCGGCGATGCGGCCAGCGACTGCGGTGACGTCGTCGACGCGTACGCGGACGGCGCCGACATGCCGGCCGTCGGGTCCGCGGCGGCCTCGGCCTCCGCCTGGGCGGGCAGCCCGCCGACGATCCGGATGCCGGCCTCGTCGAAGGCCCGCTTGATGCGCCAGCGCAGCTCGCGCTCGACGGTCAGGGCCTTGCCCGGCATGGTCTTGGCGGTGACTCGCACCACCATCGAGTCGAGCAGCACGCTGTCCAGGCCGAGCACCTCGACCGGGCCCCACAGCATCTCGTTCCACGGCTCGGCCTTGCTCATGGCCTCGCCGGCCTCGGCGAGCACGGCCTTCACCTTGTCGAGGTCCTCGTCCGAGCGGACGGTGACGTCGACGCCGGCGGTGGCCCAGCCCTGGGACAGGTTGCCGATCCGCTTGACCTCGCCGTTGCGCACGTACCAGATCTCGCCGTTGTCGCCGCGCAGCTTGGTGACGCGCAGCCCGACCTCGATGACCTCGCCGGAGGCGACGCCCGCGTCGATGGTGTCGCCGACGCCGTACTGGTCCTCCAGGATCATGAAGACGCCGGACAGGAAGTCCGTGACGAGGTTGCGGGCGCCGAAGCCGATCGCGACACCGGCGACACCGGCCGAGGCCAGCAGCGGCGCCAGATTGATCTCGAACGTGCCGAGGATCATCAGCGCGGCCGTGCCGAGGATCACGAACGACGCCACCGAGCGCAGCACGCTGCCGATGGCGTGCGAGCGCTGCCTGCGCCGCTCCACGTTGACCAGCAGGCCGCCGAGCGCGGTGCCGTCGACGGCCTGCACGGTGCGGTTCATGCGCTCGATCAGCTTGGTGATCGCCCGCCGGATGGCGACGCGCAGCACGGCGGCGATGACGACGATCAGGACGATCCGCAGACCGATGCCCAGCCAGGTCGACCAGTTCTGCTCGACCCAGCTGGCGGCCTGACCGGCCTGCTCCTGGGCGTCCTTGAGTGTGGGCTGTTCATTGCCGCCGGCAGCCGACAGGACGGACAAGATCACGGCAGGTACCTCCAGGCGTAGCCATCTGCCCGCCTCGGGGGGACGCGGCTCGGGGTCAGCGCGGGCAGGCCCACCACACTAACGGGGCATCGTGTGTGGATCGTTGTCACATTCGCAGGAGAGACCGTGCTCACCCCGTGCCCACCTGGGTCTCGCCCGGCTCGCCGCGGGGCAAGAAGGAGATGTGGTCGAAAACACTTCAAGGCCGTTACGCGGACATGGTGGCGCCATGACCAGCCATGAGGGGAGACTGACTACGAGATCGTCCCGGCGCGAGCCACGCGCCGCCGGCGTACAAGGAGGCATTCCGTGCCGCATGTCCTGGTCCTCAACGCGTCGTACGAGCCCCTCGGCGTCGTACCGCTCCGCCGCGCGCTCGTACTCGTCCTCGAGAACAAGGCCACGTGCCTCGAGGAGTCCGGCGCCTTCATGCACAGCGCGACACGTACCGTCCCCGCACCCAGCGTGGTCCGCCTCAAGCGGTTCGTCCGGGTCCCTTACCGGGGGCCCGTTCCACTGACCCGGCGTGCGCTGTTCGCCCGTGACGGCGGCCGGTGCATGTACTGCGGTGGCGTCGCAACCAGCGTCGACCACGTCATCCCGCGCAGCCGCGGGGGTCAGCACGTCTGGGACAACGTGGTGGCGTCGTGCCGCCGCTGCAACCACACGAAGGCCGACCGCCACCTGGTGGAGATCGGCTGGCGACTGCGCCACAAACCGGCTCCGCCGTCGGGCCTGGCCTGGCGCATCATCGGGACCGGACATAGGGACCCGCGCTGGCTGCCCTACTTGCAGCCGTTCGGCGCGGACGAGGCACTGGCCCGGATCGAAGGCGTCTCCGCCTGATCTTCGATCCGGGTCTTTGCGTATCGGACCGGCACGTCCGGTGGCCGCCCGCGCGGGTGCGCGGGCGGCCACCGGCGTGACTCCTGTCACGAAAGGGCTGAGGACCGCGATGACACGGACCACGTTCGCGATCGGTGGGGACCTGGAGGTGGGCCGGCTCGGGTTCGGCGCGATGCACCTGCCGACCGAACCGGAAGAGGCCCGTGCGTCCGCCGTCGCGGTGGCGCGGCGCGCGGTCGAGCTGGGCGTCACCCTGATCGACACCGCGCACATGTACGGGGGCGGCGGGGCCAACGAGGAACTCCTCGCCGAGGCCCTCCACCCGTACCCGGACGGGCTGTTGATCACCACCAAGGTCGGCATCGCCCGCTCGGCCGGGTCCGGCGAGTGGGAGCGGGACGGGCGGCCGGAGGTACTGCGCGACCAGGTCGATCAGGCGCTGCGCCGGCTCCGCGTCGAGCGCATCGAACTGCTCCAGCTGCACCGGATCGACCCGAACACCCCGCTCGCCGACCAGCTCGGCACGCTGCGGGAACTGCGGACCGAGGGCAAGGTCGGCCGGATCGGGCTGTCCGAGGTGACGGTCGACGAGCTGGCGGAGGCGCGGAAACTGGTCGACGTGGCGAGCGTGCAGAACCGCTACAACCTCCTCGACCGCGAGCACGAACCGGTACTCGACGTCTGCACGGCGGCCGGCATCGCGTTCCTGCCCTGGCGCACGGTCGCCTGGGGGGACTCGGGGGCGCGGGCCGAGGTCGCCGCCGTGGCCGCCGAACTGGACGCCACCCCCACCCAGGTGGCCCTCGCCTGGCTCCTCGCCCACTCCCCCGCCGTCCTCCCGATCCCCGGCACCGCCCACCTCGGCCACCTGGAGGAGAACGTCGCGGCGGCCGGCCTCGACCTGACCCCCGCCCAGCGCGAACGGCTCGACGGGCTCGACAAGGCCACCAACGGAGGCCGGGCGTAGGGCCGTTGGTCATGCCGTGCCGGGCGCCGACCGGCGTTCGCCGTATCCGTCCGTAGCATCGGGGGATGACCTTCGACGACATCCCCACGACGACCCTCGCCGACCTCCTGGGCCGGGCGCAGGTCATGGAGCTCGGTGTCCGCTCGCTGTGGGCGCCGGTCCCGCACCTCGCGGGGCCCGCCTTCACGGTCCGCTGCGCGCCCGGCGACAACCTGATGCTGCACGCCGCGATCCACCGTGCCCCGGCCGGCTCGGTGATCGTCGTCGAGTCCGGCGACGTCGACTTCGCGCTCGCCGGGGGCAACGTGTGCGCGGTGGCCCAGCGGCGCGGGGTCGCCGGGTTCGTGCTCGACGGGGTGATCCGGGACATCGGCGAGGTGCGCGCGGCGGGGTTCCCGGTGTTCGGGCGCGGGGTCGTGCCGATCCCGGGTACGAAGAAGGCGGTGACGCCCCTGGGTGAACCGGTGCGCTGCGGCGGGGTGACCGTGCGCGCGGGCGACGTGGTCGTGGCCGACGAGGACGGCGTCGTGGTGGTCCCGCAGGACCGCACCGGCCAGGTCGTCGCCGACGCCCGGGCCAAGCTCGCCGCGGAGTCCGCCGAGACGCTCGACGCGTGGGAGGCGGCGCATCGGGCGAAGATCGAGAAGGCGCTCGGCGAGGGCGGCTTCACCGGGTGAGGAAGGGCTGGTGGTGCGCTGATGGGTGAGCGGACGGTCGTGGCGAACGGGGTCCGGATCCGCGTCGAGTCCTTCGGCGATCCGGCCGACCCGCCGCTCCTGCTCGTCATGGGCAACGGCGCGTCCATGCTCTGGTGGGACGAGGGGTTCTGCCGGACGCTCGCCGGTGGCGGGCGGTTCGTCGTCCGGTACGACCAGCGGGACACCGGGCGCTCCGTGACGTACCCGGTGGGGCGGCCGGGGTACACCGGCGCCGATCTCGTCGACGACGCCGCCGGTGTGCTCGACGCGTACGGCATCCCCGCCGCGCACGTGATGGGCGTCTCGGGCGGCGGCGGGATCGCGCAGCTGCTCGCCCTCGACCACCCCGGGCGGGTCCTGTCGCTCGTCCTGATGAGCACCACCGCCGCCGTGCCGGACGACGAGGGGCGTGAACTGCCGCCGCCCAGCGAGGAGTTCGGCCGCTTCGTCGCCGGCGCGCGGGTCGACTGGACCGACGAGGCCTCCGTCGTCGACCACCTCGTGGCCTACGAGCAGGTGCTCACCGGCACCGCGCGGCCCTTCGACGAGGCGGCGGCCCGCGACCTCGTCCGCCGGGACGTCGCGCGGGCCCGGGACTTCCCCGCCGTGCAGAACCACGACCTGCTCGCCGACGACGACGGCAACGGCGACAGCAACGGCGGCGACGGACGCCGACGGCGCCGCGGGCCCCTCTCCTCGATCGCCGTGCCCACCCTCGTCGTCCACGGCACCGCCGACCCCCTGTTCCCCGTCGAGCACGGCTCCGCCCTCGCGGACCGGATTCCGGGGGCCGGGTTCCTGCCGCTCACCGGCGCCGGGCACGGACTGCACCGCCCGGACCTGGCGGTCGTCGCCCGCGCGGTCCTCGCGCACACCGGCCGGAAGTAACGAGTTGGTTGCCCAGAGGGGGTCCCCTATTGACGCCCCCGTCACGGGCGACTTACGTTCCTCGCACCCAATAGGAAACTTTCCTAACAGTGCTTGCGAGGAGGCAGGTCATGGCCGGGACGACTCCGGGTACCCCCAGCGTGCTGCGCGCCATGAACGACCGCGCCGCCCTCGACCTCCTCGTCGCCCACGGGCCGCTCACCCGCACCCGGATCGGTGAGCTGACCGGGCTCTCCAAGCCGACGACCTCGCAGATCCTGGGGCGGCTGGAGAGCGCCGGCCTGGTGCGGACCACGGGCAGCCAGACCGGCCGGCCGGGACCGAACGCCCTGCTGTACGAGATCGACCCGGACGCCGGCCACGTCGCCGCCCTCTCCGCCGACCCGACCGGCATCACCGCCGTCGTCGCCGACATCACCGGCGCCGAGCGCGGCCGCCGCCGCATCGAGGCCGTCGCCGTGGCGGAGGACGTGCGGCACCGCACCGCCCAGCTCGTCGCCGAGGCCGTCGACGGCGCGCTGCACCAGGCCGGGCTCGGCCACGACGACCTGACCGCCACCGTCATCGGCACGCCGGGCGCCATCGACCCGCACAGCGGCCAGCTGCGGTACGCGCCCCATCTGCCGGGCTGGCACTCGCGGACCCTGCGCGCCGAGCTCGCGGAAGTGCTCGGCACCCCCGTGTCCATCGAGAACGACGTCAACCTCGCGGCGCTCGCCGAGCAGTACGAAGGCGCCGCCCAGGACCACGACGACTTCGTCCTCGCGTACGTGGACGAGGGGGTCGGCGCCGCCATCGTGCTCGGCGGCGTCCTGCTGCGCGGGGCCACCGGCGGCGCCGGCGAGATCGGCTACATGCCGCTGCCCGGCGCTCCGCTGGCCCGGGGCGGCGACTCCGTGCACGCCCGCACCGACGCGGGCGGCGGCTTCCAGAGCATCGTCGCCGCCCCTGCCGTGCGCCAACTCGCCGGTGGGGTACAGGACTTGACCGAGGCGCTGGCCGACGAGAAGGTCCTCGACGAGATCGCCCGGCGGCTCGCCACCGGGCTCGCCGCCGTCGTCGCCGTCGTCGACCCCGAACTCGTCGTGCTCTCCGGGCAGGTGGCCCAGGCGGGCGGCGACGCGCTGCGCGAGCGCGTGGAGGAGGAGCTGACCGGACTGGCGCTCCCCCGTCCGCAACTGCGGATCAGCGAGCTCCACGGCGACCCCATCCTCACCGGCGCCCTGCGCACCGCCCTCACCCAGGCCCGCGACACCGTCTTCGACACCAGCGGCGCCTGACCGCACCCCTTCTGCTCCCGTTCTGCTCCCGTCCTGCTCCCCTCTGCCACCCCTTCTCCGGACCTCCCCCGAACCCCCGTACCAGTAAAGGACGTTCGCCATGCCCCGATGGCGTATACCCCTGCGCGCCCCCGTGCTGCTCACCGCGGCCGGGCTGCTGCTCGCCGGCTGTGCCAATCCGAGTACCGGCAGCGCCACCGACGATCCGACGAAGCCGGTCACCATCACCTTCTGGCACGGCTGGTCGGCGGAGGGCGAGGTCAAGGCGATCGACGACTCGATCGCCCGCTTCGAGAAGGCCCATCCGAACATCAAGGTGAAGTCGGTCGGGAACGTCTCCGACGCCACCGTCAACCAGGCGCTGCGGGCCGGCGGCGACGAGGCACCCGACGTCGTCTCGTCCTTCACCACGAACAACGTCGGCCAGTACTGCGACTCCGGCATGTGGGCCGACCTCGACCCGTTCATGAAGAAGACCGGGCTCGACAAGAAGAAGGTCTTCCCGCAGTCGCTGCTCGACTACACCAGCTACCGGGGCAACCAGTGCGCCCTGCCGCTGCTCGCCGACGCGTTCGGCATGTACTACAACAAGGACGCCTTCGAGGAGGCGGGCATCACGCACCCGCCGAAGACGATGTCCGAGTTCGTCGCCGACGCCAAGAAGCTCACGGTCAGGAGCGGCAACTCGTACCAGCGCGTCGGCTTCATGCCGAACTTCCGGCTCTACCAGAACAGCCCCGACCGGCTCTTCGCGCAGTGGGGACCGACGTACTTCGACAAGGACGGGGCGTCGCGGCTCGCGAAGGACCCGGCGACCTACCAGTTCTTCGACACCGCGAAGAAGCTGATGGACGCGCAGGGCGGCTACAACGCCCTGGAGCGGTTCCGGACGTCCTTCGGCGACGAGATGTCCAACCAGAACGCCTTCCTGAGCGGCAAGCTGGCGATGCACCTCGACGGTGAGTGGCGCGGGCTCATGCTCAACGACTCCAAGGCGAAGTTCGACTGGGACGTCGCCCCGCTGCCCGTCCCCGACGACCAGCCGGAGACGTACGGGCGCGGCTATCTGACCGGCACCGTCGCCGGCATCGCGCACAGCAGCAAGCACCAGAACGCGGCCTGGGAGCTGGTGAAGTTCCTGACCACCGACACCGACCAGGTCGTGAAGTTCGCCAACGCGATCCACAACGTGCCGTCCACGAACGCGGCCCTCACGTCGCCGAAGCTGGACGCCGACCCGAAGTTCCGCACCTTCCTGGACATCGCGAAGAACAAGTACAGCCAGGTGATGCCCCCGTCGACGAACGGCGGCATGTACGTCGTCCAGCTCCAGGACTTCTCCTACACCCAGGAAGCGGGCCGCGTCCCGGACCTGAAGGCGGGGCTGAAACGCCTCGACAAGCTCATCGACGCCGACACCCTGCAGTCGCAGAACTGAGGACCCGCGCATGGCAATCGCACTCTCCCGGCCGGCGCGGCGCAGACTGCGCACGCTCGGCTTCCTGTCCCCCTGGCTGATCGGGTTCAGCGTCTTCTTCGCGTACCCGCTGCTCGCCACCGTCTACTTCTCGTTCATGCACTACAACCAGATCAAGGCGCCCACGTTCGTGGGGCTGCGGAACTGGAAGTACGTGTTCCAGGACATGCCGCTGTTCGGCCCCGCCCTGTGGAACACGCTGTGGCTGGTCGTCGTCATGGTGGCGCTGCGGGTGGTCTTCGGACTCTCCCTCGGCCTGCTGGTCACGAAGATCAAGACGGGGGTCGGCTTCTTCCGCACCGCCTTCTACCTGCCGTACCTGGCGCCGCCGGTGGCCGCCACCGTCGCCTTCGTGTTCCTCCTCAACCCGGGCACGGGACCGGTCAACGAGGTCCTGAGCAAGATCGGCATCGACGGCCCGAACTGGTTCAACGACCCGACCTGGGCCAAGCCGTCCCTCGTGCTGCTCTCCCTGTGGGGCATCGGCGACCTCATGGTCATCTTCATGGCCGCGCTCCTCGACGTGCCCAAGGAGCAGTACGAGGCCGCGGACCTGGACGGCGCCGGGGCGTTCGCCAAGTTCCGGTACGTGACCTGGCCGTCCATCACGCCCATCGTGATGTTCGCCGTCGTGACCGGTGTCGTGCAGACCATGCAGTACTACACCCAGGCCCTGGTCGCCGGAAAGATCGCGTCGGGCGTCTCCATCGGTCCCGGCTCGGTCATCCAGCCCGGCTATCCCGACCACTCGACCCTGACCGTCCCCCAGCTCGTCTACTCGATGGGCTTCCAGAACTTCAACACCGGCGCGGCGTGCGTCCTTTCGCTCGTGCTGTTCGCCATCGCGATGGCCGTGACCATGCTGCTCATGCGCAAGCGCTCGGGCCTGCTCGCGGCGGAGGACTGATCCACATGACCACTACGACCCTGCGCCCGGCGCCCGCCGCGGCCGACCCGGCCCCCGCGGCCGACGGCCCCGCCGGTGCCCGCGCCCGCCGCAAGCGGATCCTGAACTGGATCGCCGTGCACTGCGTCGCCATCGCGGTGGCGCTGCTGTTCGTCCTCCCCTTCGTGTTCGTCTTCCTCACGTCCGTGATGAGCGACGACCAGGCCATGAGCGGCGACCTGTGGCCGAACTCCTGGCACTGGGAGAACTACCAGGCCGTCTTCGAGACGGACGGCTTCCTGGACTGGTGGAAGAACTCGCTGATCTACGCGGGGCTCGGCACGCTCCTCACGGTCTGCTCGGCGGTCCCCGTCGCCTACGCCCTCGCCAAGTTCCGCTTCCGCGGCCGCCGCACGGCGATGCTCCTGGTCATCTCGACGATGATGCTGCCGCCGCAGGTCATCGTGATCCCGATGTACCTGGTGTGGGCGCAGCAGTTCCACCTCTCCGGGACGCTGTGGCCGCTGATCATCCCGATGGCGTTCGGCGACGCGTACTCGATCTTCCTGCTCCGTCAGTTCCTGCTGACGATCCCGAAGGAGTACATCGAGTCCGCGAAGGTCGACGGGTGCGGCGAGCTGCGCACCCTGCTGAAGATCGTCGTCCCGATGGCCAAGCCGGGCATCGCCGCGATCGCGCTGTTCCAGTTCTTCTACTGCTGGAACGACTACTTCGGACCGCAGATCTACGCGGCCCAGAACCCGGCGTCCTGGACGCTCAGCTACGGGCTCGAATCCTTCAAGTCGGCGCACAGCGTCAACTGGAACCTGACGATGGCCGCGACACTCCTGGTGATGGCGCCGGTCTGCATCGTCTTCTTCTTCGCACAGAAGGCCTTCGTCGAAGGCGTCACCCTCACCGGGGTCAAGGGCTAAGGACGGTATTTCGGTTATGAAGCTCGCAGTGGTCGGCGGAGGCTCGACCTACACACCCGAACTCATCGACGGATTCGCCCGGTTGCGGGACACCCTGCCGATCGAGGAGCTGGTCCTCGTCGACCCGGCCGCCGACCGCCTGGAACTGGTGGGCGGCCTGGCCCAGCGCATCTTCGCCAAGCAGGGGCACCCGGGCGTCATCCGCACCACGTCCGACGTGGACGCGGGCGTCGCCGACGCGGACGCCGTGCTGCTCCAGCTGCGCGTGGGCGGACAGGCCGCCCGCAACCAGGACGAGACGTGGCCGCTGGACTGCGGCTGCGTCGGCCAGGAGACGACCGGCGCCGGCGGCCTCGCCAAGGCGCTGCGCACCGTCCCCGTCGTCCTCGACATCGCCGAGCGCGTGCGCCGCGCCAACCCCGACGCGTGGATCATCGACTTCACGAACCCGGTCGGCATCGTGACCCGGGCCCTGCTCCAGGCCGGGCACAAGGCGGTCGGCCTGTGCAACGTGGCGATCGGCTTCCAGCGCAAGTTCGCCCGGCTGCTCGACGTCACGCCGTCGCAGGTGCACCTGGACCACGTCGGCCTCAACCACCTGACGTGGGAGCTCGGCGTCCGCCTCGGCGGGCCGGACGGCGAGAACGTGCTGCCGCGCCTGCTCGCCGAGCACGGCGACGCCGTCGCCGACGACCTGCACATGCCGCGGGAGATCGTCGACCGCCTCGGGGTGGTCCCGTCCTACTACCTGCGCTACTACTACCAGCACGACGCGGTCGTCAGGGAGCTGCGCACGAAGCCGTCCCGGGCCGCCCAGGTGGCCGAGATGGAGCGTGAGTTGCTGAAGATGTACGGCGACCCGGCGCTGGACGAGAAGCCGGAGCTGCTCGCCAAGCGCGGCGGCGCGTTCTACAGCGAGGCCGCGGTCGACCTGGCGGCGTCGCTGCTGGGCGCCGGCGGCTCCCCGTACCAGGTGGTCAACACGTACAACAACGGCACGCTGCCCTTCCTGCCCGACGACGCCGTCATCGAGGTGCAGGCCGCCGTGGACGGCAAGGGCGCGCGCCCGCTGCCGGTGGCGCAGCTCGACCCGCTGTACGCGGGCCTGATCGCCAACGTCACGGCGTACGAGGACCTGGCCCTGGAGGCCGCCCTGCGCGGCGGCCGCGACCGCGTCTTCAAGGCCCTGCTCGCGCACCCGCTGGTGGGCCAGATCGAGTACGCCGAGCAGCTCACGGACCAGCTGATCGCGCACAACCGGGAGCACCTCGCGTGGGCATGACCGTCCTTGCCGTCGATGCGGGGAACAGCAAGACCGACGTCGCGGTGGTCGCGGCCGACGGCACCGTCGTCGGCGCGGCCCGCGGCGGCGGGTTCCAACCGCCCAGAGTGGGCGTCGAGGCAGCCGTCGACGTGCTGGCGGACGCGGTCGGCCGGGCCTTCGCACAGGCCGGGGTCGACTCGGTCGGGCATGTCTCGGCCTGCCTGGCTAACGCCGATCTCCCGGTGGAGGAACGGGAGTTGGCGGATGCGCTGCGGGCCCGCGGATGGTCCTCCTCGTCGAGCGTCGACGTCCGCAACGACACGTTCGCGGTGCTGCGGGCCGGGCTGCTGGAGGACGCGGAGCCGCGCGGGGTGGCCGTGGTGTGCGGCGCGGGCGTCAACTGCGCCGGCATGCTGCCGGACGGGCGCACCGCCCGGTTCCCCGCGATCGGCAAGATCTCGGGTGACTGGGGCGGTGGCGGGGGCCTGGCGGAGGAGGCCCTCTGGTACGCCGCCCGGGCGGAGGACGGCCGGGGCGGGCCCACGGCGCTGATGCGGACGCTGCCCGCGCACTTCGGGGTGTCCTCCATGTACGCCCTGATCGAGGCGCTGCACCTGGGGCGGGTGCCCGCGGAGCGGCGCCACGAGTGCACGCCGGTCCTCTTCGCGACGGCGGCCGACGGGGACCCGGTGGCCCGCTCGCTGGTCGACCGGATGGCCGACGAGGTCGTGGCGATGTCGACGGTGGCGCTGCGCAGGCTCGACCTGCTGGAGGAGGAGGTGCCGGTGCTGCTGGGCGGGAGCGTGCTGGCGGCGCGGCATCCGCAACTCGACTCGCGGATCCGTGAGTTGCTGGCGACGGCGGCGCCGAAGGCCGCGGTGCGGGTGGTGGCGGAGCGGCCCGTGCTGGGCGCTGCGCTGCTCGGTCTGGACACGGTGGGCGCCTCCCCCGACGTGCACGCCCGCGTGCGGAGCCACTACTCGCCGTAGGCGGCTGCGTCGGTCCTTCGTCCGCGGTCCGGCGGGGCTTCTCGCGCAGTTCCCCGCGCCCCTGGAGATGCGCACTGCGTGCGCCATCTCCAGGGGCGCCCGATGGGGCTGCGGCGAAGCCGCATGCTCCAGGGGCGCGGGGAACTGCGCGAGCAACCACGACGAGACCCGCAGCCCGCGACGAAAGCCCGACCCGGCAGACGCAGTCGATACTCCAGGGGCGCGGGGAACTGCGCGAGAAGCCCCACCGGACCCGCACCCCGCGACGAAAGCCCGGCCCGGCAGACGCAGTCGGTATTCCAGGGGCGCGGGGAACTGCGCGAGAAGCCCCACCGGACCCGCACCCCGCGACGAAAGCCCGACCCGGCAGACGCAGTCGATACTCCAGGGGCGCGGGGAACTGCGCGAGCAACCACGACGAGACCCGCAGACGAAGAACCGGCCGCCACACGGCAGACGCCCAGGGGCGCGGGGAACTGCGCGAGAAGCCCCACCGGACCCGCACCCGGGAACCGAACACCCCCGACACTCGTGTTCAAGAGGAGGACCCGCGCACAAGATCCAGCAAGGTCTGTGCGGATGCACCTCGCGGCAGCGATACTTGCGGCCGACGTACGACCATGGGGGAGGGTCGAGTGACATACCCGCCGAACGGGAGCGAGGCGCCACCGGGGCGCGGCGCCGTGCCCACGATGCCGACGGTCCCGCCGCAGCAGACGCGCGGCGGCACCCCACCGGCCCGGCCCGCCGCACCGGCGGCCCCGCGCCGCACCGCCTGGGCGGAGGGCGTGGACCGGCTGAAGGCCGGGGCCACGACCGAGCCGGGGCGGCTGCGGATCATCGGCGCCGTACTGGCGCTGCTCGTCGTCGCGTTCGGCGCGACGACGGCCTGGCAGATGACGGACCGCTCGGCCGCCGCGGACGACGTGCTGCACTCCAGTCAGCCGCTGAGCGCCGACGCCGCCGACATCTACCGGTCGCTCGCCGACGCCAACACCGCGGCGTCCAGCGGCTTCCTGGCGGGGGGCCAGGAGCCCGCCGCCGTACGGGACCGGTACGAGAAGAACATCAGGACCGCGGCGGGCAAGCTCGTGACGGCCGCGGCCAGCACCGACCCGGGCTCCCCCTCCGCGAAGACGATCGCGAAGCTGAACACGCTGCTGCCGCAGTACAAGGGCCTGATCGAGCGCGCCAGGGCGAACAACCGGCAGGGCTTCCCGCTGGGCGGCGCCTATCTGCGGTACGCGAACGACAAGATGCAGACCGAGATGCTGCCGGCCGCCGAGGACCTGTACACGAAGGAGAACCAGCGGCTGCGCGACGACTACGACTCGGCGACGCCGTACCCGTGGATCGCGATCGGCTTCGGAGTCCTCGCCATCGGCGGTCTCGCGTGGGCGCAGCGGCGCAACTACCGTCGTACGAACCGGGTGTTCAACCAGGGACTGCTCGCCGCCACCGCCGCGTCGACCGTGGTGCTGCTGTGGCTGGTCGTGGGGCACACGGTGGCGCGCAGCGGGCTCGACTCCTCGTACGACCACGGGGTGCGGTCGCTGAACGTGCTGCACGACGCGAGCATCGCGTCCCTGAAGGCGCGGGGGAACGAGAACCTGACGCTGGTCAGCCGCGGCGCCGAGACGGTGCAGGTGAAGGGCAAGACCGAGGACAAGTACAACGTCGACTTCGAGAAGCAGATGACCACGCTGGCGGACAAGCTGAAGGCGGCGGACGCGCTCGCCGACGACGGGGCGGGCAAGCAGCCCGTCACCAAGGCCGACGCGAGCATGAAGGAATGGCTCAACCGCCACAAGGACGCCCGCGCCAAGGACGACGTCGGCGACTACCAGGGCGCGCTCGACAAGATCATCGGCTCGAAGCAGGACAAGCCGACGGGTGAGTGCTTCGATCTGGTGGACCAGAGTCTCGACACGGCGCTCGCGCACGAGCAGGCGCAGTTCGACGCCGACGCCGGTGACGGCCGCGACGCGATGACCGGGCTGCCGGTCGGCGCGGCGGTGCTCGCGGTGCTGGCCGCCGCGGGAGCGGTGCTCGGCATCGGGCGCAGGCTTTCGGAGTACCGGTGAGAGGGGGTGCGGAGATGGACGGCCGACAGGTTGGGCGGACGGTGAGTCTGCGCGGCTGGGGCGGTGTGGCGGCGATGGCGGTCGCCTGCGCCCTGACGGCGGTGTTCGCGCTGCTGCTCCCCCTGACGACGCAGCGCGCGGAGACGGGCGACGGCAGCACCGGGGTCGGCGGCGGCGGGGTCGCCGAGGGCCTCCAGGCCGTCGCCAAGGACTGCGACCCCGCGGTCGAGGGCAAGGAGCCGGAGGCCAGCCTGCGGCCGGACGGCAGTGAGAGCGGCGCGGCCGTGCAGGCCATCAAGAAGCGCGGCTACCTCTCGGTCGGCGTCGACCAGAACAGCTACCGCTGGGGCTACCGCGACCCCAACAGCACGTCGAAGACCAGTGAGCTGGAAGGTTTTGACATCGATCTCGCGCACGAGATCGCGGACCAGATCCTCGGCAGCCCGGACAAGATCCGCCTGAAGGCGATCCCGACGAACGAGCGCATCCCGGCGATCCAGCGCGGCGACGTCGACATGGTGGTGCGCACGATGACCATCAGCTGCAAGCGCCTCGACGAGGTCGACTTCTCCACCGCGTACTTCCAGACGGGCCAGCAGGTGCTCGCCCCCAAGTCCTCGACCGTCAAGGGGTACGGGGCGTCGCTCGCCGGCAAGCGGATCTGCACGGCGAAGGGGTCGACGGCCGAGCTCGAACTGGGCAACGCGAAGAAGAAGCCGGTCGACGAGGGCGGGGTGCCGCAGAACACCGACATCTCCACGACCGTGCCGAACCAGCTGGACTGCCTGGTGCGCCTCCAGCTCGGCGAGGTCGACGCGGTGGTCACCGACGGCGCGCTCGCGGCGAGCCAGGCCGCGCAGGACCCGACGGTGGAGCTCAAGGGCAAGCCGTTCACCGAGGAGTACTACGGCGTCGCCATGAAGAAGGGCGCCGACGACCTGGTCCGCCGGGTCAACCAGGTCCTCGAGGACTACCGCAAGGACGGCGGCTGGCAGAAGTCCTACGACAAGTGGCTGAAGCCGGCGCTGGGGCCGTCCGACGGGCCGCCCGCGCCGAAGTACAAGTAGCGAGTTTTTTCCGGGCACTTGAGCAATTGAGGGAAAGCGAGAGGTGATCGATGGGCGTCGCGGGACCCCCTGGTCCGGTGATGGACCGGGACGAGGTGGACCGTGCCCTGGCCCGGCTCGGCGCCGAGCACGAGGCGATCGAGACGTCGCTGCTCGCGCTCCAGGACCACGCCGGCCGCCGCCTGCTCGAAGGCGCGCAGCTGACCGGGACGACCCGGGAGCGCTGGTCGTCGGCCGAGCAGGCGATCACGCTGTTGTGGACGTACTTCGACGCGTACGCGGCGGCGCTGCGCACCGCGCGCGAGGTGCGCTCGCGGCGCCGCTGGCCGGGCCGGGACGATCTGGTGGAGCTCACCGACCTGCTGCGCGGCGAGAGCGTCACGGTCGCCCCGGTCACGAGCACGGGCGGCGGTTCGCCGTCGATCACCGGTCCCGCGAAGCTGTCCGAGCGGTTCACGCTCGCCGCGCTCGTGGAGCGGATGAACGAGCTGTACGCGTCGTCGCTCGACATGGTGGTGGCCGCCGACGTCGTGTGGTCGGCGCTGCCCGCCCGGATCGACCTGCTCGCCGCCGAGCTGGGCCGCACCCGTCAGCTCGCCCACTCCGTCGGCGTGCGCCCCGGTGAGCATCCGGCGGGCGACGACCTGGAGCAGATCACCGGCGCGCTGACCCGGCTGCGGGAGCAGGTGGTGTCGGATCCGCTCGCGTACTGGCAGCGGGCGCACGGCAGTTCGGCGCCCGGTGGCGGCCGGCCCGACACGACGGCGTACGACCGGGAGGCGCGCGCCCTGGAGGACGTGCGGCGGGAGATCGAGGCCGTGCTGACGGTGCGGCAGGACGCGGAGGCCCGCCTCGGCAGGCTGCGGGACGTGCTCTCGCGCGCGGACCGCACGCTCGCGGAGGCGAGATCGGCGCGCGGTGAGGTGCTGGCGAAGATCGCCGCGTCGGAGGTGCCCGCGGTGTCGGGTCCGCCGACGGCGCTGCAGGAGCAGCTGGCGGCGGCCGCCGACTACCGCAGACACGGCCAGTGGCACCGGCTCTCCCCGCTCCTGGAGTCCCTGGAGTCGAAGGCCGAGGACGAACTGCTGCGCGCCCGCGAGTCGTTGACGGCCGTGACGGCGCCGCTCGCCGTCCGCGCGGAGCTGCGCGGGCGGCTCGACGCGTACAAGGCGAAGGTGGCCAGGCTCGGTTTCGCCGAGGACCCGTTCCTCGTGGAGCGGTACGACGCGGCGCGGCGCATGCTGTGGAGCGCGCCCTGCGATCTGCGGGTGGCGGAGGAGGCGGTCCTGCGGTACCAGCGGGCGGCGGCCGACGTGCTGGCCGCGCCCACGGAACAGAGGGGGGAGTCGTAGTCGTGGCTGAGGTACGCAAGTGCACCCGCCCCGGTTGTCCGGGGTCGTACGAGGACATGGGCGGCGAGCTGTACTGCGACACGTGCGGGCTGAAGCCCGACGCGGCGGCGGTGAACGGCGCGGCGCCGGCGGCGGCGGGCGGCGGATCGGCCCGGTCCTGCCAGCGCCCGGGCTGCTCCGGCGCCTACGAGGACATGGGCGGCGGCGAGCTGTACTGCGACACGTGCGGGCTCGCCCCGGTCGTCTCCCCGAACGGCATGGTGTCGTCCCCGCCGACCGGGATGGCGGGCACCAGGAACGGTTCGCGCGGCTCGCAGAGTTCCAGCTCCAGTTCGCGGGCGTCGTCCCGGGCGTCGTCGCGTTCCTCGCAGTCGCGCCGGTCGGTGTCGGGGCGGCTGTCCCGCTCGCTGTCCGGGAGTTCGACGTCGCGGTCGGTGTCGGTGCGCAGTTCGGGGTCGAGCGCGGGCAGTTCGGGGCGGGCCAGGCTCGGTGTGGGTCTGGTCAACGTGCCCGACGTGCCGCGGCCCGACCCGCGCGCGATGGTGCAGGAGAACCCCGAGGTCCCCGAGCGGAAGCGATTCTGCTCCCGGTCCGACTGCGGCGCCCCGGTGGGCCGTGCGCGCGGCGACCGGCCGGGCCGGACGGAAGGGTTCTGCACCAAGTGCGGGCACCCGTACTCGTTCGTCCCGAAGCTGGGCACGGGCGACATCGTGCACGGCCAGTACGAGGTCGTGGGCTGTCTGGCGCACGGCGGGCTCGGCTGGGTGTACCTCGCCATCGACCGTGCGGTGTCCGACCGCTGGGTGGTCCTCAAGGGCCTGCTCGACACCGGTGACCAGGACGCGATGGCGGCGGCGATCTCGGAGCGCCGCTTCCTGGCGGAGATCGAGCACAGCAACATCGTGCGGATCTACAACTTCGTCGAGCACCTCGACCAGCGCACCGGCTCCATGGACGGCTACATCGTCATGGAGTACGTCGGCGGCAAGTCGCTGAAGGAGATCGCCAACGAGCGGCGCACGGTCGACGGCAAGCGCGACCCGCTGCCCGTCGAGCAGGCCTGCGCGTACGGCATCGAGGCCCTGGAGGCCCTCGGCCACCTGCACAGCCGCAACCTGCTCTACTGCGACTTCAAGGTCGACAACGCCATACAGACCGAGGACCAGCTGAAGCTCATCGACATGGGCGCGGTCCGCAGGATGGACGACGACGAGTCCGCGATCTACGGGACCGTCGGCTACCAGGCGCCCGAGGTCGCCGAGGTCGGCCCGTCCGTCGCCTCCGACCTGTACACCGTGGCCCGGACGCTCGCGGTCCTCACCTTCGACTTCCAGGGCTACACGAACGTCTTCGTGGACTCCCTGCCGGACCCCGACAACATCGAGGTGTTCCGCCGCTACGAGTCGTTCTACCGGCTCCTGGTGCGGGCCACCGACCCGGACCCGGCCCGCCGGTTCGCCTCCGCGCAGGAGATGGCCGAGCAGCTGACGGGGGTGCTGCGCGAGGTCGTGGCGCTGCAGACGAACCGGCCGCGGCCGGCCCTGTCGACGCTGTTCGGGCCCGAGGTGAGGGTCACCGACACGGAGCTGTTCGGGCGCTTCGAGGGTGATGTGTCGTGGCTCGGGGTGCGCCGGACGCCCGTCCGGGCCCGGGGGAAGGCCGCCGCGCTGTCCGCGGCGCCCGCCCGGCCCGCGCTGCCGCCGTCGCCGACCGCGCTCGTCAAGCACCTGGAGGCGACGGCCACCGCGCTGGCGCTGCCGGTGCCGCGGGTGGACCCGGGCGACCCGAACGCCGGGTTCCTGGCCGGTCTGATGGCGTCGGCGCCCGCCGAGCTGATCGCGGCGCTGCACGCGGCGCCCACCGGCTCGCTCGAACTGCGCCTGCGCGAGCTGCGGGCCCGCCTGGAGATGGGCGAACTCGACTCCGCGGCGCGCGGGTTGGCGGCGCTGGAGGCCGACCACCCCGACGACTGGCGGGTGGTCTGGTACCGGGGTGTGGCGGCGCTCGCGACGGGTGACCACGCGAGCGCGGCGCTGTCGTTCGACGCGATCTACGACGCGTTCCCCGGCGAGCCCGCGCCGAAGCTGGCGCTCGGGGTGTGCGCGGAGGTGCTCGGCCAGCTGGACAACGCGGCGGAGTACTACCGCCTCGTGTGGGCGACCGATCCGAGCTACGTCAGCGCCGCGTTCGGGCTCGCCCGGGTGCAGTTGGCGGCCGGCGACCGGGGCGGCGCGGTGCGCACCCTGGAGTCGGTGCCGGAGTCGTCGATCCACTACACGGCGGCCCGGGTCGCCTCCGTACGGGCCCGGCTGCGCGGGCGGATGGCCGAGGGGGCGGTGCTCAACGGGGACCCGCTCCTGGGCGATCTGACGGCCGCCGCCGGGCAGGTCGAGGCGCTCGACGCGTTCGGTCTCGACGCCGTGCGACGTGAACAGTTGTCGACCGAGGTCCTCGGCACGGCGCTCGACTGGGTACTCTCCGGTAGGCAGGGTTCCGGTCAGCCGGCCGGCCCCGGACGCACGGTGGTGCTCGGCAACGACCTGGACGAGCGCGGCCTGCGCCTCGGCCTGGAGCGCTCGTACCGGACACTGGCCAGGCTCGCTCAGCGGGGCGAGGAGAGGATCGAACTGGTGGAGCGGGCCAACCGTTACCGCCCCCGGACGTGGGTGTGAGTTGATGTCGCAGACGCACCAGCTGGCCGCTTGCCCCAGTTGCGAGGAGCCGCTCGACGAGGGCGATCGCTTCTGCGGGGCGTGCGGATACGACCTGTCGTCGGTGCCGCCCGCGCCGGACGACCACCCGACGCTGACCATCGGCGCCGCCGGGGAGACGGCCGGCGAGGCGGCCGGGGAGACGGCGGGCGAGGCGTCGGCGGAGGCCGCGTCCGTCGAGTGGCCCGACGCGCCCGAGCTGGACAGCTCGGACACGCCCGCGCCGGTCCACCTGCCGACCGACCTGGAGGGCACGGACTCCGGCGGGGCCGAACTGCCCGCCGCCGTACGGTTCGACGACGCTCCCGAGGGCGGCGACTTCGAGCTCGCCGCGCCCGATCCGCGCACCGCGACGCCGGAGGAGCTGGAGGCGGCCACCCCGCCGTCCGGCACCAAGCTGTGCGTGGCGTGCCGCGCCGGGCACGTCGACCCGGACGGCTACTGCGAGAACTGCGGGCACGCCCAGCCGCGCGAACGCGACCACATGGAGCAGGAGTTGGGCGCGGTCGCCGCGGTCAGCGACCGGGGCCTGCGGCACCACCGCAACGAGGACGCGTTCGCGATCTCCTCGGCCGCGCTGCCGGACGGCTCCCCCGCCGTCGTCGCGATCGTCTGCGACGGGGTGTCGTCGGCGACCCGGCCCGACGACGCCTCGCTCGCCGCGTCCCGCGCGGCCAACGAGTCGCTGCATGAGTCGCTGCCGCGCGGCACGCACCCGCAGCAGGCGATGCACGAGGCGATCGTCGCGGCCGCCGAGGCGGTCAACTCGCTGGCGCAGGAGCCCGCGACGGCCCGCGAGCACCAGCCGCACCAGAACGCTCCGGCGTGCACGTTCGTCGGTTCGGTCATCACCAAGGAGCTGCTCGTCGTCGGCTGGGTGGGCGACTCGCGCGCCTACTGGGTGCCGGACGACCGCAGCTCGCCGGCCGCCCGGCTCACCGAGGACGACTCGTGGGCCGCGCAGATGGTGGCGGCGGGCCTGATGAACGAGGCGGAGGCGTACGCGGACGAGCGGGCCCACGCGATCACCGGCTGGCTCGGCGCGGACGCGTACGAACTGGAGCCGCACACCGCTTCCTTCAAGCCGGACCGGCCTGGTGTCGTGGTGGTGTGCACCGACGGACTGTGGAACTACGCGGAGGCGGCCGAGCAGATGGCGCAGGTCGTCCCGGCCGACGCCGCCGTGCGGCCGCTGCACAGCGCCCAGGTCCTGGTCGGTCACGCCCTGGACGGCGGGGGCCACGACAACGTAACAGTGGCGGTGCTGCCGTTCCCGGTCCCGCCCGCGGGGGCAGGATCGGCGTAGTCCGACGGCCGTACCGGTGTGGCGATACAGCAGGGGGGACTTGTCAACATGGCCAACTTCTCGAAGTCGAACGTGCCGCAGTTCTCGGTCGAGGTGTACCAGAACGAGTATCTGCCGGAGGGCGGCCGCGAGGTCAACGCGATCGTCACGGTGACGTCCACCGGCGGCGGCACCATCGGCGGCGCGGTCGGCGCGCCGCAGCTCCACGGCCCCGGGGGCGGGCCGGACGCCGCGGTGGCGCTGATGGTGGACTGCTCCGGCTCCATGGACTATCCGCCGACGAAGATGCGCGGCGCCCGGGACGCGTCGGCCGCCGCGATCGACACGCTGCGCGACGGGGTGCGCTTCGCGGTGATCGCCGGCACCCACGTCGCCAAGGAGGTCTATCCGGGCGGCGGGCGGGTCGCGTTCGCCGACCCGAGCACCCGGGAGCAGGCCAAGCAGGCGCTGCGCAAGCTGTCGGCGGGCGGCGGCACCGCGATCGGCACCTGGCTGCGGCTGGCCGACCGGCTGCTGTCCTCCGCCGACGTGCCCGCGTCCGCGGTGCGGCACGGCATCCTGCTCACCGACGGACGCAACGAGCACGAGTCGCCGGAGGACCTGCGCACCACGCTCGACGCGTGCGCGGGCCGCTTCACCTGTGACGCGCGCGGCGTCGGCACGGACTGGGAGGTGAAGGAGGTCACGGGGATCGCCTCCGCGCTGCTCGGCACCGCCGACATCGTCGCCGACCCGGCGCACCTGGCCGGCGACTTCACGCAGATGATGGAGACGGCGATGGGCAAGGAGGTCGCGGACGTGGCGCTGCGGCTGTGGACCCCGCTCGGCTCCGAGATCAAGTTCGTCAAGCAAGTGGCGCCCACCGTCGAGGAGTTGACGGAGCGCCGCACCGAGTCGGGACCGCGCGCGGGCGACTACCCGACCGGCTCCTGGGGCGACGAGTCCCGCGACTACCACGTGTGCGTCCAGGTCCCGAACGCCGAGCTCGGCCAGGAGATGCTCGCGGCCCGCGTCTCCCTGGTGATCCCGCAGCCGGACGGCTCGGCCCAGACGCTCTCGCAGGGCCTGGTCCGCGCGGTCTGGACGGACGACATGGCGGCGTCTACGTCCATCAACCCGCAGGTCGCCCACTACACGGGCCAGGCGGAGCTCGCCCAGGTCATCCAGCAGGGCCTGGACGCGCGCAAAGCCGGTGACGTGGACGGTGCCACCGCGAAACTGGGCCGCGCGGTGCAGCTCGCGGCGCTCTCCGGAAACGCGGATACGGCGAAACTGCTTTCGAAGGTGGTGGACGTGGTGGATGCCGCGGAAGGTACTGTTCGATTGAAGGCGAAGGTCGCGGAGGCCGACGAGATGACTCTCGAGACCCGGTCCACCAAGACGGTTCGCGTCAAGAAGTAACCGAGAAGCAGCAGCTCAGACTGACGTACGAGTACGTACGAAGGAAAGGGGGAAGCGCCGACATGCCGACCTGCCCGAACGGACACCAGTCGGGTTCCGACGACTGGTGCGAGGTCTGCGGTCACCGCATGGCCGGTGCCGTGCCCCCGCCCCCGCCGCCGCCCCCGGCCGCCGGCTACGGCTACCCCCAGCAGCCGCCCGCGCCGCAGGCGCCCCAGGGCGGTGGCGGAGCCGAGCTGTGCCCGCAGTGCCGCACGCCGCGCGAGGGCGGCGCGCCGTTCTGCGAGGAGTGCCGCTGGAACTTCCTCACGAACACGGCGACGTCGTACACCCCGGCGGCCCCGAACCCGCCGCTGCCGCACACCTCCGGCGGCCCGCAGGGCCCCAACCCGGCGCTGCGCTTCCAGCAGCCGCCGCAGGGCCCCGACCCGTACGAGTACCAGGGCTCGCGCCCCTCGCAGATGAACCGGCCCGCCGAGCCGATCCCGCCGAATCCGTTCGGCAACGAGCCGCCGGGACCGGTCCAGCCGCGGCCCTACGAGGGTCCCGGGGCGAACGGGACGGGCGGGGGCGTCCCGCAGGCGTTCCAGCAGCAGCCGCCGGCGCCCGTGCAGCCGCAGCAGCCCGGGCCGCCCGCGCCGCCGCCGTTCCCCGACTACCCGCAGTCCCCGGACCCGCAGGGTCCGCCGCCTCCGCCCGGCCCTTCGCCGTCGTTCGGCGGGGGTGGCGGTGACGACTGGGTGATCTCGCCGCCGTCGTCGCCGTCGACCGCGCCCGAGGGGCCGCCGCAGCACGGCTTCCCGCCGCAGCAGCAGCCGCCAGGACCCGGCTACCCGCAGGCGCAGGGTCCCGTCTCCTGGTCCGCGACGATCGGGCCCGACCGGGACTACTTCATGGCGATGATGCAGCGCAGCGGGCCCGAGGCGTCGGGTCTGAACCTGCCCGCGTACTCGCCTGAGCAGCAGCGCCGGCTCACCGGCAACCAGATCACGATCGGCCGCCGCCGGCACTCGACCGGGGACACCCCCGACATCGACCTGTCGGTGCCGCCGGAGGATCCGGGGGTCTCGCACTCGCACGCGGTGCTGGTGCAGCAGCCGGACGGTACGTGGGCCGTCGTCGACCAGAACTCGACGAACGGCACGACGGTCAACGGCGGCGAGGAGCCCATCCAGCCCTTCGTCCCGGTCCCCCTCCAGGACGGCGACCGCGTCCACGTCGGCGCCTGGACGACCATCACGATCCGCCGCGACTAGATCACTCCACTTCCGCCCACGGCCCGTCGCCCGGCCCACCCCGTCTACCGGGCCACGGCCGTTTCCAGTCTGCGGCCCGGTGGACGGTTCGTCCCGTCTGCCGGGCCACGGCCGTTTCCGGTCTGCGGCCCGGTGGGGCTTCTCGCGCAGTTCCCCGCGCCCCTGGAGCATGCGGCTTCGCCGCAGCCCCATGGGCGCCCCTGAGATGGCGCACGCAGTGCGCATCTCAGGGGCGCGGGGAACTGCGCGACCAGCCCCCACCGGCCCGCACCCGCACCCGCACCCGCACCCGCACCCGCACCCGCCAGCACGGCAGCACGCCGGCACACCCCTACGGCGCGAGAGCCCACACGTACGGCCCGCCGGGATCGTCCAGCCAGGCCCACTCCCGGCCCCCACGCACGGTCACCCCGAACCGCTCCCGCACGGGCCGCCCCTCCCGCTCCCACAGCGCGAGCGCCTCGTGCGGATCGAGCGCCCCCGCCGTCAGCGTCAGCAGGAACCGGAACAGCTCGTCCCGCAGCACCCGCCGGGGCAGCCCCCCGATGTGCTGCACGACCTCCCGCTCCCCCTCCCCCCGCAACGCCACGAAGTACGCGGGCGTGTGCAGGAACCGCCCCTCCGCGGAGGACTCGTCCCGCACGGTGAGCGCCACGAGCCCCGTGGACAGCGGCGCCAGGATCCGCGCCCCGGGCCGGCACTGCCCGAGCCACCCCACCGGCACCGAGCGCAGCGCACACGTCGCGACGATCCGGTCGAACGGGGCCCGCTCGGCACACCCCCGCGCCCCGTCCCCGGTGACCACGTACGGCCGGTACCCCGCGGCAGCGCAGTGCGCCCGCGCCGACTCGGTGATCTCCGGGTCGAGGTCGACGGTGGTGACGTGGTCGTCGCCGAGCCGGTGCGCGAGCAGCGCCGCGTTGTACCCGGTGCCCGCGCCGATCTCCAGGACCCGGTCCCCGTCCCGTACGTCCAGGTCCACCAGCATCTTCGCCATCAGCGACGGCTGGCTGCTGGACGAGACGAGTTCGCCGTCCCGCAGCCGGGTGGCCAGCGGCTGGTCGGCGTACGCGCCGCGCAGCCACCGCTCGCGCCGCTCGGGGTCGGGGTGCTCGCCCCACAGCCGCTCGTAGCCGCCGGGCACGCCCACGAAGTAGTACGGCACGAAGAGATGGCGCGGCACCGTCTCGAACGCCTCCCGCCAGCGCGGGTCGGTGTCCCAGGCGCCGCTCTCCTCGATCTCGCGCACGAGTGCCGCCCGCGCCCGTACGGCGAGTGACTCCAGTGCGTCGGTGTGCTCTGCGCCCATATGTCCACTGTGCTGCCGCAGGCCGGAAACAGCGAGCCCCTTCCCGGGTCCTAAGCCCGGAGTCCTCCGCCACCCCGTCTGAGACCATGGACGGGTGACTGAGATCCCGCGCGACACGCTTCAGGAGCAGACGTTCTACGAGCAGGTGGGTGGCGAGGAGACCTTCCGCCGCCTCGTGCACCGCTTCTACGAGGGCGTCGCACAGGACCCGCTGCTGCGCCCGATGTACCCGGAGGAGGACCTGGGCCCCGCCGAGGAGCGGTTCGCGCTGTTCCTCATGCAGTACTGGGGCGGCCCCCGCACGTACAGCGACCACCGCGGCCACCCGCGGCTGCGGATGCGGCACGCCCCGTTCGCGGTGGACCGGGCGGCGCACGACGCGTGGCTGAAGCACATGCGGGTCGCGGTGGACGAGCTCGGGCTGTCCGACGAGCACGAGCGGACGCTGTGGAACTACCTGACGTACGCCGCCGCGTCGATGGTGAACACCGAGGGCTGACGTCCCCCGGACACCGCTGAGCGAGCATCGCGGCCCGCTATCCGGTCCAGACCTCTTCCCCAATCCGGGTCCGCTCTGACAACATCCGGACAGACTTTCGGGGGCGGAAGGCTTGAAACGGGAATGCGGGGGCGGCGAGGGTGTGGGGTTTTGTCCTCCTACGGGTACGGGCGCATCGTCTCCTGCTGACCGCGGCGGTACTCGCGGTCCTGCTCACCACGTCGGTCCTGGCGATGCTCAGCGCGTTCTCCGGCGCGATCGGTGACGCCTCGCTGCGCCACGCACTGCGTACCAGGGACACGGCGACGACCGCGCTCGTGCTCCGCGCCGAGATCCCGGCGGAAGGGCGAAAAGCAGCCATCGCCGCGTTCGACGAAGGGGCCCGGCGGACCTTCGACGGGCTTCCGGTGCACCGCGAGTCCCTGGTCCAGTCCGGCCCCTACGGACTGCCGGGCGCGGCCCGCGGCGGCAAGCCCGACCTGACGAAGCTCGCGGCGGTCGAACCGTCCGAGGTGAAGGTCACGTCCGGCCGGCTGCCCCGCGCCCGCGAGGACTCCGTGATCGAGGCCGCGCTCCCGCAGGTCGCCGCCGAGCAGCTGAAGCTGGAGCCCGGCGACCGGCTCACGCTCACCGACCGGCTCAGCGGCCCGAAGGTCACCGTCGAGCTGACCGGCGTGTACCGCCCGGCCCGGCCGCAGGACCCGTACTGGACGCTGGACGAACTCGGCGGCCGCGGTGTGCAGAAGCTCGGCTACACGACGTACGGGCCGCTGATGACGGACCCGTCGGTGGTGCTCGACGGGCGGGTCAGCGGCGGTCCTTCGGCGCTGCTGGCCTCCGCGGACTTCTCGACGCTGACGACGGACCGGATCGACGCGCTGCGCGACGCGGCCCGCGCCGGCCCCCGTGCCCTGCTGCACGACAAGGCGCTCGCGGGCACGACCGCGGCGAGCACCAGCCTGCCGGACGTGCTCGACCGGGCCGAGCGGGCGCTGCTGGTGTCCCGCTCGACGCTGCTGATCGTGGCGCTGCAGCTGGTACTGCTCGCCGGGTACACGCTGCTGCTCGTGGCCCGGCTGCTCAGTGTCGAACGGGCCGGTGAGACGGGCATGTTGCGGGCCCGCGGCGGTTCGCGCGCCCGGATCACCGGGCTCGCGGCGACGGAGGCGCTGCTGCTCGCGGTGCCCGCCGCCGTCTGCGCGCCGCTGCTGGCGGGACCGCTGACCCGGCTCGTCGCCTCGCAGGGCGCGCTGTCCCGGATCGGGCTGCGCCTGGAGGTGGGCGCCGGTTCGGCGTCGGTGTGGCTGGTGGCCGTGGCGGTCGCGGTGGGCTGCGCGCTGGCGGTGGCCGTGCCCGCGCTGACGGCGCAGGGTCCCGACAAGGGCCGGGCCCGGGCGCTGCCCGCGCCGGTGCGGGCCGGGGCCGACGTGGGTCTGCTGGTCGTCGCCGGCGTCGCGTACTGGCAGCTGGACCGGCAGACGTCCGGCTCGGGCGCCCTGAGCAGCGACCGGGACGGCGCGCTCGGCATCGATCCGCTGCTCGTCGTCGCCCCGGCCCTCGCGCTGCTCGCGGGCACCGTGCTCACGCTGCGGCTGCTGCCGCCGGTGGCCCGGCTCGCGGAGCGGCGCGCGGCGAGCGGGCGGGGGCTGCCGGTGGCGCTCGCCGGCTGGCAGTTCAGCCGGCGTCCGATGCGCGGCGCGGGCCCCGTGCTGCTGCTCGTCCTGGCGGTCGCGATGGGCATGCTGGCGATCGGGCAGGGCGCGTCGTGGGACCGCTCGCAGGAGGACCAGGCCGACTTCCGCTCGGGCGCCCCGGTCCGGGTCCTGGCCACGGAACCCGGCATGGACCAGGCCGCCCGGTACGCGTCCGTGCCCGGCGTGCGGGACGCGGCGCCCGGCTACCGTCTGTCGGTGCCGCTCAGCGGTGACCGGACGGGCACGCTCCTCGCGCTCGACACGGCGCACGTCAAGGACGGTCTGATGCTGCGCGACGACCTCACGGACGCGTCGCCGCGGCAGGTCGTCGACGCGGTGCGGCCGAAGTCGGGGACGGACCCGGGCGTCCGGCTGCCCGAGCACGCCGACCGCCTCCAGCTCTCGTTGCGCGCGACGAACCTGGACGGCCGGGGCAGCCGCGGCCCCGGCGAGACGACGTCCGTGTCGGTGACCCTCCAGGACCGCTACGGACTCCCCTACCGCAAGCAGGCCGGCGATCTGCCGCTGGACGGCCGCGTCCACCGGCTCGACCTGGACCTCGGCCCCGCGGCGGGGCCGCTGACGCTGACCGGGCTCGACTTCGAGACGACCCAGACCGTGGGCCGGGGCGCCGAGCACCGGATCGCCCTCGAAGGCGCCCACGCCGTCGAACGGGGCGGTGCGCGGCGGACGTTGAGCATGGCGGGCCTGCGCTGGAACACGTCCCTGTTCGGCCGGGGCACGGTGGACGCGAGCATGGAGGACGCGCCCAGGTCGCCGGAGCTCGCCGGCTCCCCGACGGCCCACCGCGTGGCCATGGAGTACGGCACCGGGTACGTGCTGCCGGAGAACTCCTCCTACGGCGCCTCGCCCAGCGTCGTCGTCCACCTCGACGCCGCCCGCCCGCAGGTCACCGAGGTCGCCGCCGTGGCCACCGACCGCTATCTGACGTCGGCGGGCACCCGCACCGGGCAGCGCGTCGACGTGAACGTGGGCGGTGCGACGGTGCGGCTGCGGATCGTGCGGAGCGTCCGGGCGCTGCCCACGACGGGCACCTCGGCGGCCGCGGCGAAGGAGGGCACCCGGGACGGCGGCGCGCTCCTGCTCGACCTGCGCGACCTGAACCGGGCGCTCGCCGACGCCGCGTCCGACGACAACACCGACCCCCTCGCGCCGAACGAGTGGTGGCTGTCCACCGCGCCGGGCGGCGACGCGAAGGCGGCGGCCGCGCTGCGGGCCCTGCCCGACCTGGATCCGTCGCAGGTCGTGGTGCGCTCGGAGATCGCCGAGGAGCTGCGCGACGACCCGCTGGGCGCCGGTCCGCAGTCGGCGCTCACCGCGGCGGCCCTGGCGGCGGCCGCGCTCGCGGCGGTCGGCTTCGCCGTGAACACGGCGGGCTCGCTGCGCGAACGGGGCGCCGAGTTCGCCATCCTGGGCGCCCTCGGCACCTCGCGCCGCCGCCTGGCCCGGCTCGTCGCCGCCGAACAGGGCGTCCTGGTCGCGCTCACGCTCCTGGTGGGCACGGCGCTCGGCGCGATCCTGACGCGGGCCGTGGTGCCGCTGATCGTGCTGACCGGGGAGGCGACCCGCCCCGTGCCGGACGTCCTGGTCCGGCTCCCGCTGAACCAGGTGGTGCTGCTGCTCGCGGGCGTGGCACTCACCCCCGTACTGATCACCGCGGTCCTCGCGCTGCGCCGGCCGCCGGACGCCACGGTCGCGCTGCGCACCAAGGGAGGCGAATAGCATGGCCGCCGCGCAGAAGGCCGTCGCGCCCTGGGTGCGCACGAGGCTGCGGACGGCGCCGGGCGCGGCCGTCGCGCTGGCCCTGCTCGTCCTGCTCACGTCGTGTCTGGCCGCGGCGTTCCCGCGGGCCGTCGACCGCTACCAGGACGAGGGGCTGCGGCACGCCGTCGCCGAGGAGGCGGCCGGCCGGATGGTGCTGAACGTGACGACGACCGACCCGGGCATCGAACTGCCGCCGGAACAGCGGGCGCGGCAGCTGCGCGAGGCGTTCACCCGCCGCGCGGAGAAGAAGATCACCGGATCGCTGAAGGCGCCGTTCGCGGCGGACCCGCGCGAGTCGTCGTACGGGGTGCGCACCCCGGAGTCGATGGCCGCCACGGACGACTTCCTGCCCCAGCCGTACGGGCTGCCCGCCGAGTTCACCATGACCGCGCAGGGCGGGCTCGCCGCGCACGCGAAGGTCACCTCGGGCCGGCTGCCGGCCGCCGACGCCACGGCGACCCGCGTCGAGGCCGCCGTCACCGAGGAGACCGCGCGGCGCCT
Organism: Streptomyces sp. KL116D; assembly: GCF_030766975.1. Taxonomy (NCBI): domain Bacteria; kingdom Bacillati; phylum Actinomycetota; class Actinomycetes; order Kitasatosporales; family Streptomycetaceae; genus Streptomyces; species Streptomyces sp. KL116D. The sequence goes on along the minus strand of NZ_JASERH010000041.1, from coordinate 570 downwards.
GCACCTCAAGGCGGGCTCGGTCCTGCACATCCCGAACGCCGAGGCGAGGACCACGTCCGTACGGATCACGGGGGTCGTCGTCCCGCGCAACCCGTCGGGCGCCTACTGGTCGGCGGCGCCCCAACTGCGCACCGCACAGCTGCGCAGCACCGACACGGTCCCGCCCGAGCGGTACTGGGTGGGCGCCCTGCTGCTGCACCCGGACGCCGGTCCCGTGCTCACGACCACCACCGGCGGCGTCGAGCAGTACTGGCAGCTGGCCCCGGCCACCTCCGCGCTCACCGCCAGTGAACTGCCCGCCCTGAAGGAAGCGTTGGCGTACACGACGAGCGGCCCCGGGCTGCTCTCCGTGCGGGTGGCGACGGGCAGCCCCACCACCGACGTCAGCACCGGTCTCGCCGATGTCGTCCGCCGGTACGAGGAGCTGAGCGCCGGCATCACGCCGGTGGTGTCGGTCGCCGCGTACGGCACCGGCACGGTCGCCTGCGTCGTGCTGCTGATGGCGGGCGGTCTGGGCGCGGACCGGCGGCGGTCCGAGCTCGCCCTGCTGCGGGCGCGCGGCGGCTCGCT
>NZ_JASERH010000040.1:0-171843 GCF_030766975.1 Streptomyces sp. KL116D | reverse complement strand
CGCGCTCGCCCGAACGGGCCCTCGACGGCGCGGTACGGGCCGGGCGCGGCGACCGCGCCGCGGGTCAGCTCACCGACCGCGTACGGCAGGCCAGGGACCGGATCGCCGCGGACCGGGCCACGGCCGCTCGGCTGCTCGGCGCGCAACGCGTCCAGGCCACGCGCCGGGCCACGGCCCGCGCGCAGATCGAGGCGCGCCTGGACGAGGCGCAGGAGGAACTGCGGCGGGCGCAGGCGCCGCAGGCCGTTCCGGCGAGCCGCGGCGACTGCGCGCAGGGCGACGTCGCCGGACTCGGCACCGCCACCGACCGGACCTGGGTGGCGCCCGTCGACCCGGCCCCCCTGTCGGCCGGGTTCGGCGCGGGCGGCGACCGCTGGGCGCACCGCCACACCGGGCAGGACTTCGCCGTCGACACCGGGACGACGGTACGGGCGGTCGGCGCGGGCACCGTGCTCTTCGTGGGCTGCGGCGACGGCTTCGGCAACCAGGTCATCGTCCGCCATCCGAACGGCTACTACACGCAGTACGCCCACCTCTCGCTGATCGGCGTCTCGCCCGGTGACGAGGTCGCGGCGGGCACGGCCCTGGGCCTGTCGGGTGCGACCGGGAACGTCAGCGGTCCGCACCTCCACTTCGAGGTCCGGGTCACGCCCCAGCTGGGCTCCGGCATCGACCCGATGCCGTGGCTGCACGCCCGCGGCGTTCACGTCTGAGCGGAGACGTCCTGCGCGCCGGGGTCCGGGGCGGCCGCGTCGCGCGGGACGAGGAACCGGTTCAGCGGCGGCTCCTGGGCCAGCACCGCACCGATCGTCACCGCGAACGTGACCGCCGCGCACACCGCGATCAGCCACGACAGCATGGCCAGGACCAGACCGAGCGAGCCGTACTCGCCGAGCGCCCGGTCGATCGCCCGCGGCATGTACAGCGGGGCGGTGAGCGCCAGCGCGCTGGTCGCGGCGGCGGCGAGCAGCGCACCCGGCAGCAGTTGCAGCCAGCCGATCCGCTTGGCGAGGAGGAGGTGCTGCGTCCACAGCCACATGCCCGCGCTCATCACGAAGTAGAGCGGAACGCCGAGCATGGCGCCCGTCCCGAACCCGGTGCGGATCGGGCCCTGGAGGAAGACCAGCACCAGCATCGTCAGGAGCCAGGCCACCCACCGCCAGGCCGCGATCCGGGTCGCGGCGCGGGGCAGCGCCCAGGCCCGCTCGCAGACCCGGGCCATCGCGCGGCTGAAGCTGGTCGCGGAGACCAGGGCGATCAGTACGCCGACGGCGCCGCTGGTCTCCCGCAGCCCGGTGTCGTCGGAGTGGCCGAGGACCTGGGCGAGTTCCTGGTCCGACGCGCCGGAGAGGCCGAACATCGCCCGCAGCGAGTCCTGGAGCTGTTCCCGCACGCCGCGCGGGGTGAACGCGGCGACGGCGAACAGCAGCGGGACGGAGGCCAGGAACGCCTGCGCCGCGAGCCGGGTCGCGGAGTCGAGCAGTTGACCCGAGACCAGCCGGCCGCTGAGTTCCGTGAGCACGGGGAAGCGCCGCTCGGCGCCGTCGCGCAGACGGTTGAGCCGGGTCGTCCACGCCATCCCGCCTCCTGACCACGGCCGCCTCGTGCGACGACGTCCGGGTGCGCGGACGGTGCTGAGAAGTATCACCTCCGGCTCCGGCCCCCGCATTCCGGGCGGCCGTCCGTTCGGAGCGGCCCGAATGGCGGGGTGACCAGGCCGCGACGATGCTGAACGCGACCGCCGTGGCCGGGTGGCAGTGGTGGCGAGCAGCGCGGGGCGACGGAGAGGGACATGCGGATGGCGACGGTCGACGCGGTCGCGGTGCGGCGGATGGCCGACACCCTTTTCATCGAGCGCGACCCGCGCAGCCCGAGCTCGACGCGGTTCTGGGGACTGCTGGTGCTCGCCGCGGTCATCGCGAGCGCCGGCGTGGTCGGCGACTCGACCGCCACCGTCATCGGCGCGATGATCGTCGCCCCGCTGATGACCCCGATCCTGGGCAGCGCCCTCGCCCTGGTCCTGGCCGACCGCGCGCAGGTGGTGCGGTGCGCGCTGCTCGTCCTGGGCGGCGCCCTCGCGGTGATCGCGATCGGCATGCTGCTGGGCTGGATCGCCGCGCCGCCCGACGCCTTCGCGTCGAACAGTCAGGTGTCCTCGCGGATCAGCCCCCGGCTGATCGACCTGCTGGCCGCGCTCGCCACGGGCACGGTCGGAGCCTTCGCGCTCGTCCGCGCCGACATCTCCGACACGCTGCCCGGCGTCGCCATCGCCATCTCGCTGGTGCCGCCCCTGGCGGTGACCGGGCTGCTCGTCACGGTCGGGCGTTACCACGACGCCTCGCAGTCGGCGCTGCTCTTCGCGACGAACGTGGCCGCGATCGTGGCGACCGGCACCGTCGTCTTCCTGGTGTACCGGGTGCGGGCCGTCGCGCAGGAGGGCGGGCTGCGGGTGGGCCGGTTCCACGGCAGCACGCTGGCGGCGGTGATCGTGCTGGTGGTGTTGATCGCGGTGCCGCTGACCACCGGCACGGTGACGGTCGCCCGGGACCGGTCCCTCGCGGCCGACGCCCGCCCGGTCGCCGAGCGGTGGGCCGCCGCGGGCCAGTGGGAGATCGCCTCCGTCGACGCCCGCAACGGCATCGTGGTCATCGGCGTCCTGGGCCTGCCGCCCCAGCCCGCGCCCACCGCGCTGCGCGCGGCCCTCGACCGCAACGGCATGCGCGACGCCGATCTGGAACTGCATCTGGTGGGCGGCCGGACCCACTGGTGTCCGGCGGACACGGACCGGTGCAGCGTGAAGGAGTCGTCCCGCAGCTGAGCCGGGGCCCGTCCGGCGGTACGCGCCGTGCGGGCCCCGGGCCGTCGTGCGTCAGGCGGGCAGCCGGTCCAGGAGCGCCGCGAAGTCGGTCCCGGCGGACAGCGTGCCGAAGGCCTGGCCGCGGTCGCCGGCGAGCCGGGAGGCGCAGAAGGCGTCGGCGACGGCGGCCGGGGCGTGCCGCACGAGGAGCGAACCCTGCAGGACGAGGGCGGCGCGCTCGATGACGCGGCGGGCGCGCAGCGGGGCGTCCTCGGTGAGGACGAGCTCGCCCTGCAGCTCCCGCCACGCCGTGTCGAGCCGCGCGTCGGCGCCGGCCGCCGCCTCGATCTCGGCACGGAACGCCGCCAGCGACTCCGGCTCGCGGGCCAGGGCGCGCAGCATGTCGAGGGCGTTCACGTTGCCCGAGCCCTCCCAGATGCCGTTGAGCGGGGCGTCCCGGTAGAGACGCGGCATGCCTGAGGCTTCGTCATATCCGTTGCCACCGAGGCATTCCAGTGCTTCGGCGACGGCGACGGGCTGCCGCTTGCACACCCAGTACTTGCCGACGGCGGTGGCCAGGCGCAGGAACGCGCGCTCGCCCGCGTCGCCGCGCTGGGCCCGGTCCGCGGCACCGGCCAGGCGCAGCGCGAGCGTCGTGGCGGCCTCCGACTCCAGGCTCAGGTCGGCCAGCACGTTGCGCATCAGCGGCTGGTCGACGAGCTTGGCGCCGAACACCGAGCGGTGCCGGGCGTGGTGGGCGGCCTGCGCGAGGGCGGCGCGGGTGCCCGAGGCGGAGCCGAGGACGCAGTCGAGCCGCGTCATCGTCACCATGTCGATGATGGTGCGCACGCCCTTGCCCTCGGGGCCCACGAGCCAGGCCACCGTGTCGTCGAACTCCGGCTCGCTGCTCGCGTTCGAGCGGTTGCCGAGCTTGTCCTTGAGCCGCTGGATGCGGAAGGTGTTGCGGCTGCCGTCCGGCAGGACCCGCGGCACCAGGAAGCAGGAGAGGCCGCCCGGCGCCTGCGCGAGCACCAGGAACAGGTCGTTCATCGGGGCGCTGGTGAACCACTTGTGGCCGCGCAACCGCCAGCTGCCGTCGGCCTGTTCGGCGGCGACCGTGGTGTTGGCGCGGACGTCGGTGCCGCCCTGCTTCTCCGTCATGCCCATTCCGGCGAGCAGCCCCGGCTTGTCGGCGGGCGTGCGCAGACCGGACTCGTAGACCCGGCTGGTCAGCAGCGGCTCGTAGACCTTCGCGAGGTCGGGGGAGTGGCGCAGCGCGGGGACGACGGCGTACGTCATGGAGATCGGGCAGCCGTGCCCGGCCTCGGTGCTGCTCCACACCATGAAGGAGGCGGCGCGGGCGACGTGGGCGCCCACCCGCTCGTCCGCCCAGGCGGCGCCCGCCAGGCCCTCGCTCACCGCCACGTCCATCAGCGCGTGGTAGGCGGGGTGGAAGTCGACCTCGTCGATCCGGTTGCCGTACCGGTCGTGGCTGCGCAGCACCGGCTCGTACGTGTTGGCCTGCTCGGCCCAGCGCTGCACCTCCTCGCTGCCCGCGCGGCGGCCGGTCCGGTGCAGGTCGTCGAGGCACCACTCGGCGCCCTCGCGGCGCACGCCCTCCAGCAGGACCGGGTCGTCGGCGACGTCGTGCCCGGTCAACGGCGGTGCCTGGTTGGTCACTTCGTGGGTGACGGCGGTGGGGTTGCTGGGCATGGGGCTCCTCCGGGGCAGCGGACGGGATTCAGTCGGTCGGGGCGCCGGCGCACCGCAGCGCCGCCGTGGTGAGGTCGGTCAGCAGGGCGTCGCCGGTGCTCGCGGCGGGGGCGCCCAGCGGGTCGACGAGCACCTCGCCGATCGCGCCGGTGAGCGCGGCCGCGGTGATCTCCGCGTTCTGCGGCGGCAGTTGGCCCGCCGCCACGCCCTCGCGGACCACTTCGGCCCACAGCGCCCGGTAGCGGCGCCGGAAGTCGAGGCGCTCGGCGCCCACCGCGGGCTCGGTCGGCGCGGCGAGCAGCGCGTAGGCCAGGCCCCGGTTCTCCAGGGCGCGGCGCGCGAAGACCTGGACGCCGCGGGCCAGCCGCTCGACAGGGTCGCCCGGCCCGTGCAGCACCTCGCCGAGCACCTCCACCTCGCGGCCCGCGGCGCGCCGGAACACCTCCACGGCGAGCGCCGCCTTGGACGGGAAGTGCTGGTACACCGAGCCGGCGGCGATGCCGGCCGCGCCCGCGACGGCGGTCACGGACGCCTGGGACCAGCCCACGTCCGCCACGACCGCGGTGGCGCAGGCGACGAGACGCTCCCTGGCGGCATCGAGCCGGCTGATTTCGGCTGGGGTCTTGCGGTAGGCCATGCATGAAGTGAACCATCATTCAGAACTTCACGCCAAGGCCGGTCACCGAACCGGCCGGCTCGTCAGGAGAACGTGATGCACCTCAGTGCCCTGCTGGACAGCGCTGTTCGCTCGGCCGGCGACAAGGAAGCCGTGGTCTACCGCGAACAGCGGTGGACCTACCGGGAATTCGCCGCGACGGCCCGCCGTGCCGCGACCGTGCTGCGCGAGGCGGGACTCGGGCCCGGAGACCGGCTCGCCGTGATGACCTACAACACCCCGGCCTTCCTGTTCGCCGCGTTCGGTGCCTGGTACGCGGGCGCCACCCTGGTCCCCGTCAACCACAAGCTGCAGACGGCCGAGGTCGAGCGCCAGCTGCGGCACTGCGGGGCGCGCCTCGCCGTCGTCGACGCCGAGATCGGCGAGCGCGCGACGGCGGCGGACGCGCGGGTGCGCTGGCTGGTCAGTCACCCGGATGCGGCCGGCGACGGCCCCGATGACTCCTTCGAGTCGCTCGTCGCCCGCGCCGAACCGTGGACCGGCGAGCCCGGCCCGGACGACGACATCGCGCAGATCCTCTACACCTCGGGCACCTCGGGAACCCCCAAGGGCTGCGTCCACACCCACCGGGGCGTCGCGCTGGCCGCCACCTACACGGCGGCCTCGATCCCGCTCCACCGCGACGAGCGCTTCCTGATCTGCATGCCGATCTGGCACGCCTCGCCGCTCAACAACTGGACGATGAGCACGCTGCTGCTCGGCGCCACGGTCGTGCTGCAGCGCGAGTACGAGCCCCGCGGCATGCTGGAGACCGTCGAACGGGAGCGCGTCACCGCCCTGTTCGGGGCGCCCATCGCCCTGATCGCGCCGGTCCAGGCCGTGCCGGACCTCGCGGACTTCGACCTGACGTCCGTCCGGGCGTGGATCTACGGAGCGGGGCCGCTGGACGCCGACACGGCCCGCCGGCTGATGAAGGCGTACGGGTCGGACGCGTTCCACCAGGTGTACGGGATGAGCGAGACCGGCCCCGTGGGGTCCTCGCTCTCCCCGGCCGAGCAGGTGGAGAAGGCCGGCTCGATCGGGCGCGGCGGCATGCCGGGCGTCGACCTGCGGGTGGTGCGGCCGGACGGGGCCGACGCGGAAACCGGGCAGACCGGCGAGATCTGGCTGCGGTCGGACACCCGGATGGTCGGCTACCTGGACGACCCGGCGGCCACCGCCGAGGTCTTCGCGGGGGACTGGTACCGCAGCGGCGACCTGGGACGGGTCGACGAGGACGGCTTCGTCACCGTCGTGGACCGGATGAAGGACGTGATCATCACCGGCGGCGAGAACGTCGCGTCGCAGGAGGTCGAGGGTGCCCTGCGCGGTCACCCGGACGTCCTCGACGTCGCCGTCGTCGGACGGCCGCACCCCCAGTGGGGCGAGACCGTGGTCGCCGTCGTCGTGCCGCGCGCGGACGCCGCACTCGACCTGGCCGGGCTGCGGGAGTGGCTGGAGCCACGGATCGCCCGCTACAAGATCCCGCGGGAACTGGCCCTGCGCACGGAACTGCCCCGCACGCCGTCCGGGAAGGTCACCAAGCACGTGCTGCGCGCCGAACTGGCCGGCTGACGGGGCCCCTCGTGCCCGGCGGGCGGCGCCCGCGTAGGGTCACGCCATGGCCGAGCAGCAGGTGGAGTCCGCACGCAGGGGACCGGGGCGCCCCCGGGAGGAACGGGTCACCCGGGCCGTTCTCGACGCCGTCGTCGACCTGGTCGCCGAGAGCGGCATGGGCTCGCTGACCATGGACGCCGTCGCGGCCCGCGCGGGCGTCAGCAAACCGGCCATGTACCGGCGCTGGTCGACCAAGCAGGACCTGATCATCGCCGCCGCCGAATCACGGATCGGGCCGTTGACCGTCCCCGACATGGGCGACTTCCGGGCCGAGCTGCGCGCCGTGCTGACCGCGCGCATGGAGGCGTACCGCAGGCCGGGCGTCGACCGGCTGCTCGCCGGTGTCATCGGCTCGGCGGCGGAGGCGGGTTCGGAGCGCGGGGCGTACCGCGCGTACACCGCCCGCGTGATGGCCGAGACCCGGCACCTGCTGGAGCGCGGCGTCGCCCGCGGCGACGTGCGCCCCGACGTCGACGTGGACGCCGCCGCCACGCTCGTCGCCGCGTCCCTCGTCTTCCGGATGGTCGGCGAGCAGCGGGTGCCGGACGAGGGGCTCGTCGACTCGGTCGTGGATCTCGTCGGCCGGGCGGTCGCCGCCCCTTCGTGACGCGTCGTCAGTTACGCGGCGCTGTCGTCCGATCACGCCCCCGCGATGCGGCTCACGCCGCGCCGCGGGGGCTTTTCCATGCGGCCGCGCACCCGCGGAAACTTCTTCTCCCCAACCCCTTGCCCCGGCCCATCTCAATATCGATACTGCCGGTTACGTAATTAGCTCCGCAGCTGGGAGGAACCACCATGGCCGCCACCGCGACCACCGCAGACGCCCCCGAGCCCGTACTCGACAAGCCGCTCATGCACTACGGCCGACGCGTCCTGGAGCGCCTCGCCCCGGGCACCGAGGCCCCGCGGTACCAGCTCCTCGACGTCACCCCGCTGACCCCGCACATCGGCGCCGAGATCGGCGGCGTCGACCTCGCCGCGCCGATCGGCGACGCACTCGCCGCGGAGCTGCGCCAGGCGCTCCTGGAGTGGAAGGTGATCTTCTTCCGCGACCAGACCGCCGTCGAGCCGCAGCACCACGTGGACCTCGCCGCGGTCTGGGGCCCGCCGGAGGCCAACCCGTTCTTCCCCAAGGCCGGGACGGCCGGCGTCTCCCGGCTCGCCAAGGACGCGACGGCCGTCGGCAACGAGAACATCTGGCACAGCGACCACTCCTTCATGGCCGCCCCCGCCCTCGGCTCCGTGCTGCGCGCGGTCGAGGTCCCGGCCGCCGGCGGCGACACGATGTGGGCGGACATGGCAGCCGCGTACGACAACCTCACCGACGCCATGAAGGAGCGCATCGAGGACCTCACGGCGGTCCACGACTGGGTGCCCAGCTGGGGATCGACGATGACGCGGGAGCAGATCGACCACTTCCGGGGCGACCTGCCGCCGGTCGAGCACCCCGTCGTGGTGCGCCACCCGCGCACCGGCCGCAAGACCCTCTACGTGAACGAGCCGTTCACCACGCACGTCGTCGGCCTCTCCGCCGCCGAGAGCCGTGCGCTCCTCGACGAACTGGTGCTGCAGGCGCGCGTCCCCGAGTTCCAGACCCGCTTCCACTGGACGCCCGGCTCCGTCGCGATCTGGGACAACATCGCGACCCAGCACTACGCGATCAACGACTACTTCCCGCAGCGCCGCGTGATGGAGCGCATCGCCATCGCGGGCGTCCCCCTCGCCTGACCGTTCGCCGACCGCTCCGCCGGCCGGTGTGCGGGGCACGGGCCACAGCGCCCCGCACGCCGGCGCCCCTCCGCTCGCCACCGCATCTTCGACGCACCACCGAATCTTCGACGCACCACCGCATCCGTCCCGGGAGGACCCATGACCGCGGTACCGACTGTGCCCCCGCAATCCGCCGGGACCGCGCAGGCCACCGGCAGCAGCAGCCGCGCCTGGATCGTCACCGGGCTGCTCGTGGTCTTCATGATGGTGAACTTCGCCGACAAGTCCGTGCTGGGTCTCGCCGCCGACGAGATCCGCGCCGACCTGCACCTGAGCGCCACTCAGTTCGGCCTCGCCAACAGCGCGTTCTTCCTGCTCTTCTCCGTCGCCGCCGTCCTCGTCGGCCTCGCCGCCGACCGGGTCTCGCCCAAGGTGCTGCTGCTGGCGATGGCCGTCCTGTGGTCCGTGGCGCAGGTGCCGGCCGCGATCGGCGGCGGCCTCGCCGTCCTGGTCGTCTCGCGGGTCTTCCTCGGCGCCGCCGAAGGGCCGGCGTTCCCCGTCGCCCAACAGGCCACGCTCGCCTGGTTCCCCGACCACCGGCGCAATCTGCCGGGCGCCCTGATCACCCTCGGCGTCACGCTCGGCGTCATCGTCTCCGCACCCGGCCTGTCCTGGCTGATCCAGCACCACGGCTGGCGCGCCGCCCTGTGGGTGCTCGCCGGGGCGGGCCTCGTCTGGGCGGTCGCCTGGGCGCTGCTCGGCGCGGACGGCCGGCACCGGGCGGCAGGAACGGACAGGGCGGGCGGGGCGAGTGTGCCGGACACGGGCGGGCCCGCCCTCCCGTACCGGAAGATCTTCGCGAGCCGCACCTGGATCGGCGCCACCCTCGCCTACTTCACCAGCTACTGGACCGTCGCCCTGATGCTGGTGTGGCTGCCCTCCTACCTGCGCAACGCACTCGACTACTCCGCGGACGCCGCGGGCACGGTCGTCATCGCGCCCTGGGCCGTCGGCGCCGTCGCGCTGCTCGCCCAGGCGGGCATCACCGGACGCCTGATGCGGCGCGGCGTCGGCAGCCGGCGCGCCCGCGGTCACGTCGGCGGCTGGCTCCTCGCGATCGGCGCGTTCTGCTGCCTGGCCGTCCCCCTGGTCGACGGCGCCCCCGCCAGGACCGTCCTGATCGCCCTCGGCTTCGGCTGCGGCGGCTCGTACGCGACCGTCGCCGCGACCACCGTGGCCGAACTCGCCCCGGCGTCCCGCAGCGGAGGCGCCCTCGGCGCCATGAACGCCGTGGTCACGGCCGCCGGTCTCGCCGCGCCCGCCGTCGTCGGCGCGCTCGTCGACGCCCGGGGCACCCTCGGCTACCAGGACGCGGTCCTGCTCTCGGGAGCACTGCTCGCCGCCGGCGCCGTGGCATCCTTCCTGCTCGTCGACCCGGCGCGGGACCGCGCCCGGCTCGGCCTCTGAACCCGACAAGTCCCCCCACCACACCAGGAGTTGAACCCTTGAACGCCGCACCGGCAGTACCGGACACCACCGCCCTGGACCGCGCCGTCGCCGACCTGCGCGAGCACGCCGCGTCCTGGACCGGCACCGCCCTGGCCGAGCGGATCGACCTGCTGGAACGGATGCTGCCCCGGATCGCCGACGGAGCCCGGGCGACGGTCGCCGACGCCGCCCGCGCCAAGGGCTACGACGCCACGTCCCCCTGGGCGGCCGAGGACTGGATCACCGCACCCTGGGCGCTCGCCCAGACCGTCACCGCGTACCTCCACGTGCTGCGCCGCATCGCCGCGGGACACGACCCGATCGACGCCCGCGCCGTGCGCAGCCGCGACGGCCGCACGATCGTCGACGTCTTCCCCGCCACCGGCACCGACCGCCTCCTCCTGAACGGCTTCACCGCCGAGGTGTGGACCCTGCCGGGCACCACCCGCGAGCAGGTCCTGGCGCGCGCGGCGCGGGAGTACCGGGGCGCCGCCGGCGACCCGGTCGTGGCGCTCGTCCTCGGCGCCGGGAACGTCGCGGCGATCACCCCGCTCGACATCCTGCACAAGCTCTACGCGGACGGGCAGGTCGTCCTCGCCAAGATGAACCCGGTCAACGCCTACCTGCGCCCGCACTTCGAGAAGGTCTTCGCCGAGTTCGTCGACCGGGGCTGGGTCAGGTTCGCCGACGGCGGCGCCGCCGAAGGCGCCTACCTCACCACCCACGACGGCATCGACACCCTCCACGTCACCGGCAGCGACCGCACCCACGACGCCATCGTCTGGGGCACCGACGACCAGGCCGAGCAGCGGCGCCGCGACGACACCCCGCTCACCACCAAGCCGTTCACCAGCGAACTGGGCGGCGTGAGCCCCTGCATCGTGACGCCCGGGCCCTGGAGCGCCGCCGACTTCCGCTTCCAGGCCGAGCACGTCGTCACCAGCAAGATGAACAACTCCGGCCACAACTGCGTCGCCAGCCAGATCCTCGTCGTCCCGCGCGACTGGGACGGCACCGAGCGGCTGCTCGCCGAGATCCGCCGGGTGCTGCGCGAACTCCCGCCGCGCAGCGACTACTACCCGGGCGCAGGGGACCGGCTCGGCGCGGTCGCCGCGGCGCACGCCGACGCCGAGGTGCTCGGCGCGGACGGCTGCCGGGTCCTCGTCCCGGAGATCGAGGGCATGGACGACCCGATGCTCCACGACGAGGTGTTCGCCAGCGCGCTCGGAGTGGTGCGGCTGCCCGGCGCCGACCCGGCCGCGTTCCTGCGCGCCGCCACGGAGTTCGCCAACGACCGGCTCCCCGGCACCCTCGGCGCCACCCTGCTCGTCCACCCCAGGACCGAGCGCACCCACCGGGCCGCCGTCGACGAGGCCGTCGCCGCGCTGCGCTACGGCACGCTCGGCGTCAACTGCTGGTCCGCGTTCGGCTTCCTCCTCGGCTACACGCCGTGGGGCGCCTTCCCCGGCCACACCCGGCAGGACATCGGCAGCGGCACCGGCTTCGTGCACAACGCCTTCCAGCTGGAGGACGTGGAGAAGACGGTGCTGCGGGCCCCCTTCGCCCCCGCGCCCCGCGGCCTGTTCACCGGCTCGCCGTCCCTGTCGCCGCGCCCTCCGTACTTCGTCACGAACCGCACGGCCCGGACGACACTGGAACGCCTGACGGACTTCACCACGGCGCCGCGGCTCACCAAGCTGCCGGGGATCTTCGCGTCGGCACTGCGGGGCTGACGACGACGGGCGGCGGGGGCCGGTGCGGGCCAAGGGCGAAGGACCCCGGTCCGCGCCGCGCCAGGCTCGCCGGACCGGGGCCGGGACCGGCATAGTTCGGGGGCGCGAGGGGCCTCGGTCCACTGCCGGGCCCGTGACCCGCACCCTGAGGAGGCGCTCACCATGTCCGACCTCGACAGCCAGGTCCCCTACTGGGACGGCGTGGCGGCCACGAAGACGTTCACGCACCCGCTCCACCTGCCCTGGCTCGACGGGAGTGCCGGTACGGGCGCGGCCGGTGAGCACGCCGCGATCCTGGACTACGGGTGCGGGTACGGCCGCGCCATGGAGGAGCTCGCCCGGCACGGCTTCGACCGGCTCACGGGCGTCGACACCTCGCCCGGCATGATCGACCGGGCCCGCGCCCTGCACCCCGCCCTGCGGTTCGCGACGCTCGACGCACCGCCCCGGTCGCCCTTCCCCGACGCCGAGTTCGACGTGGCCCTGCTCCTCGCCGTGCTGACCTGCGTACCCGGCGACGCGGCACAACGGCAGCTGATCGCCGAGCTGCACCGCGTGCTCAGGCCCGGCGGACTCCTCTACGTCAGCGACCTGCCGCTCCAGGACGACGAACGCAACCGCACCCGGTACCGCGCCGAAGCGGAACGCTTCGGCACCTACGGCGTGTTCGAGACCAGCGACGGCGCCGTCTGCCGGCACCACACCCGTGCGTGGCTCGACACCCTGCTCACCGGATTCGACACCGTCGCCACCCGAACCGTCCCCCTGCGCACGATGAACGGGGGGCAGGCGACGGGACTCCAGATCCTCGTGCGCAAGCCCGCCCCGTGACCACCCTTCGGACGGTTGCCGCGAACGCCTCAACTCGGGCGCGGGGGACTGCGTCCCCCATGCCAGGGAACACGTGACTCGACAGTCGTGTCGAAGCACCGGATCAAGGAGAGGCAGACAGGCATGGAGATCTCCGGCATCTTCACCGCGATCGTGGTCGGCATCGTGATCGGCATCCTGGGGCGCCTGGCCATTCCCGGCCGCCAGCGCATCGGCATCCTCTGGACGATCCTGGTGGGCGTCCTCGCGGCACTGGTCGGCACGGCCGTCGCGGGCGCCTTCGACGTCGCCGACACCAAGGGCGTCGACTGGATCGAACTGGCCATCCAGATCGGCCTCGCCGCCGTGGGCGTCGTGGGCGTGGAGCGGCTCAAGGGCCGCCGCTGAGCGGCGGGCACCGCCGGTCACCTGACGCGGCGGGCCGGGAGCGTGCAGGCGTGGAGCAGGTACTCGCACGGTCCGCGCCGCAGCACCCGGGTCCAGGCCGTGGCGACGGCCATCGCCGTCCCGGCGAAGAGGAGGAGGGCGAGCAGCGCCGGGCCGGTCGCATCCGGCATGCCGACGACGCGGATCGCGAGGATGTGCAGGACGTACGCGCTGAGGGCGGTCATCCCCACCGCCGTGACGGGGGTGGCCAGCCGGGTCAGGCGCGGCATCCGGGACGTGACCGTGAGGCAGGCCGCGACGACGAGCAGCGCGACACCGGTGTTGCCGAGGACGGAGAACGTCGTCTGGCTGTGCGGCACCGCGACGAGCAGCCAGTCGGCGGGCGTCCGGTCGATGACGTAGCCGACCGTGTCGGACCACCAGGCCGTCGACGCGGAGCCGCCGTCGGTGGCCGCGTCGATCGTGGGCAGGGCGCCCGGCACGGAGTGCAGGGCCAGCCACGAACCCCCGTAGCCGACTACGGCCAGCGCGCCACCGCAGCCGAGCAGCCGCGCCCGGGTCCGCGCCGAACCGAGGTCGAGGCGGCCGAGCGCCATGCCCGCGAGCATGAACGGCAGCCAGGTGAGCACCGGGTACTCGCCGGTGAAGAACAGTTCCAGCACGCCGTCCGTGTCGGTCAGACGGGCGAGCGGATCGTGGGCGACGACGGCGTCCGCCCAGCTTCCGCCCTCGATCGACTGCCGTATCAGGTACAGGACTTGGGGCAGCACCAGCGCCGCGGCCGCGGCGAGGAGCGCGAGAGCGCGGACGCCCAGCCGGCGCAGCGGCAGGACGAGGAGGAAGAGCAGGCCGTAGAAGGAGAGGATCACGTCGACGTCGGTGTCGAGGGCGGTCAGCGCGTAGCCCACCGCCATCAGGACCACGGCCCGGATGACGATCCGGGCCCGGGCCTGCCGGCCGGCCCGCCCGGTCCGCGGTCGCGGCCGGCCGGTGATCAGGACGAGGGAGAAGCCGGCGAGCACCGCGAACAGCGCGGCGGAGCGGCCGCGCGCGACTTCCAGGACGGAGCCGAGCGGCCCGCCGATCGTCGGATCGGGGCCGACGTGGGCGGCGTACATGCCGAGGACGGCGAGCCCCCGGGCCAGGTCGATGCCGACGAGCCGCCCGGCCGACGCCGTGCGCGGGGGCACGGGGGGCACGGGCGGCGGGGGAGCCGGGGCGGTGGACACGTTCCATGACGCTTGTCGGGTCATGACGCTCAGGATCGGGACGCCGCGGTTCCGGGCCCATCGGGCAGGTGGCTGGAGTTGCCCCCGCCGCCCGGCGGGTCGGCCGCGGGGCGGAACCGGCCGGGGGCGCCGGCCGTCGTAACGGTCCAGAGGTGGTCCGGCGAGAGGCGGAGCACAGATGATCCGGGTTCTGGTGGTCGACGACGAGGCCATGATCCGCACGGGGTTCCGGCACATCCTGGAGTGCGTCGACGACATCGACGTGGTGGCGGCCGTGTCCGGCGGCTCGGCGGTCCGCACCGCCCGGGAGACGCGCCCCGACGTGGTCCTGCTCGACATCCGGATGCCGGACGTCGACGGGCTCACCGTCCTGGCCGAACTGCGCAGGCTGCCGGACCCGCCGGTCGTCGCGATGCTCACCACCTTCGACATGGACGAGTACGTGGCCACCGCCCTGCGCGAGGGCGCGTCCGGATTCCTGCTGAAGGACACCGACCCCGAGCAACTCCCCTACTCCCTACGTTCGTTGGCGGAGGGCGGCGTCGTCCTGTCGGCGAAGGTCACCCGTACCGTCGTCGACGGGTTCCTGGACACCGAACCGTACGGCCCGGCCACCGCCGGGGTCGCCCGCCTGACCGATCGCGAGCGCGCCGTCCTGATGCTGGTCGCCGACGGACTGTCCAACGTCGGCATCGCGGAGCGGATGCACCTCAGCGCCGCGACCGTCAAGGACCACGTGAGCGCCGTGCTGAACAAACTGGAGGTCGGCAGCCGCGTGCAGGCGGCGCTGCTCGCCGAACGCGCCGGACTGCTGCGCGAGGCGGCCCCGCCGGCCGAGGGGCGCTGAGGGATGAGTCCTCATCGGCTGGTCCATGTGCTGCTCGGCGTGATCCCGGTGCTCGTCGCGCTGCTGGACGTCCAGGTCCACATCCACGAGGACCACCGATTCCAGCTGGCCTGCGGGCTGCTCGGCGTGTGCGCGCTCGCGCTGCGCCGCACGTTTCCGGCGCTGACCTATCTGCTCACGCTGCCGTCCGCCCTCTTCACGGACGCGGTACTGGCCCCGCTCATCGCCCTGTACACGCTCGCCTCGCTCTCCCGGCACCGCGTGCTGCTGGGCGGCTGCGCCCTGGCGTTCGCCGTCAGCGACACCATCTGGTGGTCGTGGCCGACCCCGGAGTTCCTCGACCTCACGGACCGCTCGGAGCTGATCACGGCGACCTACAGCATGGCGACGGCCGCCGCGCCCGTCTTCCTCGGCCAGCTCGTGCAGGCCCGGCGCGAACTGGCCCTGCGGCTCGCGGAGATCACCGCCTCCCGCGCGAAGGAACGGCGGCTGCTCGCCGACAGCGTCGTCGCCGTGGAGCGGGCGCAGCTGGCCAGGGAGATGCACGACGTCGTCTCCCACCAGGTCAGCCTGATCGCCGTACGGGCCGGGGCGCTGCAGATGAGCGCCCGCGATCCGGAGACGAGACAGAGCGCGGCCGACATCCGGCGGCTCGGCGTGCAGACCCTGGACGAGCTGCGCCACATGGTCGGCGTCCTGCGCGCGGCCGGCAGCAGACCCACGGAACTCACCCCGCAGCCCTCGCTCGCCGATCTGCGCAGACTGGTCGACGCCGGTGACATCGAGGCCGACCTGCGCACCGAGCTGCCCGAAGGGCTGCCGCCCACGGTCCAGCGGGCCGTCTACCGCACGGTCCAGGAGGCCCTGACCAACGTGCGCAAGCACGCCCCCGGCGCACCGGCCACGATCCGCGTCGGACGGACCGGGGACACCGTGTACGTGCAGGTCACCAACCCGCCGTCGGACCGCCCCGCCCTCCGTCTCCCCGGTGCGCGGCACGGCCTGACCGGTCTGCGCCAGCGGGCCGCGCTGCTGGGTGGCACCGTCGCGGCGGGCCCCACGGACGACGGCGGTTTCGCGCTCCGCATGGAGATCCCGGCACCGCACCCGCAGTGAAGAATCTGTGACGTTATACCCTTATATGTCCCATTAGGTGCGCGAGGCGCCGGCCGTGGAGGAGCGAGCGCGGAAGGGGGATCAGCAGGAAGGTCGGCAGATGGTGGACACCGGTGTGCCCGGTGGCGGCACGGGACTCGTTCCCGCGTACCCGGCGGACGGCAGACGGGGCTCGCTGCGGGTGGTCGGACTGCTCCTCGCGGCGGTCGCCGCCCTGTACGTGGTCGCGCCCGCGGTGCACTCGGCCGCCGTCCCCCAGATCCGCGCCGTGCTGGGCCTCAGCGCCGAGCACGAGGTGTGGGCGCGCGTCGTGGGCACCTCGCTGGCGGTACTGACGCTGGTGGTCGCGGGCCGGGTCGGAGACCTGCGCGGGCGGCGCTCCGTACTGCTGCTGTCCTTGGGCGTGCTCACCGGCGGATGCGCGCTGCTCGCCGTCGCGTTCGACGCCTGGTCCTACGTGCTCGGCCGGATCGTCGTCTCGATGGCCCTCGCCGCCGTCTTCGTCAGCTGCCTCGCGCTCCTGTCGACCGTGTACCTGCCCGGCCGGATCCGCAAGGTGCTGGGCGGCTGGCTGGCCGCGATGTCGGTGGGCTTCGTGCTCGCCGTGAACCTCGCGCCGCGCGTGGCGACCGCGACCGGCTGGCGGCTCGCGGCCGGGGCCATGGCCGTCGCGGCGGGCGCCGCCCTGCTGCTGGTGCGGCGCTACGTCCCCGAACCCTTCCCGCTGACCCGCCGCCCGGTCCCGGACCGGCTGCGCGCGCTGAGCCTGGTCGCGTTCGGCCTGTTCGCCCCGGCGGCACTGCAACTGGCACCCCTGTGGGGCTGGTCGGACGTCCGCGTCGGCGTCCTCCTGGTCGCCGCCACGCTCGCGCTCGTCGTGGCGCGGCTGCGCTGCCCCGTGCTGCCGGACGGATCGTGCGCCGGGACGCTGACCGTGGGCCTCGCCCTCGGCTTCACCCAGGTCGTCCTGGCGGTGGCGCTGCCGGTGCTCGCCCTGGGGCAGGGCGGCACCCCGCGGTCGGCCGCCTTCGTCCTGTCGGCCTTCGGCGTCGGCGGCGCCGCGGGCTGTCTGCTGGTGCGCCGCCGCCCGGTCTCCCCGGTCACCGGCTCCTCGCTCGGACTGCCGCTCGCCGCGCTCGGCCTGGTCAGGCTGCAGGCGGGCCTCGGCCACGCGTCCGTTTCCCTGGCGGTCGGATACGTCGTGGTCGCCGTGGTCGGCTTCGGCGTCATGCTGGCCGCGACGCCCCAGATGGCGCGCTACCTCGCGGCCGTGCCCCGCACGCACCTCGGCACCAGCGCCGCCCTGCTCCCGGCCTCCATCCTGCTCGGGACCGCCGCCGCGCAGGCCGTGCCGTACGCCGCCGCGATCGACGGCGCACCGCTGCCCGCCGACGCCCGCCAGCTGCTGCGCATCGGCACGATCGTGCTCGCGGTCGCGGCGCTGCTCCTCGGGCGGATCGCCGTCTCGGTGGCCGTGGCCACCGCCGCCGGACTCCAGTACCTGCTGGTGCGCACCGGCGCCGGCGACTCGGGCACCCTGATCGCCGCGCTGGCCCTGGGCGCCGCCGCGGGCGCCCTCGTCTGGTCGCGCCGCGAGCAGTCGGAGCGGCTGGCCCGGCTGAGCCAGACCGCGCGCACGCTCCAGCACGCCGTCCTGCATCCCATCCCGACGACCCTGGGCCGGCTCCGGCTGGCGAGCCTGTACCGGCCCGCCACCGCGGACACCGGCGTCGGCGGCGACTTCCTGGAGGCCCTGCACACCCCGTTCGGCACACGCATCCTCATAGGCGACGTGCGCGGCAAGGGGTTGCAGGCGGTCCGCACGGTCACCGACCTGCTCGGCTGCTTCCGCAGTCAGGCCTACGAGACGGAGGACCTCGGCGAACTCGCGGCCCGGCTCGACCGGCAGGTGCTGCGGGTCGCCGCCGCGCGCGGGGACGACGAGCTGTTCGCCACGGCGCTGCTCCTGCAGCACGACGGCGCCGCTCCGGGCGTCCAGGTCGTCAACTGCGGCCATCTGACGCCCCTCGCGGTGACCCCCTCCGGCGTCACCGAGGTCGACGTACCCGCCCAACTGCCCCTGGGATTCGGCGCGTTGGGTGCCGGCTCGCCGATCGCCCCGCACACCCTGCGGCTCGGCCCCGAGGCTACGCTGGTGGCGCACACCGACGGACTGAGCGAGGCGAGGAACTCGAGCGACGAGTTCTACCCGCTCGCCGAGCGGCTGGCCGAGGCGGAGTACGGCACGCCGGACCACCTGGTCCGCCATCTCGACGACGGGGTGCGCGACTGGACGCACCACCTGGTGGACGACATCGCGATCATCGCGCTCCGGCTCGCCGAGACGCCACCCTCGCCCCGCGAGGGTCCGAAATGCGGAGAAACGCACCACAAGTGATACTTCACTCCACCATCAAGGTGATGCCGGAAGGGGACCCATGGACGACTACCCGCTGCTCGACGTCTTCCTCACCATGCTGTTTCTGTTCCTCTGGGTCATGTGGTTCTTCCTGCTCTTCCGCGTCGTCACGGACGTCTTCCGCGACGACGAGATGAGCGGCTGGGGCAAGGCGGGATGGGTGATCTTCTGCATCCTCCTCCCGTTCCTGGGAGTTCTCGCCTACGTCGTCGTGCGGGGCCGCGGCATGGGGCAGCGCGACGTCAAGCAGGCCCAGGAGAGGGAAGCCGCGTTCAAGGACTACATTCGCAAAACCGCCGCGGGCGATCCCGAGCAGCCTTCGAACGTCGACGAACTGTCCCGGCTCGCGGAACTGCACCGCTCCGGTGCCCTGTCCGACGAGGAGTTCGGCCGGGCCAAGACGAAACTCCTCGCCTGACCCGGCCGTCGTCGGGTCTCAGCCCGCGCCGTACTCCACACAGGCGTCGGTCAGCCAGGCGGCGAGGTACCCGGCGAAGGACGACCTGACGAGGAGCCACGCCTGCCGGGGACCCGCCTCGCGGACGACGAGCGTGACACCTGCCTGCGCGAGCAGCGTGGTGTGGCAGGTGCCGGCCGGGGCGGCGCCCGGACCCAGGTCGAGGGCGCAGCCGTGCGCGAGGACGTCGGGCAGCAGATCGCCGGCGAGCGCGAGCACCGTGCGCTGCGCCGACGTGTCGGTGACCGAGCCGAACGCGTCGCCGATCGCCGCCCGCAGCCCGGCGGTCAGCTCCGCGGCACGGTCGGGCGCCGCCACGAGCAGCCACTCGTCGGGCCCGAGCCAGAGCACCTCGACCTCCGCGTCCAGGTGCGCGGTGCAGGGGCTGGGCAGCGGATGACCGAGGTACTCGGCCACGGCCCGCGCCGCGGCGCCGCCCGGCGCCGCCCGCAGGGTGAGCTGCGTGCGGAACGGGACTTCGCGGGCGCTCAGGCCCGGCGGGAGGGCCGGGTCCCACGCGGCCAGCGGGCTGGTCCGGGCGGGGCGGAGCGAGCTGTCAGCCGTCACGGCGGGCGCCCTCCTTGTCGTAGAGAACGGGTTCGGCGACCGTCACCGCGACGGTGCGGCCGTCCAGCGGCACGTACAGCGTCTCGCCGACGCGCTCGCTGCCGGAGCGCAGCAGCGCGAGGGCGAAGGTGCGCTCCAGGGCGGCGCTGCGGTAGCTGGAGGTGACGTGCCCGAGCATCGGGACCGGCGGTGCCGGGATCGTCTCGGTGGCGATGATCTGGGCCCCTTCGGGCAACAGCGTGTGCCCGTCGACGGACAGCAGGGCGACGAGCTGCTTGCGGTCGGCGCGCAGGTTCTCCGCCCGGTCGAAGGACCGCCTGCCGACGAAGTCCTTCTTCTTCCTGGAGACCACCCAGCTCATGCCGAGGTCCTGCGGGGTGACCGTGCCGTCGGTGTCCTGCCCGATGATCGGGTACGCCTTCTCGGCGCGCAGCACGTGCATGGTCTCCGTGCCGTACGGGGTGATGCCCAGCGGCCGCCCCGCGTCGTACAGCGCCTGCCAGACCGACGTGGCGTACCAGGACGGCACGTTGACCTCGTAGGCGAGTTCGCCGGAGAAGCTGATCCGGCACACCCGTGCCCCGACGCCCGCGACGACCGTGTCGCGCCAGCTCATGAACGGGAAGGCGTCCGCGGTCACGTCCAGGCCGTCGGTCACGGCGGCGAGCACGTCGCGCGAGCGCGGGCCGACCAGGGGGATCGTGGCCCAGTGCTCGGTCACCGAGGTGAGGTGGACGCGCAGCTGGGGCCACTCGGTCTGGAGCCACTCCTCCATCCATTCGAGGACCTTCGCCGCGTTGCCCGTGGTGGTCGTGAGGAGGAACTCGCCGTCCGAGACGCGCAGGACGGTCCCGTCGTCCAGCACCATGCCGTCGACGCCGCACAGCACGCCGTACCGGATCCGGCCCGGCTTCAGCGTGCTCATCACGTTCGTGTAGAGCCGGTCGAGGAAGAGGCCCGCGTCCGGCCCCTGCACGCTGATCTTGCCGAGGGTGGAGCCGTCCATCATCGCCACGCCGGTGCGCGCCGCCCGGCACTCGCGCCGCACGGCGTCGTCCATGGTCTCCCCGGGCAGCGGGTAGTACCTGGGCCGCTTCCACTGGCCGACGTCCTCGAACAGGGCGCCGTGCTCCCGGTGCCAGGCGTGCAGCGCGGTCACCCGTACCGGGTCGAACAGGTCGCCCCGGTCGCGGCCCGCGAACGCCGCGAAGGCCACCGGCTGCACCGGCGGCCGGAAGCTCGTGGTGCCGAGCTCCGCCACGTCGGTGCCCAGCGCCTCGGCGACGATGCCCGAGGCGAGGATCCCCGAGGTGCGGCCCTGGTCGTGGGCCGTGCCGACGGTGGTGAACCGCTTGACGTGCTCGACCGACCGCAGCCCCGCACCGGTCGCCCGGAACACGTCGCTGACCAGTGCGTCGCGCTGCAGGTCGACGAATTGCGCCGCACCGTCCACGCCGTCGCGCGGACTGGGCACCCGCCACAACTCCAGGGCAGGGTGCGGCAGTTCGGTATCCGCCGCCGGTACGGGCACCGGTGCCACGGCGATGTCGAGGGCGGTCAGGGCCGCGGTCGCCGCGGCGATGCCGTCGGCCAGGCACGCGCCGAGCGTGCGCAGCCCGTCCGCGGCGCCGGCCGTGCGGACGGCGGCGAGCGGGCCGCGGGGCACGAACGTGGCGAGCCCGGCGTCGTAGCGGAGTGTGCCGCGCGCCTGGCTGAACAGGGCCACGGCCGGGTTCCAGCCGCCGGAGACGAGCAGCACGTCGCAGTCGACGCCATGGCGTCGGGCGCCCCGGCCGCCGCGCTCGGCGACGTGGACGCGCGAGACGCGGTCCACGCCGCTCGTGCCGGTGACGACATGGCCGGCGTGCACGGGAATGCCGCGTTCGGCGCAGGCACGGGACAGCCGCCCGGGGACCGTGGGCCTGGCGTCGACGACCGCCGCCACCTCGACGCCCGCGTCGGCGAGGTCGAGCGCGGCGTCGTACGCGCTGTCGTTCGTCGTGAAGACGGTGGCCCGGCGGCCGACGAGGACGCCGTACCGGTGCAGATAGGTGCGGGCCGCGGAGGCGAGCATGATGCCGGGCCGGTCGTTGTCGTCGAAGGCGACCGGGCGCTCGGTGGCGCCGGTCGCGTACACGACCTGCCGGGCCCGGATGCGCCGGACCCGCTGCCGGGCCAGGTGCCGCGGGGCGGCGGCGCCCAGGTGGTCGGTGCGCTTCTCCAGGGCCAGGACGAGGTGGTCGTCGTAGTGGCCGAAGGCGGTGGTGCGGGTGAGGAGCGTGACGTTCGGGGCGGCGGCCAGGCGCCGGGTCGCCGCGTCCACCCACTCCTGGGCGGGGCGGCCGTCGATGTGCTCCCGGGTGCCGAGCAGGCTGCCGCCGCACTCCGGTGCGCTGTCGAGCAGGACGACCCGGGCGCCGGTGTCCGCGGCGGTCAGTGCCGCCGCGAGACCGGCCGGTCCCGCGCCGACCACCAGGAGTTCGGCGTGCAGGTGCTGGGCGTCGTAGCGGGCCGGATCGGGCGTGGCGGCGAGCCTGCCCCGGCCGCCGAGACCGCGCGCGACCAGCCCGTCGTACAGCTCGACGGTGGTGGCGGTGAGCATCGGCTCGGGGAACGGCGCCTCGATCTGCACCAGCGCGTTGGGCTCCTCGGCACCGGCGGCCACGATGCCGCGCGGCCGCCCGTACGTGATGCCGGTCGCCACCCGGTGGACGCCGTTGGCCAGCAGCGCGGAGGCGAGCGTGTCGCCGGGGTGCCCGGTGTACGCCGTGCCGTCGAAGGTGAACGCGAGGGTGGCGGAGCGGTCCACGCGGCCGTGGCCCGCCACCCGGAAGGGAGTGCTGCTCATGCGCCGGCCTCCTGGCCCTGTCGCGACCGGTCGCCCAGCGGGTTCGGGGCGCCGACGGGATACACGGAGAGGAACGCGTGACTGGCCGTGTCCCGCACGGCGTTGAACCAGCGGCGGCAGCCCGCGGTGTGCGCCCAGCGTTCCGCGAAGGGCCCCTTCGGGTTGTCGCGGAAGAAGACGTAGGCGGCCCACTGCTCGTCGTCGAGGGCGGCGGGGTCCTCGGGGTGGGGCACGTGGGCCTGGCCGCCGTAGTGGAACTCGGTCTCTTCCCGGGGCCCGCACCAGGGGCAGGGGATGAGCTGCATGGCTGACTCCTAGCGAGGGGTTCAGTGCGCGACGGCGGCGGCGCCGTGCTCGTCGACGAGGGCGCCGGTGGTGAACCGGTCGAGGGTGAAGGGCGCGTTGGTGGGGTGCGGTTCCCCGGTGGCCACGGTGTGGGCGAAGGCCCAGCCCGCCCCGGTCGTCGCCTTGAAACCGCCGGTGCCCCAGCCGCAGTTGAGGTACAGGTCCTCGATCGGGGTGAGGCCCACGATGGGCGAGGCGTCCGGAGTGGTGTCGACGATGCCCGCCCAGGTGCGCAGCAGGTGGGCGCGCGCGAAGACGGGGAAGAGTTCGAGCGCCGCCGCCATCTGCCGCTCGATGATGTGGAAGGCGCCGCGCTGTCCGTACCCGTTGTAGCTGTCGATGCCGGCGCCCATCACGAGCTCGCCCTTGTGGGCCTGGGACACGTACACGTGCACCGCGTTGGACATCACGACCGTCGGATGGACGGGTTCGAGCAGCTCCGAGACGAGGGCCTGCAGCGGATGGCTCTGCAGCGGAAGCCGCAGCCCGACCATGGCGGCCAGCACCGAGGTGTGCCCGGCCGCCGCGAGCGCGACCTTCCCCGCGGCGATCCGGCCGCGCGTGGTGCGCACCCCGGTGACCCGGCCGCCGCTCACGTCGATGCCGGTGACCTCGCAGTTCTGGATGAGGTCGATGCCGTACGCGTCCGCGCGCCGGGCGAACCCCCAGGCCACGTAGTCGTGCTTGGCGATGCCGGCGCGCGGCTGGTAGGTGGCGCCGTGCACGGGATACCGCACGTCGGGGCTGACGTTGACGATGGGGCAGACCTTGGCGACCTCGTCGGGCTCCAGCCACTCCGCGTCGATGCCGTTCAACTGGTTCGCGTACACGCGGCGTTTGCTGTCGCGGACGTCCTGGAGGTCGTGCGCCAGGTTCAGTACGCCGCGCTGGCTGAACAGGATCGGATAGTCGAGCTCCTCCGCCAGCGTCTCCCACAGTTTGAGCGAGTGCTCGTAGATGCCCGAGCTCTCGTCCCACAGGTAGTTGGAGCGGATGATCGTGGTGTTGCGGGCCATGTTCCCGCCCGCGAGCCATCCCTTCTCCAGCACGGCGATGTTCGTGATGCCGTGGTTCCTGGCGAGGTAGTAGGCGGTGGCGAGACCGTGGCCGCCGCCGCCCACGATCACCACGTCGTAGGACGGCTTGGGATCGGCGTCGCGCCACAGGAAGTCGGGGTGGTCGGGCAGGGCGCGTGCGTCGCGGGTCATGGAGGACTCCTTGAGAGCCGACTGATGGCGCACTGATATATCAGCGAGTCCCGGGAACGCTAGCGGGCGCCGCACGGCCCGTCAACGGGGGTGGGGGAGGGAAGGCGGGCCTGACCGGTAACTGATATATCAAAAGGGTCCTACGCTACAGTTGCCGCCCGACCCGGGGCGTTCCAAGGGAGACTCGCATGGCCGCTGGCACCGCCGCTGACCTAGCCGCCGACGGGCCGGCGAGCGGGGCGACGCTCGCCGAGCAGGCGTACCGGGCGATCACCGACCAGCTCGTCACCCTGCGGATCCGCCCCGGCGCCCCGGTGCACGACGCCCGCCTGGCCGAGGAGCTGGGACTCGGCCGCACTCCCGTGCGCGAGGCCCTGAAACGGCTGGAGACCGAGCGGCTGATCGTCGCCTACCCGCGGCGCGGCACCTTCGCCACCGAAGTGCAGATCGCGGATCTCGGCCACATCTCCGAGGTGCGACAGCAACTCGAACCACTGGCCGCGTCCCTCGCCGCCCGCCGCGCCACGGCCGCCGACCGGGAGCGGCTGACCGGATTCCTCGCCCGCCTCGAACCGGCCCCGGGGACGACGGACGACGACACCGAACTGCTCCGCCTCGACATGGCCGTCCACCGAGCCGTCTACGCGGTCACGCACAACCCCTACCTCGAAGCCACGCTCATCGGCTACGACAACCTGGCCACCCGCATCTGGTGCCTCTTCGTCGACCGCCTCGACGGCCTCGACCAGCACGTGCACGAGCACGGGCCGATGCTGCGGGCGGTCATCGAGGGCGACGCCCCGAAGGCCGCGGCGCTCGCCGCCGAGCACGTCGACAACTTCGAGCGCGCGATCCGCTCACTGATCTGAGGCCTGCGCCTCCCGGGGCGACGCCGCCACGTTCGCCCGGACTTCTCCTGGCTGTCACCTGAACTCTGCCTGCGGAGGGTACGGAAGCCGCACGCATTGATGGCAGGACCGGACATGGGCCGGTGAACAGGAGTGTGATTCCCATGGGCAATTTTCTGCAGGCCCTGTTGATGAAGGTCGGCCTGCTGCTGGCCGAGGCGGTTCTCTCCCGACTCGTGTACGAGCTGTACGCGGCGTACACGCGGTCACGGCAGGCGGGTCCGGCGACCGCCTGACAAGCCCGTGCGGGGCGGCGCGGGCCGCGCCGCCCCGCACGGGGCTCCCTTCACTCAGCTCCCCGTGCCCATCGACGCAGGCGGACCGGCTTCCGGTTCGGGTGCGGGTTCCGGTCGGCGGGTGCGTTCTTCCTGTGTCTCGCAGATCATCCAAGTCGCCCCGGCGACGGCCAGGGCCACCGGCCACTCGAGGGCCCCGACGATCGCGAGGGCCCCGAGGCCGCCGTAGTAGATCAGGTCCTTCGAGTGCGGCGGCGAAGGCAGCCAGCCGGTGACGACACGCGTGTTGCTGGCGAGGTCGCCCGGTGTGAAGTAGGGAATGGGCACCTTGGCGTTCAGCGTGTGCACAGCCAGGTTCTGGTCGTGCTCGTGGGCCTCGGCCCGTTCGGATTCGGTCGGCGGAGAGGCCGGTTGAGCCTGGACGCTCTCCTTCTTGCTCTTCGCTGGAGTGGGCATAGCAACTCCTGGTCTCGTTGCCTGAGAGTGCTGTGCGTACCCGTGCCCGTCCCGGCCACACCCGCATTCCGGTTCGTCCGGACGGCAGGGGGCGAAGTCTGGAATGCGACCGTGTCCCGGGGGCACCTGTGCGGGACGATACACACCTCTCGGCCGGGGGACGGCGGGAAGGTGGGCCACACGATGGGGAATCCGGGAACTGCCTGGCTGTCCACGCTCTTCAGGCCGCTCGTCGCGGGCCGGCGGGGGGCCCAGGACTCCCGCGTCCGGATCCGCGGCGGGCGTGCGCACATCGCGGTACGAGGGCTGCAGGGGTCCCAGGAACCCTCCCTCACCAGGGCGTTCGAAGAGCGCCTCGGCGCCGTGCCCGGTGTCCGATGGGTCGCGGTGAACAGTCATCTGGGCCATGTCGTCGCCGCTGTCGAAGGAACGGTCGAACAGGACAAGCTGCTGGCGACGCTGCGCGAAGCCGTCGAAGCCGTGGAGGGTGAGCACGGCGAGGACGCCGCCCTCCCCGACCACCCGCTGGCCCCCAGGGCGGCACGGGAAGCCGAGCTGGCGCTCGCCGCCCACCTGGCCGCACTGCCGGTGGCCCTCCTGGCGCGGCTGGCCGGCCGCCCCCCGATCCCGGCTGTCTACGCCTCGGTGCTGAGCGCGCTGGAGGCGCACCCAGGCCTGCGCGGCTCGGTGGAGCGCCGTCTCGGCCTGCACGACACCGAATTCGCCAGGGCGTTGCTCAGCGCGGGCGTCAACGCCCTCTCCGGGATCGGCCCCGGCATCGGTGTGGATGCCACCCGCCATGCCCTGCGCCTGCGGGAACTGCTCGCGCACCAGGCCGCCTGGCGGGCGGCGGAGTCCCGGCTCACCGGCTCGGCCGGCCGGTTCGCCGCCGCGGGCGTGCGCGAAACGCCCCGTGAGGTGCCCCTGCGCGCCGGTCCGGTCGAGCGGTACGCCGTCCGTGCGGAGACCGTGGCGGCCGCCTCGTTCGGCGGGGCGCTGGCGATGACCGGCCGGCCCCTGCACGCGGCACGGGCGGTCGTCTCGGTGATCCCGAAGGCACCCTGGCTGGCCCGCGAGGCCTTCGCGAGCGTGCTGGGCAGGGGACTGTCCAGGAGCGGATCGCTCGTCGTCCGCCCCGAGGCGCTGCGCCGGCTCGACCGGGTGGACGTGGCGATCCTCGACACCGATGCCCTCATGACGGGGGCCGATCTCCTCACCGACCTGCTGCCCCTCGAAGAAACCGCCGACGCCGGGGAGTTGGCCGCCGTCGCCCACCGGCTGTTCACCCCCGGACGCCTCGACCGGGTGGGGGAGGACGGACCGTGGCGCCTGGAACCGATGGAGCGCTGCCCGTCACCGGAGCCGACCACGAGCGCCACGGCGTACGCGGCCTACACCGATGCGCGCGCACGACTGGAGCGGAACGGCGCACGCCGGATACTCGGCCTGGTGCGCGACGGCCGGTTGCTCGCACTGGTCGGTGTGGTGCCCGAGGTGGACGAGGCGTCGAGCACCCTGATCGCCGCCGCCGAGCGCTCCGGACTCACGGTGCTGGTCACTCCGGGCGACTCGGAACCGCCCGGGGGCCGGCGCGGGGAGGAGGCGGTCGAGGGCGGTGAGCGGCTCGTCGCGTCGGTGCGCGCGGCCCAACAGGACGGCTCGGGCGTGCTGTTGCTGTCCCGGCGCAGGGACGCCCTGGCGGCCGCCGACGTGGGGATCGGCGTCACCGGGGAGGCCGGGGAGCCTCCGTGGGGCGCGGACGTCCACGTCGGTACGGACCTCGGGCGGGCGGCCGTGCTGCTGGCGGCCTGCAAACCCGCGAGGTCCGTGTCGGGCTGGGGCGTGCGGCTCGCCCAGGCGTCGGCCGGGGTCGGCCTTGCGATGACCGCGGTGCAGAGGGCACGCCGCCCGCTCACCCGCTTCCTGCTGACCGTCAACGGCGCCGCCGCCGTGGGCCTCGGCGCCGGGGTGTGGTCCGCGGCCCGCGTGCTGACGCAGCCCCTTCCGGCGTCGGCGGCGCGTCGGCCGTGGCACGCGATGGACCCGGCCACGGTGCTCGCCAGGACCGGCAGCCGCGCCGAGGGCCTGACGGCCGATCAGGTGAAGGCCCGCACCCGGCGGTCCGGGCGTGCGGCCCCGCGCCCGTCGCTCACGCGGGCGTTCGTCACCGAGACGGCCAATCCGCTCACCCCGGTCCTCGTCGGCGGCGCCGCGCTGTCCGCCGCCGTGGGGGCAGTCCTGGACGCGTCGATGATCCTGGCCGTGACCGCCGTGTCGGGCCTGATCGGCGGCACCCAGCGCTATCTGGCCGACCGCACGGCGGCCCGCCTGTACCACCGCGCGGTGATCCCGGCCCGGGCCGTGCGCGACGGCGCGGAGACGGAGCTGGCCGCCGAAGGGCTGGTCGTCGGGGACGTCGTGGTCCTGCACGCGGGCGATGTCGTCCCGGCGGACTGCCGGCTGCTGACGGCCGACGGGGTGGAGGCCGACGAGTCGGCGCTGACGGGGGAGTCGCTCCCGGTGAGCAAGTCCACCGCACCCGTCCTCGCCCACCACCCCGCCGAGCGCACGTCCATGGTGTACGAGGGCACGACACTCGCGGCGGGGCACGCCCGTGCGGTCGCCGTCGCCACCGGCGAGGCCACCGAGGCGGGGCGCGGCGCCCGGCTCGCCGCCGCCGACGCACCGCGGACCGGGGTGGAGCACCGCCTCGGCCAGATCACCCGGGCGGCACTTCCCGCGGCGCTCGCCTCGGCCGGTGCCGTGGTGGCGGCGGGACTGTTCCGCGGCCGTCCGGTCCGCGAGACCATCGGCGCGGCCGTCGGCCTCGCCGTGGCCAGCGTGCCGGAGGGGCTGCCCTTCCTCGTCACGGCCGCCCAGTTGGCCGCCGCCCGCCGTCTCGCCGAGCACGGGGTCCTGGTGCGCGACGCCCGGACCATCGAGGCGGCCGGCCGCACCGACGTCCTGTGCTTCGACAAGACCGGCACGCTCACCCACGGGCGGCTCGAACTCGTCTCCGTGCACGCCAGGGGCCGTACGCTCCCGCTGGACAGCGGGGAAGCACACCATCGGGCGGTCCTGGCCGCCGGACTGCGCGCCACACCGCGTGCCCGCGGCAGCCGCCGACTCACCCACGTCACGGATCAGGCGATCGCCACGGCGCTCCGGGACGCGGGTGTCCGCCGCGACACGGCAGCGCCCGGCTGGAAGCTCACCGCCACCCTCCCCTTCGAGCCGAGCCGTGGCTTCCACGCGGCTCTGGGCCGCAGCCGGGACGGGCGCCTGCTGTCGGTCAAGGGCGCACCCGAGCAGGTCGTGGACCTGTGCGCCACCCGGGACGGTCGGGCCCTGAACCGGGCGGGCCGCCGGGCGGTGCTGGCCGAGGGACAACAGCTGGCCGCGGCCGGCCATCGCGTCCTGGCCGTCGCCGAACGACGGGCGCCCGCCGGGGCCGGACCGGCACCGGACGACACCGAACTGACCGACGAGGACGTCACCGGCCTGGACTTCCTCGGCTTCCTGGTCCTGGTGGACCAGGTGCGCGGCAGCGCCCAGGGGCTGATCCGCCGCCTCACGAAGGCGGGCGTGCACATCGTCATGATCACCGGGGACCACCCCGACACCGCCGAGGCGATCGCCCGTGAACTCGGCGTCGTCGACGGGCACACCGTCGTGAGCGGCGCCGATCTCGACGACCTCGACGACGACAAGCTCACCGCGCTGCTCCCCACCGTCGGCGTGGTGGCCCGCGCGACACCGCACCACAAGGTCCGCGTCGTGCAGGCCTTCCAGAGCATGGGCCACACGGTCGCCATGACCGGTGACGGCGCCAACGACGCACCCGCCATCCGGCTGGCCGACGTCGGAATCGCCTTCGGCCACCGCGCCACCCCGGCCGCCCGCGCGGCAGCCGACCTGGTGGTGACCAACGGCCGCCTCGAACCCGTCCTCGCCACCCTGGTCGAGGGCCGCGCGCTGTGGGTGACGGTGCGCCAGGCCCTGGCCGTCCTCGTCGGCGGCAACCTCGGGGAGATCGCGTTCGCCGTGAGCGCCGCGGCACTCACCGGCCAGTCGCCGCTCACCGCACGGCAGTTGCTGCTGGTGAACCTGTTCACCGACCTCGCGCCGGCCGTGGCGGTCGCCACCCGCACCCCACGCGGCACCCTGGCCGAGGGCTCCCTGCGTGAAGGCCCCGACATCTCGCTGGGGGCCGCACTCGCACGGGAGACCGGGGTGCGTGCCGGCGCCACCGCGCTGGCGGCGCTCGCGGGGTGGCTGGTGGCCCGGTCCAGCGGCCGCGCGGCCCGGGCGCGCACCGTGGCCCTGCTCGCCCTCGTGGGCGCCCAGCTGGGTCAGACCCTGGTGACCGCACCGAAGAGTCCGACGGTCGTCACGGCCGCCCTGGGGTCGGCCGCCGCTCTGGCCGCCGTCGTCCAGACCCCGGGGGTCAGCCAGTTCTTCGGCTGCACCCCTCTCGGCCCGCTCGCCTGGGCCATCGCGGCGCTCGCCGCCATGGCGGGGACGGTGGCTTCGGGACTTTCCCTGCACATGGTCCGGGACACGAGCGCGGAGTAGCCGGCCGTCCCGGCCGCCCGCATCGGCGCAGCGTCATGGGTCGTCCACCCACGCCCCCCGGTGAACCCAGCGGGAGGCGTGGGACGGCGCCACGGCCCTGCCGACGATCGCAGGGCCGCGGGCCGCCACCGTGACGGCGGCGCCACGGCGACGGGATCACGGGGCGCCCCGCGTCAGATGACGCCCTGCGCCAGCATCGCGTCGGCGACCCGCTCGAAGCCCGCGATGTTCGCGCCCGTCACGTAGTCGCCGGGGGCTCCGTAGCGCTCGGCGGTCTCGTGGCAGGTGGCGTGGATGTCCTTCATGATGTGCGCCAGCTCGTCCTCGACGCGCTGCGCGGGCCAGGAGATCCGGGCGTGGTTCTGCGCCATCTCGAGCGCGCTGACCGCGACACCGCCCGCGTTGGCCGCCTTGCCGGGGCCGAAGGCGACGCCCGCCTGCTGGAACAGGTGGACGGCCGCGGGGGTCGTCGGCATGTTCGCGCCCTCGGAGACCGCCTTCACGCCGTTGCGGATCAGCGTGGTGGCGTCGTCCTCGGTCAGCTCGTTCTGCGTGGCGGACGGCAGCGCCACGTCGGCGGGCACCTCCCAGACGCGACCGCCGCGCACGAAGCGGGCGGAGGCGCCGCGGCGCTCGGCGTACGCGTCGACGCGGCCCCGCTCGACCTCCTTGATCTGCTTGAGCAGGTCGAGGTCGATGCCCTTCTCGTCCACGACGTAGCCGGAGGAGTCCGAGCACGTCACCGGGTTCGCGCCCAGGGCGTGCAGCTTCTCGATGGTGTAGATCGCGACGTTGCCGGAGCCCGACACGACCACCGTCTGCCCCTCCAGGTCCTCGCCGTGCTCGCGCAGCATCGCCTCGGCGAACAGCACGTTGCCGTACCCGGTCGCCTCCGGGCGGATCAGCGAGCCGCCCCAGCCCTGGCCCTTGCCGGTGAGGACGCCGGCCTCCCAGCGGTTGGTGATCCGCCGGTACTGGCCGAAGAGGTAGCCGATCTCCCGCCCGCCGACGCCGATGTCGCCCGCCGGCACGTCGGTGTGCTCACCGATGTGCCGGTACAGCTCCGTCATGAAGGACTGGCAGAAGCGCATCACCTCGGCGTCGCTGCGCCCGTGCGGGTCGAAGTCGCTGCCGCCCTTGCCGCCGCCGATGCCGAGACCGGTCAGCGCGTTCTTGAAGATCTGCTCGAAGCCCAGGAACTTGATGACGCCGAGGTTCACCGACGAGTGGAAGCGCAGGCCGCCCTTGTACGGGCCGAGCGCGCTGTTGAACTCCACCCGGAAGCCGCGGTTGACCTGCACCCGTCCGCGGTCGTCCTGCCACGGCACCCGGAACATGACCTGCCGCTCGGGCTCGCACAGCCGCTCCACGAGTCCCGCCTCGGCGTACTCGGGGCGGGCCGCGAGCACCGGCGCCAGGGTCTCCAGGACCTCGTGGACGGCCTGGTGGAACTCCGGCTGGGCCGGGTTGCGCTGCTCGATCTCGGCGAGGGTCCTGCCGAGTATGTTCTGCATGTCGGATCGCGTCGTCACAGAAGGCCTTTCTGGCGCGGCTACCACCGGATCCGGGAGGGGTGCGGCGACCCAGGTTCCGGTCCATCGACGAGCGCTCGGCGCCATTGCCGTGCGCGGGACAAGATTAGTGTTACGCGCATGTAAACACCTCGACCAGCATGCCAGGCAGGAGCGGCTCACCATGTGAGACCCCGGGACGCTGCGCGGGAAGCGGAATCCCTTGCGGCGCCCCGGTGGCCGGTCAGCCGGTGGTGAGCGACACCTCAGTCGCCTTGATCAGCGCGGTGACCGGGGAGCCGACGGCCAGGCCGAGTTCCGTGACGGCGTCCCTGGTGATCGCGGCGGTCAGCTCGCCGCCCTCGACGGCGACCCGGACGGCCGCCATGGCGGCGCCGGCGGCGATGTCGCTGACGGTGCCGGGCAGCCGGTTGCGGATGGAGAGCCCCTCCACGGAACCCGTGGCGAGGGAGACCTCCGTCGACTTGACCAGGGCGCGCACGGCGGACCCCTCGGCGAGACCGAGTTCCTTGACGGCGTCCACGGTGATGGCGGAGGTGAGGTCGCGGCCGCCGTCGAGGCGGACCCGGACCGTCGCCATGGCCTCGCCAGTGGTGACCGCGGTGACGGTGCCGGGGATCTGGTTGCGGATGCTCAGGCTCATGGGAACGCCTCACGAGGGTGGGGTGAAATGCCGGAATTCCGGCTTGCTGTGCGGTTCACCCTAGAGCCTGTGCGACGGTTCCGGCCGGACGTTCGCGTCCGTCCGTCCGGCCGCTCGCGTCCGTCGGTTCCGGCCGTCCGAGGACGGCCGGAACCGACGGACGTCAGGCGGGATAGGCGTGGGTCTGCGCGGCCTTCACCGCCGCCCACACCTCCGCGCCCGGATGCAGGCCCAGCTCGGCCGCCGCCACCGTCGTGAGACCGGCGGCGAGCGGGAGTTCGCCGGTGAGGTCGGCGCGGATCTGGTCGCCGTGCGTCTCCAGACCGGCCACCTCGCAGTGCCAGAGGTTGCGGGCGCTGGTGCCGCTGGGGCGCTCGCGGTACAGGGTCACCGCGGTCGGCGGGAAGGTGACGAAGACCGGTCCGGTGAGGTCCTCGGTGGTGGTGATCGCGGGCCCGCCGTCCAGCCGGACGGTGTGCCCATCGGCCTGCCCCCGGTACAGGTTGAGGCCGATGAGGTGGGCGATGTAGTCCGTCCGCGGGTGCCGGGCGATGTGGCCGGGGGTGCCCTCCTGGACCACGTGGCCGTCCTCGATGACGACGAGGCGGTCGGCGAGGACCATCGCGTCGAGCGGATCGTGCGTGACGAGGACCGCCACCGCCTCGAACTCGGCGAGGTGACGCCGGAGTTGGGCGCGGACCTCCAGGCGGGTCCGGGCGTCGAGCGCGGCCAGCGGCTCGTCGAGGAGGAGCAGCCGCGGGTGGGTGGCCAGCGCGCGGGCCACGGCGACGCGCTGGGCCTGGCCGCCGGAGAGCCGGCGGGGTTTCGCCCCCGCGTGCGCGGCGAGCCCCATCCGGTCCAGCCACCGCGCGGCCTGGGCGCGGGCCGCCGCCTTGGTCGCGCCGTGGCAGCGCGGGCCGAAGGCGACGTTGTCCAGCGCCGTCAGGTGGGGGAAGAGGAGGTAGTCCTGGAAGACGACGCCGACCGGGCGGGACTCGGGCGGGGTGCGGTCGAGGTCCGTGCCGTCCAGCCGCAGCCGGCCGCCGGTCAGCGGGACCAGTCCGGCGAGCGCGCGCAGCGCCGTCGTCTTGCCCGCGCCGTTGGGGCCGAGGAGGGCGACGACCTCGCCGGGGGCGACGGCCAGGGAGACGTCGAGGCGGAAGTCGCCCCGCTCGACCACGAGACGGGCGTCCAGGCCCTCCCCGTCGGCGGTGGCGGTCGTCCCGTCGGCGGCGGCGACGTGCGCCGTCCTGTCCAGATCGGTCTTGTCGAGATCGGTCATGAGGCGGTCATCCAACGGTCGCGCAGCCCCGCCAGCACGGCGATCGACACGGCCAGCAGCACGAGGCTCAGGGCGATCGCGGCCTCCGGGTCGCTCTGCAGGGCCAGGTACACGGCGAGGGGCATGGTCTGGGTACGGCCGGGGAAGTTGCCGGCGAAGGTGATCGTCGCGCCGAACTCGCCGAGCGCCCGGGCCCAGGCGAGCACCGCGCCCGCCGCGATGCCCGGCGCGATCAGCGGCAGCGTGACCCGCCGGAACGCGGTGAACCGGGAGGCGCCCAGCGTGGTGGCCGCCTCCTCGAAGCGCGGATCGGCGGCCCGCAGCGTGCCCTCCACGCTGATCACGAGGAACGGCATGGCGACGAACGCCTCGGCGACCACGACCCCGGCGGTGGTGAAGGGCAGGGTGATGCCGAACCACGCGTCCAGCCACTTCCCGACGACGCCGTTGCGGCCGAGCGCCGACAGCAGCGCCACACCGCCCACCACGGGAGGCAGTACCAACGGCAGCGTCACCAGGGCCCGTACGAGACCGCGGCCGGGGAACTCGACACGGGCCAGCAGCCAGGCCAGCGGCACGCCGATGACCAGGCTGACGGCGGTCGCCGCCGTCGCGCACAGCAGGGAGAGCCGCAGCGCCTGCCACACCGCCGCGCTGGTCAGCTGGGCGGGCAGGTCCGACCACGGGGTGCGGACGAGCAGGGCGATCAGCGGCACGATCAGGAACGCCAGGCCCAGGAGCGCGGGCAGCAGCAGGGGCAGCGGGGCGCCCCGGAAGCCCCCGGACCCCGTGCGTCCCGGGGGGCGGGAACGGCGACGCCGCGGCCCGCCCGTGAGGGTGTCGGCCGCGGCGTCGGGCTTGTCGAGCGAGGTCACGGCTTCAGGAACCCGGCCGAGGTGAGGACCTTCTGGCCCTCGGCGGACCGGACCAGCTCGATGAACGCCTTGGCGGCAGCCGCGTTCTTCGAGTCCTTGAGCTGCGCGATCGGGTAGTCGTTGACGGCGTCCGCCGACTCGGGGAAGTTCACGCCCTCCACCTTGCCACCCGCGGCCTTCACGTCGGTCTGGTAGACGACCGCCGCGTCGGCCTCCTTCAACTCCACCTTCGTCAGGGCCGCCTTGACGTCCTGCTCGTAGGAGACCGGCGTGAGCTTCAGCTTGCCCGCGTCCAGTGCCTTCTGCGCGGCGGCGCCGCACGGCACCTCCTTCGCGCAGAGCACCACCTTCAGCTGGGAGTCCGTGAGGTCCTTGAGCGAGTCCACCTTGTCGGGGTTGCCCGGCAGGGTGGCGATCTCCAGCTGGTTGCGGACGAAGGTGGCCGGGCTGCCGGCGGCGCCCCCGGCGTCCGTGACGATCTTCATCGTCTTGGGGCTGGCGGCGGCGAACACGTCGGCCGGGGCGCCGCCGGTGATGCTCGCGGCCAGCGAGTCGCTGCCGCCGAAGCTGAAGGTCACCTTGGTGCCCGGGTTCGCCTTCTCGAACTGCCGGCCCAGCGTCGTGAAGCTCTCCTTGAGCGAGGCCGCCGCGAAGACGGTGACCGTGCCGGACGGCTTGCCCGAGGCCGACGCCGAGGAGCCGGAACCGGCGGACGCGGAGTCGTCGGAGGAGGAGCAGGCGCTCAGGGCCAGCAGCGCGGCGGCGCTCACACCGGTCACCTGGACTATCCGGCGGGTCCGGCGCACTGTACGGGTCATCACGGATCTACTCCCTCTCGGCCAAAGCTTGCGCTGAGCATACTGCCGCACCTGCGAGGCGAAAGTCTCCTGTCGCATCGCATGAGCTGGGTTGGAGATTCCGACGGCTGGTATCTGCGTTTGAGTGGAGTCGTCGCTCGGGTACGGTCCCCGGGGAGGTGTCAGCCCGTGAGCGATTCCCTCGCACATGCCCGTACGGCTGCCGTCGCGACGGCGGAAGTGGTGCTCGACGGCGATCTGGCCCGGCCGTCCCGGCTGACCGTGGCCGATCTGCGGAGCCGGCCGCAGCGTTCGGCGGCGGTGGCGTTCGAGTGCGCCACCAGCGGCGTCCGGCACCACCGGTTCACCGGGCCGCTCCTGCACGACGTGCTGTCGGCGGCGGAGCCGGCGTTCGACCCGGCCCGGCGCAAGGACCGGCTGCGCTTCCTCATCGCCGTCAGCGGCGCGGACGGTCATCGCACCCTGCTGTCCTGGGCCGAGATCGACCCGGACTTCGGGCGGGCACCCGTCCTGCTCGCCGTCGCCATGGACGACAGCCCGCTGGACAGCGCGGGCCCCCAGCTCGTCCTCCCGCAGGACCGCTGCGGGGCCCGGTACGTCAGCGGCATCACCGCGATACGGGTCAACGGCGGCTACTCCGCCTGGACCTGACCCGCGGGAAGGGGAGGGGCGGAGGAAGGCCGCGGAGAGAGAGGGGGGGCGCCCTCAGACCCGGTCGATGTGGACGTTCGTGGACTTCACCCGGGCCGTGGCCTCCATGCCGACCTCCAGGCCCAGCTCCTCGACGGCCTCCCGGGTCAGCAGCGACACCAGCCGGTGCGGGCCCGCCTGGATCTCCACCTGGGCGGCCACGTCACCGAGCTTGATCGCGGTCACGATGCCGGGGAAGGCGTTGCGGACCGAGGTGTAGGAGGTCTCCTCGTCACCGGTGCCGCCCTTGGCGAGGCCGACGGAGAAGGCGGCCAGGTCCTGCCCGTCGATGAGCCGCTTCCCGGTCTCGTCCCGGTGGGTCGCCACGCGCCCCGCGTCCGCCCACCGTCGCGCGGTGTCCGGGCTCACGCCGAGCAGCCGGGCTGCCTGGCCGATCGTGTATGACTGCATGGTCGTCAAGATATGCCCCCGCGCCGACGCTCCCGAAGGCGACTCTTCGATCTCCCGGCGAGGCGCGGCGGTCACCCCCGGCGTGCGGCGGAAGTGCGGCGTGCGGCGGTGCGGGTCAGTCTGGTGGGAGGGCCGAAGCGGGGCCGCGACCGAGGCCACGGCGACCAGGGAGTTCACGTATGGCAGGCCAAGTGCTGGTCGGGACGGACGGATCCGAGTCGAGCCTCGAGGCGGTGGCGGCCGCGGCGCGCGAGGCACGCCTGCGCGGAGTG
Organism: Streptomyces sp. KL116D; assembly: GCF_030766975.1. Lineage (NCBI taxonomy): Bacteria > Bacillati > Actinomycetota > Actinomycetes > Kitasatosporales > Streptomycetaceae > Streptomyces > Streptomyces sp. KL116D. Next base: position 135,178 of record NZ_JASERH010000040.1, on the reverse strand, counting down.
GACCTGGAGATCGTGCACGCCTTCATCTGGCCGCTGGTCAAGGCTCCGACGGCGGCCGCGCCCATCAGCCAGCCCACCAACCGGCTGCGCGAGCAGGCCGACGAGATCGTGGCCGCGGCCGTCGAGCACGCCCGCGTCGCGGAGCCGCAGCTGTCCGCGATCCGCGGCGAGGTGGTCACCGGGGAACCGCTGACCATCCTGGCCGCCCGTTCGCGCGACGCGAGCCTGGTCGTCGTCGGCAGCAGAGGTCTGGGCGGCTTCACCGGCCTGCTGATCGGCTCGGTCGCGGTGCATCTGGCCGCCCACGCGCACTGTCCCGTCCTCGTCCTGCGCGGCCGGGCCGCCGCCGAGGGGCCGGTGGCGGTCGCCGTGGACGGCTCGGGCGACGCGCAGGCCGCCGTCGACGAGGCGTTCGCGCACGCCGCGCGCCGGGCGACCGGACTGCTCGCCGTGCAGGTCTGGAGCACCTGGACCGGCCCGGGCAGGGAGTGGCCGGGCGACATGGCGCCCCTCGTCTTCGACGTCGACAAACTGCGCGAGGAGTGCGAGCGCACCCTCGCCGACGCCGTCGCACCCGGCCACGCCCGCCACCCCGACGTCGCCGTCGAGGAACGGGTGGTGGAGGGCCGCGCCCGGCCGGTCCTCATCGAGGCCTCCGGCGAGGCCCAGCTGATGGTCGTGGGCGCCCGGGGGCTGGGCGGCTTCACCGGTCTGCTCCTCGGCTCGGTCAGCCAGGCCCTGCTCCAGCACGCGGACTGCCCGGTCCTCGTCGTCCGCCGGTCGCCCGAAGGCACCGAAGCCACCGAAGGCACTGAAGGCCCCTAAGGCACCGAAGGCCCCTAAGGCAGGGACGGTACCGAAGCCGCATCCTGGTCGGCTTTTCGCCCGAGACGTCCACGGACCGACCTCGTGCGCGGTGGATCACAGGGTGCGGAGGGTGGACAGGGCGCGTACGGGCTCGTAACTTAACGAATGTTCGACAAAGATCGTGGTCGTCCTTCGTGACCTGAGCCGGGAGCCCGCATGGCCGACGCAGTACTCGCCGAATTCCGTGACGACGGGATCACCGTCATCACGCTCAACCGCCCAGAGGCCCGCAACGCGGTGAACCGGGCCGTCGCCGAGGGCGTCGCCGACGCGCTCGACGAGCTCGACCGCCGCGACGACCAGGTCGTCGGCGTCATCACCGGTGCGGGCGGCACGTTCTGCTCCGGCATGGACCTCAAGGCGTTCCTCGCGGGGGAGCGCCCGGTCGTCGAGGGGCGTGGTCTCGCCGGGATCACCGAGGCGCCGCCCCGCAAGCCGATGATCGCCGCCGTCGAGGGGTACGCCCTGGCCGGCGGCTGCGAGATCGTCCTCGCCTGCGACCTGGTCGTCGCCGCCGACGACGCGCGCTTCGGGATCCCCGAGGTCAAGCGCGGCCTCGTGGCGGCCGCGGGCGGTCTGCTCCGGCTGCCGCGCCGCATCCCGCCGCAGATCGCCCTGGAGATCGCTCTCACCGGCGACTTCCTGGAGGCCGGCCGGGCGCACGGGTTCGGTCTCGTGAACCGGCTCACCGCACCGGGCCAAGCCCTCGACGGGGCACTGGAGTTGGCGCGCGCCATCGCCGCCAACGGGCCGCTCGCCGTGCGCGCCACCAAGCAGATCCTCAGCGAGGCCCGCACCTGGAGCGCCGACGAGGAATGGGTCCGCATGCGCGAGATCACCGCCCCCGTGTTCGGCTCCGACGACGCGAAGGAAGGTCCCCGCGCCTTCGCGGAGAAGCGCGCGCCGCGCTGGACCGGGCGGTGAGCGCCGGACCGCTGGCCGGAGTGCGGGTCGTCGAGCTGGGCGGGCTCGGCCCCGGCCCGTTCTGCGGCATGCTGCTCGCCGACCTCGGCGCGGAGGTGATCCGCGTCGACCGGCCCGCCGAGGCCGGACGGGCCACCCGGCACCCCGTGATCCATCGCGGCCGCACCTCGATCGCCGTGGATCTGAAGCACCCCGAAGGCGCCGACGCCGTACGGAAGTTGATCGCGGGCGCCGACGCCGTCATCGAGGGGTTCCGGCCCGGCGCCGTGGAGCGCCTCGGGCTGGGCCCCGACGTGTGCCTCGCCGCCAACCCGGCACTCGTCTACGGGCGGATGACGGGCTGGGGTCAGGACGGCCCCCTCGCCCAGGAGCCGGGGCACGACATCAACTACATAGCCTTGGCGGGCGCGTTGCACGCCATCGGGCCCGCCGGTGGCGATCCCGTGCCGCCGGTCAACCTCGTCGGCGACTTCGGCGGGGGCGGCATGCTGCTCGCCCTGGGGCTCGTGAGCGCGCTGCTGCACGCCCGCACCAGCGGCGAGGGGCAGGTCGTCGACGCCGCGATGACCGACGGCACCGGCCTGTTGCTCGCCATGACCTACGGCTTCCTGGCCCAGGGCGCCTGGGAGGACCGGCCGGGGGTGAACCTCCTCGACGGCGGCGCGCCGTTCTATGCCGTCTACCGCTGCGCGGACGGCGGGCACGTCGCGGTCGGGGCCATCGAGCCGCAGTTCTACGCCGCTCTGCTGGACGTCCTCGGACTGCGCGACGACGAACGGTTCGCGCGGCAGCGCGAGCGTGCCGCCTGGCCCGCGATGAAGTCCGCGCTGACGGCCCTGTTCGCCACGCGCCCCCGGGACGAGTGGGCGCGGGCCTTCGACGGGAAGGGCGCGTGCGTCACCCCCGTCCTCTCGCTCACCGAGGCCGCCGCGCACCCGCACAACACCGCCCGCGGCACCCACCGCCGCGGCCCCCACGGCGGACAGGAACCCGCGCCCGCCCCCAGGTTCAGCGGCACGCCCGCCGGTGAACCGGCCCCCGCGCCGGTCATCGGCGCGCACACGGGCGACGCGCTCACGGCCGTGGCCGGACTCACCCACGACGACATCGACCGGCTGCGCGAGAAGGGAATCGTCGGATGAGGCGGTACGTGCCCGAAGGAATGCCCGAGAGCCTGCCCTACCCCGAGGCGTCCCTGGGCGACCTGCTCGCCGGCTCGGCGCACCGGCACGCCGACCGGCTCGCCCTGCGGGACGGCGAACTCATTCTGACGTACGCGGAGTTGTACGACCGGGCGTGCCGGGTCGCCGCAGGCCTGCGGGAGCGCGGCGTACGGCACGGCGACACGGTCGCGCTGCACCAGCCCAACTCCGCCTGGTTCACGGTCACGTACTACGGCGTGCTGCTGGCCGGCGCGGTCGTCACCCCTGTCAACCCCGCCCTGCCGCCGAAGTCGCTGCGCGACCAGCTCCAGGAGGCGGGCGCCGTCGCGGTGTTCACGCATCCCGCGACCCGCGCCGCACTCGACGAGGCCGAGGTGCCGGGCGTCCGGCTCACCGTCCTGGTCCCGCCGACCGACGCCGCCCCCGCACCGCCGGGCACGGACCCGGACACGGGCGCGGGCGCGGATTCGGGCGGCACCCGCCTGGAGGACCTGCTGGCCGCCGAGCCACTCGCCCCCGTGGCGGTGTCCGGGGACGACCTCGCCCACCTCTCCTTCACCGGCGGCACCACGGGCCGCTCCAAGGCGGTGCGCGTCCTGCACCGCAACGTGGTCGCCAACGTCCTGCAGATGGCCTGCTGGCGGGGCGCCGCCCGGCCCGTCGTCGACGCCGGGGGACGTGTCCACCTGGAGCCGGTGCCCGAGGCCCGGACGCCGTACACGATCGAGATCGGTGCGTCGACCGGCGTCGCGCTCGCGCCCATGTTCCACGCGATGGGGCTGGTCAGCCAGTCCGTGAGCATGGCCACGGGGACGAGCGTCGTGCTCGCCGGACGGTTCGAGCCGCGCCGGTTCGTGCGGCTCGTCGAGGAGCACCGGGTGACCATGCTCCCCGGCTCGCCCAGCCTCTTCCACGCCCTGCTCGCCCTGCCCGGCATCGAGGACGCCGACCTCACCTCGGTGCGCATCGTCAACTCCGGTGCCGCGCCCATCGATGCACACGCACTGCACCGGCTCGGCGAGCTGTTCCCCCGCGCCTGCATCGTCGAGGGGTACGGCCTGACCGAGGCCACCATGGCGCTCACCACCCACCCGATGCTGCGCGAAGGACCCGTGCCGACCGGCAGCGTCGGCGCGCCGCTCTTCGACACCGACATCGAGATCAGGGAACTCGGCTGCGGGCCGGTGCTGCCGGCGGGGCGGACCGGGGAGGTGTGGGCGCGCGGACCGCAGATCACCGACGGCTACCAGGGGCACCGCGATCTGACCGACGAGCAGTACCGGGACGGCTGGCTGCGCACCGGTGACCTGGGGCGGCTGGACGAGGACGGCTGGCTGTTCCTCGTCGGCCGGGCCAAGGACATGCTGATCTACAAGGGGTACAACGTGTACCCGACGCCCCTGGAGGACCTCCTCCACGAACACCCCGCGGTCGAAGGGGCCAGCGTCATCGGCGCGCCGCACGCGGAGGCCGGGGAGATACCGGTCGCGTACGTCGTCACCCGGCCCGGCCACCCGTCCGGGCCCGAACTCGCCGCGCGGCTCATGGAGTTCGTGGCCGCGCGCGTCGCCCCCTACCAGCGGGTGCGCGAGATCCACTTCATCGACGCCCTGCCGGTCTCCGCGGCGGGCAAGATCCTCAAGACGGAGCTGCGGCAGCGTCACGCCTGACGCGCGGCACCGGGAAAGGCTGTACCACCATGTACGTGCGAACCGTCCAGCGGGCGCAGAAGATCGGCCCGCCGACGACCGACACGGAGCTGCGCTTCCAGCGCTGCACCTGGTGCTCGACGGTCGTCTTCCGCACCGTGCTGCTCTGTCCCACCTGCTCGTCGACCGAGCTGCGCTGGTCGCGCAGCCCCGGCCACGGCACGGTCTCCAGCGCCGTCGAGGTGCGCCGCAAGGGGCAGCGCCCGCGGATGGTCGCCGTCGTGGAACTCGCGGACGGCGTGCGCATGCGCTGTCTCGTCGAGGGTGTGTCCGGCGGCGCGGTCACCCCGTTCGGGGCGTCCGTGTCGGTCGTCGAGGTGGCCTCCGACGGCATCCCCGTCTTCCGTCTCGACCCGGTGCGGGGTGAACGCTGGTGACCGGTCGGGTGCGGCGGGTGCCGCGGTCCCTGCTGTCCGTCCCCGGGAGCAGCGAGCGGTTCCTCGCCAAGGCGCGGGACGTGCCCGCCGACGGCATCGCGTTCGACCTGGAGGACTCGGTCGCGGCGGGCGACAAGGACGCGGCCCGGCGCCTCGTCGCCGGTGCGCTGGCCGGGTTCCCGGCGCGCGGGCGGGAGCTGTGGGTGCGCCCCAACGCGCTCGACTCCGGCCTCCTGGAGGCGGATCTGGATGCCGTGGTCCGTCCCGGCCTGCACGGACTGCACCTGCCGAAGACCGACGACGCCGGGACGCTCGTCCGTGTCGGGCACTACCTCGACTACCTGGAGGCGGTGCGCGGGCTCGACGCGGGCTCGGTGCGGCTCCTCGCGTGGATCGAGTCAGCGGCCGGTCTCGCCGACGTCGAACGGATCTGCCGCGCCTCGCCCCGCCTCGACGGGGTCTCGCTCGGCTCCGAGGACTACACCGCCTCCCTCGGCGTGTCCCGCACGCGCGACGGACGGGAACTGGCCTACGCACGGGCCCGCATCGCCAACGCCGCGGCGGCGGCCGGGATCGGCGCCATCGACGGCCCGGAGGCCGACTTCCGTGACCTCGAACTCTTCGCGGCGCAGGCCGAGTCGGCGCGCGGCGTCGGCTTCGCCGGGAAGTTCTGCATCCACCCCGGACAGGTGGACGTCGCCCACCGGGTGTTCGCGCCGGGCGACGCCGAGCTGGCCTGGGCGCGCAGCGTGCGCGAGGCGTTCGAGGGGGCCGGTGCGGGTGTCGTGACCGTGGCCGGAATGATGGTGGACCGGCCCGTCTACCTGCGGGCCCTTCGGACCTTGGGAGTGATGGGCGGGTGAGCGGGATCGTGGTCGGCGAACCGGCGGTGGTGGACGAGCGGGATCCGGACGACCGTTGCCCAGGACCGCTCGGCAAGGGCGAGCACATCTGCGTGCAGGAGGCGGAGGGGGCGGGCCCCGGCGTGGTCGAGGGGTTCTGCCACGCGGGCCGCGCGCCGTCCCGCAGCTACGGCGGCGCGGCCCTCGCCCAGGCGCTCGCCGCCGCCTACCGCACCGTCGGCGACGACCGTGCCGTGCACTCGCTGCACGCCTACTTCCTGCGGGCCCTGTCGCCCGCGAGCCCCGTCCGCTACACGACCGACGTGGTGCGCGACGGCCGCAGCTACTCCATGCGGCAGACCACCGCCGTCCAGGGCGGCAAGGAGGCGCTCACCATGAGCGTGTCCTTCAAGTCGCCCCAGGACGACGGGGGTTGGCGCCAGCCGGACATGCCGTCCGTGCCGGGTCCCGAACGGCTCGGCGACGGCTGGGCGTTCCGGCCGACCGACCATCCGCTGCGCGCCTCCCTGGAGTACCGCGAGGTGCCCCGCGACGCCCCGCACCCCGGCACCGGACGCATCGACCGGTACGCCTGGATCCGCACCGTCGGGACGCTCCCCGACGACCCGGCCCTGCACGCCTGCGTCCTCGCCTACATCTCCGACGCCCCGCTCGCCCCGACGGCCCTGGTGCCCTACGGCGAGCCCCGCCCCGCCGGTGTGGCCCTGGCCTCGCTCGACCACGCCATGTGGTTCCACCGGCCGGCCCGGGCCGACCAGTGGCTGCTCTACGTGTGCCGCAGCACGGTCGCCGGGGACGGGCGCACCCTCGCGCACGGCGAGTTCTGGACGCGTGACGGCGCGCTCGTCGCGTCCGTCGCGCAGGAGGCCCTGCTGCGCGTCCGCTGACCCGACGACCGGAGCCCCTGCCCGCGAAGAACCCTCGCGGGCAGGGGCTTTGGCGTGCGGCCCCGGCACGGGGCCGCGGCCGGATGCTCACGGGAAGCGGCTCGATGCCTGCGGGAAGCGGCCTGCTGCTTGCGGGAAGCAGGCCGGACGTCCACCGGCAGCAGGCCGGACGTCCACCGGCAGCGGCCGGATGCCTACAGGAAGATGTCCTTGCGCAGCGCCGCGTCGCCGTGCGGGTCGGCGCGGTACCCGTCGAAGTCCGTGACGCCCTCCCCGCGCAGCACGTCCTCGTCGATCAGGCACTGCCCCGTCACCTCGCCCGCCGGACGGGTCAGCAGTGCGTGCGCCGCGTCCGCCATGATCCGCGGTGTCCGGCTGACCCGGGCGGCCTCGTCGGCGCCGCGGAGGTTCTCCGTGGCGGCCGTGGCGATGGTCGTCGCCGGCCAGAGGCAGTTGGCGGACAGGCGCCCGGCCCGGTGCTGCTCGGCGACGCCGAGGGTGAGCATCGTCATGCCGTACTTGCTGACCGTGTACGGTGCGTGCTCGCGCAGCCAGCGTCCGTCCGGGTTGAGCGGCGGTGACAGCGTGAGGACGTGCGCGTGCCGTGAGTCGCGCAGGTGGGGGAGGGCGAACGAGGTGAGCAGGAAGGTGCCGCGGACGTTCACGTCCATCATCAAGTCGTAGCGCTTGAGCGGCAGTTCACCGGGGTTCTGCAGCGCGATGGCCGAGGCGTTGTTCACCACGACGTCGATGCCGCCGAACCGTTCGGCGGTCGCCGCGACGGCGCGGCGCACGTCGTTCTCGTCCCGGACGTCGCCGACGATCGGCAGGGCCCTGCCACCGGCCCGCTCGATCTCGGCGGCCGCCGTGTGCACGGTGCCGGGCAGCCGGGGATGCGGGGTGTCCGTCTTGGCGAGCAGCGCGACGTTGGCGCCGTCGCGGGCGGCCCGCAGGGCGATGGCGAGCCCGATGCCGCGGCTGCCGCCGGACATCAGGAGCGTACGGCCGGCCAGCGGGGCGCGGTCCGGGGCGGGCGCGGGCAGGGGTGCGGTCATCGATGGGGTCATCGGTGGGGTTCCTCTCCGAGGGGCGGCGGCCCGAGGGTGGTGGTCCGAGGGGCGCGGCGCGTGGCGTGAAGCAGGTCACCCCGTCGTCGTCTCCCTGGACAGGGCCTGCCGTGCAGGCATAACTTAACGATCGTTCGAGATAGAAGTCTGCGACGCACGCCACACCGGACCGGGCGCCGCGGATCACAGGAGGAGAGGTTGCCGTGCGCCGTACGGTGTTCAGCGAGGATCACGAGGCGTTCCGTCGGACGCTGCGGGACTTCATCGCCAAGGAGGTCGTCCCGGTCCACCACGAGTGGGAGGAGCAGGGGCACCCGCCGCGCGACTTCTACCGCAAGCTCGGCGAGCTGGGCGTGCTCGGCATCCAGGTGCCGGAGGAGTTCGGCGGGGCGGGCGAGAGCAGCTTCAAGTTCGCGGCCGTCGCCGCGGAGGAGACCTCGCGGGCCGGGGTCTCGTTCGGCAACTACTCCGTGCACGCGAACCTGATCCTGCCGTACCTGATGGCGTACGCCACCCAGGAGCAGAAGGAGCGCTGGCTGCCCGGGTTCGCGACGGGCGACCTGATGACGGCCATCGCGATGACCGAGCCCGGCACCGGCTCCGACCTCGCGAACATCCAGACCAGGGCCGAGCTGTCCGCCGACGGCACGCACTACGTGCTCAACGGCGCCAAGACGTTCATCACTGGCGGCGCGCTCGCCGATCTGATCCTCGTCGTGGCCCGTACGGCGGCCTTCGACCCGGCCGACCGGCGGGCCGGTCTGTCGATCCTCGTCGTGGAGTCGGCGAGCGAGGGCTTCTCCGTCGGCCGCAAGCTCCAGAAGATCGGCCTGAAGGCGTCCGACACCGCCGAGCTGTCCTTCGTGGACGTGCGGGTGCCGGTGGAGAACCTGCTCGGCGATGAGGGCAAGGGCTTCTCGTACCTCTCCCACAACCTCGCGCAGGAGCGGCTCACCATCGCCGTCGGCGGCGCCGCCACCGCGAGTGCCGCGCTGCGGTTCGCCACCGACTACGTCCGCGAGCGCACCGTCTTCGGCAAGCCCGTCGCCCACTTCCAGAACACCAAGTTCGTGCTCGCCGAGTGCGCCACCGAGGTCGAGGCCGCGCAGCTGATGGCCGACCGCGCGCTCGAACTGCACGACGTGGGCGAGCTGTCGGTGGCCGACGCCGCGAAGGCCAAGCTGTTCTGCACCGAGGTCGCGGGCCGCGTCATCGACAAGTGCCTCCAGCTGCACGGCGGTTACGGCTACGTCACCGAGTACCCGATCGCCCGCCTGTACGCCGACACCCGGGTCTCCCGGATCTACGGCGGCACCAGCGAAGTGATGAAGACGATCATCGCCAAGTCGCTCGGCCTCTGAACGCCCTGAACAGCCGCACACCTGACCGCCCTGAACACCTTGATCGCCCCGTTCGCCCCTGCACCTCCTTTGAACGTCCGTTCCGCAGAAGGGTTCTGACATGCAGATCGACGCCCGCTCCTCCGCCCTCGTCACCGGGGGCGCCTCCGGCCTGGGCCGCGCCACCGCCGAGCGGCTCGCCGCCGCCGGTGCCCACGTCGTCGTCTTCGACCTGCCCTCGTCCGACGGCGCCGCCGTCGCCAAGGAGATCGGTGCGACGTTCGCGCCCGGCGACGTCACCAGCGAGGCCGACGTCACCGCCGCCGTCGCCGCGGCCACCGCGCTCGCCCCGCTGCGCATCACCGTCAACTGCGCGGGCATCGGTGGCGCCGGCCGCACCGTCGGCAAGGAGGGCCCCTACGACCTGGCCAAATTCCGCAAGGTCGTCGAGGTCAACCTGATCGGCACCTTCAACGTGATCCGCCTCGCCGCCCAGGCGATGGGCGCGAGCGAGCCGGTCGACAACGACCGCGGCGTCATCGTCAACACCGCCTCCGTCGCCGCGTTCGACGGCCAGATCGGGCAGTGCTCGTACTCCGCGTCGAAGGGCGGCATCGTCGGCATGACGCTGCCGATCGCCCGCGACCTGGCCCGGACGAACATCCGCGTCATGACCATCGCCCCCGGCCTCTTCGAGACGCCGCTCCTGGGCCGCCTCCCGCAGGACGCGAAGGACTCGCTCGGCGCCCAGGTGCCGCACCCGGCCCGGCTCGGACAGCCCGCCGAGTACGCGCAGCTCGCCGAGGCGATCATCACCAACCCGATGCTCAACGGCGAGACGATCCGCCTCGACGGCGCGATCCGCATGGCTCCCCGCTAGACCTCAACCCACCCTCTGAGCTTAGGAGTTCACCATGCGTGACGCGGTCATCGTCGATGCCGTCCGCACCCCCGTCGGCAAGGGCAAGCAGGGCGGCGCCCTCGCGGGCGTCCACCCCGTCGACCTCTCCGCCCACGTCCTGAAGGCCCTCGCCGAGCGCAACGGCCTCGACCCGGTCACCGTCGACGACGTCATCTGGGGCTGCGTCTCCCAGGTCGGCGAGCAGGCGGGCGGCGTCGGCCGCTACGCGGTGCTCGCGGCGGGCTGGCCCGAGTCCGTGCCCGGACTGACCGTCGACCGGCAGTGCGGATCGTCGCAGCAGGCCGTGCACCAGGCCGCCGCCGGAGTCATCGCCGGGCAGTACGACATCGCCGTCGCCGGCGGCGTCGAATCCATGTCCCGGGTGCCGATGGGATCCACGCGGGCCGGCGGCCTGGTCGGCGCCCCGTACGGGCCGCTCGTCGGCGAGCGCTACGACCACTACCCGTTCAACCAGGGCATCGGCGCCGAGATGATCGCCGAGGAGTTCGGCCTCACCCGCACCGACCTCGACCAGCACGCCGCCGACTCCCACGAGCGGGCCGCCCGCGCCATCGACGAGGGCCGCTTCAAGGGCCAGATCACCCCGGTCACCCTCCCCGACGGCACCGTCTTCGACACCGACGAGGGCGTGCGGCGCGGGACGACGGCCGAGAAGCTCGCGGGCCTGAAGACCCCGTTCAAGGAGAACGGCGTCATCTCGGCGGGCAACGCCTCGCAGATATCGGACGGCGCGGCCGCCCTGCTCGTCACCACGACCGAGATCGCCCTGCGCAACGGCTGGACGCCGATCGCCCGCTTCCACACCGGCGTCGTCACCGGCGTCGACCCGATCACGATGCTCAAGGGCCCGATCCCCGCCACCGCCAAGGCGCTCGAGCGCTCGGGGCTCGACCTCGACGAGATCGGCGCGTACGAGATCAACGAGGCGTTCGCCTCCGTCTCGCTCGGCTGGCAGCGGCAGACCGGCGCCGACTACGAGCGGATGAACCCCAACGGCGGCGCCATGGCGCTCGGTCACCCGCTCGGCGGCTCCGGCGCCCGGCTGATGACGACGCTCGTGCACCACATGAAGGACAACGGCATCCGCTACGGCCTGCAGTCGATGTGCGAGGGCGGCGGCATGGCCAACGCCACCGTCCTCGAACTGCTCTGACGCCACTCACGGCCACGTACGGCCATTCAAGGAAGGACCCGGGAACCATGGACGCCGCCGATTTCACAGCGGTACGGGACGCGGTGCGTCGCCTCGTGCGCGAGGACGTCGTTCCGCGCGAGGACGAGATCGAGGAGACCGACGCGATACCGGAGGACATCCGGCGCAAGGCGGCGGACATGGGCCTGTTCGGGTACACGCTGCCCGAGGAGTACGGCGGCCTCGGGGCCTGCCTGCACGAGGACGTGCAGCTGGCCTTCGAGTTCGGCTGGACGACCCCGGCCTTCCGCTCCATGTTCGGCACGAACAACGGCATCGCCGGCAAGGTCCTCGTCAACGCGGGCACCGAGGAGCAGCAGCGGCACTGGCTGCCCCGGCTCGCCGAGGGCGCGGTCGCCTCGTTCGCGCTCACCGAGGCCGAGGCGGGCTCCGACCCGTCCGGGCTCACCACGCGCGCCGTGCGCGACGGCGACGGATACGTCCTCAACGGCGCCAAGCGCTTCATCACCAACGCACCGCTCGCCGACCTGTTCGTCGTGTTCGCCCGCACCGGCGAGGAGTCGTACGGCACCAAGGGCATCTCGGTCTTCCTCGTCGAGGCGGGACTGCCCGGCGTCACCGTCGGCCCCAAGGACCACAAGACCGGCCAGGCCGGCGCCTGGACCGCCGAGGTGTTCCTCGACGACGTACGGGTGGAGAGATCCGCGCTCGTCGGGGGCGAGGAGGGCGCCGGGTTCGGCGCCGCCATGAAGTCCCTGATCCGCGGCCGGATCCACATCGCCGCGCTCTGCGTGGGCATGGCCGAGCGGATCCTGGAGGAGTCGGTCGCCCACGCCGCCTCCAGCAAGCAGGGCGGCCGTCCCATCGGTGAGTTCCAGCTCGTGCAGGGCATGCTCGCGGAAATCCAGACGGGTGTGTTCGCCGGGCGGGCCATGGTGCTGGACGCCGCGCAGAAGTACGACTCGGGGGAGGACCGCAAGCTGCGCCCCTCCGCGACCAAGCTGTACTGCTCCGAAATGGTGTCGAAGGCCGCCGACCTCGCCGTGCAGATCCACGGCGGCATGGGGTACATGCGCGGCACCGTCGTCGAGCGCTGCTACCGCGACGCCCGGCTGTTCCGAATCTACGAGGGCACCAGCGAGATCCAGAAGCTGATCATCGGCCGCGCCCTCCTGAAGGGTGTGAAGTAGCCGATGGCCATGACCGAGATCCCCCTCATCGCCCGGCTCTCCGAGGACGAGCGGGCCGTCGTCGAGGTCGTCGCCGACTTCGTCGACAACGAAGTCCTGCCGGTGGTCCAGGAGCTGGAGCACGCCAACACCTACCCCGAGAAGCTCATCGAGCAGATGAAGAAGCTCGGCGTGTTCGGCCTGCTGGCTCCGGTCGAGCACGGCGGCGTGGACGTGTCGACGGCCTGCTTCGCCCTCGTGGCACAGGAGTTGGCGCGCGGCTGGATGTCCCTGTCCGGATCCATGGGCGGCCACTCCGTCGTCACGTACCTCATCCGCACCTTCGGCACGCCGGAGCAGCAGGCCGCGTACCTGCCGCGCCTGGCGACCGGCGAGCTGCGCGCGACGATGGCCCTGACCGAGCCGGGCGGCGGCTCCGACCTCCAGGCCATGGGCACCAAAGCCGTGCTCGTGGACGGCAGTTGGATCGTCAACGGCTCCAAGACGTGGATCACCAACTCGCGTCGCGCAGGGCTCGTCGCACTGCTGTGCCGCACCGAACCGGTGCAGGGCAAGGGCTTCTCGATCCTGCTCGTGGAGAAGGACGCCGGTTACGTCGTCTCCAAGGACCTGCCGAAGCTCGGCTACAAGGGCGTCGAGAGCTGCGAGCTCGTCTTCGACGACGTCGAGGTGCCCGAGACCGCCGTGCTCGGCGGAGACTCCGGAGCCGGGTTCGCGCAGATGATGCGCGGCCTGGAGATCGGCCGCATCCAGGTCGCCTCGCGGGCCCTGGGCGTCGCACAGGCGGCCCTGAACGACGCGACGCGCTACGCCCAGGAGCGCCACACCTTCGGACAGCCCATCTGGCAGCACCAGTCCATCGGCAACTACCTCGCCGACGGCGCCACCAAGCTCCGCGCGGCCCGGCTGCTCACCCTCGACGCCGCCGCCCGCGTCGACGCGGGGGAGCGGGCCGACCTGGAGGCCGGCATGGCGAAGCTGTTCGCGTCCGAGGTGTGCATGGAGATCGCCCTCAACGCGGTCCGGGTGCACGGCGGTTACGGCTACTCGACAGAGTTCGACGTCGAACGCTACTTCCGCGACGCCCCCCTGATGATCGTCGGCGAGGGCACCAACGAGATCCAGCGCAACGTCATCGCCAAGCAGCACGTCGCCCGCCACCGCATCGACGACGGAGGCCGCCGATGAGCGCGCCGTCGACCGGGTACGAGGAAGGGCTCGCCGCCGGCGAACTCCGCTTCCAGCACTGCGCCGACTGTGACACGGCCGTGTTCTACCCGCGCGTGCTGTGCCCGCACTGCGGCAGCGAATCCCTAGCGTGGCGCACCAGTTCGGGCCGTGGCGCGGTGTACGCGACGACCGTGCTGCACCGGCGCGGCACCGACCCGTACAACGTGGCCCTCGTCGACGTCGACGAAGGGTTCCGCATGATGAGCCGCGTCGAGGGCGTCGCGCCCGAGGACGTGGCCATCGGGGCACGGGTGCGGCTCGACGTGATCGAGGAGGACGGCGCGCCGCTGGCCGTCTTCCGACCGCTGGAGGACCAGGAATGAGCACCACCGATCTGCGGGGCCGGGTCGCCGTCGTCGGCGTCGCCGAGTCCGACCTCGGCCACGTGGCCCCCGGACTGACCCACTTCGACCTCATGGGCCAGGCCACCGCCCGCGCCCTGAAGGACGCCGGCCTGAAGAAGTCCGACGTCGACGGCTTCTTCTGCGCCTCCTCCTACCTGCCGTTCCCGACGCTCGACGTCGCCGAGTACCTGGGCATCCGTCCGGTCTACGCCGACTCCACGAACGTCGGCGGCAGCTCCTTCGTCGCCCACCTGCTGCACGCGGCCATGGCGATCGAGGCGGGCCTGTGCACCACCGCCCTCATCGCGTACGGCTCGACGCAGCGCTCGGACGGCGGCCGCCTCGTCTCCCCGACCAAACTGCTGCCGTGGGAGGAGGCCTACCGGCCGCGCTACCCCGTCTCCATGTACGCCCTGGCCGCATCCCGGCACATGTACGAGTACGGGACGACGCGCGAGCAGCTCGCCGAGGTCGCCGTCGCCGCGCGCGACTGGGCGCAGCTCAACCCGAAGGCGTTCACGTACGGACGGGGCCCGCTCACCGTCGAGGACGTGCTGTCCTCGCAGATGATCAGCCACCCGCTGACGTCGAAGGACTGCTGCCTGGTCACGGACGGCGGCGGCGCGGTGATCCTCACGAGCGCCGAGCGCGCCCGGGACCTGCCGGTCACCCCGGCGTACTTCCTGGGCGGCGGCGAGGCCACCTGGCACCGCTCCATGTCGCAGATGCCGGACCTGACCACGACCGCCGCCGTCGACTCGGGGCGCCGCGCCTTCACGATGGCCGGCCTCAAGCCGAGCGACGTGGACGTCGTCGAGCTGTACGACGCCTTCACCATCAACACCCTGCTGTTCCTGGAGGACTTGGGGTTCTGCGCGAAGGGCGAGGGCGGCGCGTTCGTGTCGGGCGGCCGCATCGCGCCCGGCGGCGAACTGCCCGTCAACACCAACGGCGGCGGCCTGTCCTACTGCCACCCCGGCATGTACGGCATCTTCCTCATCATCGAAGCCGTACGGCAGTTGAGGGGCGAGGGCGGGGCCCGGCAGCAGCCGGACACGCACGTGGCGCTCGTCAACGGCAACGGCGGCGTCCTCTCCAGCCAGGCCACGGCCCTGCTCGGGACGGCGGAGGCCCTCGGATGAGCCGGACGAGCCCGATGAGCCGGATGGGCGCGGGAGCCCGTGAGGTGTTCGCGCGGATCGAGGCGGAGTGGCGGCCGCGGCCGGTGGAGACCACGGAGTTCCTCACCGCCGCACCCGCCCAGGCACTTGCCGCCGTGTTCGACCAGCCGCCCGTGGTGAGCGGCGTCGGCGATCCGCTGCCGCCGCTGTGGCACTGGCTGTACCTCCTCGACCGGCCGGCGCAGGCGGAGCTCGGCGAGGACGGCCACCCGCACGACGGCCTCTTCCTGCCCCCGCTGCCGGAACGGCGCCGCATGTTCGGCGGCGGCCGCTCCACCTTCCACGCACCGCTGCGCGTGGGCGACCTGGTGACGCGCCGCTCGGAGATCGTGTCCGTGCGCGTGCGGGAGGGCGGGTCGGGCCTGCTGCTCCTGGTGACGGTCCGTCATACGTACTCCGTGCAGGGCGAGATCCGCACCGTCGAGGAGCAGGACATCGTCTACAAGCAGCCCGGGGGAGCGGCGGCAGGCCCCCCAACAGGCCCACCGAAGCCGGCGCCACAGGCGGACACCGCCTGGACGTTCACGCTGCGGCCCGACCCGAGCCTGCTCTTCCGGTTCAGCGCGCTCACCTACAACGCCCACCGCATCCACTACGACCGCGACTACGCACGCGACGTCGAGGGCTACCCCGACCTCGTCGTGCACGGCCCGCTGCTCGCCCTGTCCCTCCTCGAACTGCCGCGCCGCAACGCCCCGGAGCGCACTGTCACGGCCTTCTCCTTCCGGGCGAAGGCGCCCCTGTTCGCGCCGCACGCCTTCGAGGTGCGCGGCATGCCCGACGGCGGCACGGTCGCGCTGGAGGCGGGCCTCCCGGGAGCCGTGCCCGGCATCACCGGCACCGTCTCGCTGGCGTAACCGCCCCAGAGCACTCACCGAGAAGAGAGTCACCCCCGCATGCCCAAGATCTTCGCCTCACCCGCCGAGTTCGCCGCCGCGGCCGGCACCCACGTCGGCGTCAGCGACTGGGTGACCGTCGCCCAGGACCGCATCGACACGTTCGCCGACGCCACCGGCGACCACCAGTGGATCCACGTGGACCCGGAGCGCGCCGCGGACGGCCCCTTCGGCGCGCCCATCGCGCACGGCTACCTGACCCTCTCCCTCATCCCCGTCCTCACCCAGGGCGTCTACAAGATCGAGGGCGTGAAGATGGGCGTCAACTACGGCCTGAACAAGGTCCGCTTCATGAACCCCGTCAAGGTCGGCTCGCGCGTGCGTGCGTCGATCGAGATCGTCTGTGCCGACGAAGTGCCCGGCGGCGGTCGGCAGATCGTCAACCGGGTCACCGTGGAGATCGAGGGCGCCGACAAGCCGGCCTGCGTCGCCGAGACCGTCGTCCGCGTCTACTGACCAGCCCCCAACCACCCTTGAGATCGACGGAGTTCACCATGCCCGAGAACGCCGACCAGAACGCCGACCGGAGTGTCGGTCAGAAGGTCGCCATCGTCACCGGAGCCGCCCGCGGCCTGGGCGCCGCCACCGCGCGGCGTCTGGCGCGGGACGGATACGCCGTCGCCGTCCTGGACCTCGACGAGGCCGCCTGCGCCGACACCGTCGCCGCCGTCGAGAAGGAGGGCGGCCGCGCCCTCGCCGTCGGTGTGGACGTCGCCGACGCCGACCAGGTGACGGCGGCCGTGCGGCGCGTCGCCGACGAGCTCGGCGCGCCCCTCGTCCTCGTCAACAACGCGGGCATCACCCGCGACAACCTCCTGTTCAAGATGACCGAGCAGGACTGGGACTCCGTCCTGGGCGTCCATCTGCGCGGCGCGTTCCTGATGTCCCGCGCCTGCCAGGCGTACATGACCGCCGCCAAGTGGGGGCGCATCGTCAACCTGTCCTCCACCGCCGCCCTCGGCAACCGCGGCCAGGCCAACTACTCCGCCGCCAAGGCGGGTCTGCAGGGCTTCACCAAGACGCTCGCCATCGAGCTCGGCAAGTTCGGCGTCACCGCCAACGCCATCGCGCCCGGCTTCATCGCCACCGAGATGACCGCCAAGACCGCCGACCGCCTCGGCCTGTCCTTCGACGACTTCAAGGCGCGCGCCGCGGCGAACATCCCGGTCGCCCGCGTCGGCGCCCCGGACGACATCGCGAACGCGGTGTCGTTCTTCGCGGGCGAAGCCGCCGGGTTCGTCTCCGGACAGGTGCTGTACGTCGCGGGCGGACCCCGGGCCTGAGCCCCGCACGCACCCGAGAACGGCCGCCGTGCCCACCCGCACGGCGGCCGTTCCCCCTCCCGTCCTGAACGTTCGATCAAGGCATTGACAGCGTCGGCAACGCCGACGATGCTCATGCTCACCACCGTATGACCACCCGGTCATACTTGGTTCTCCGAGGCGCCCCCGGAGCCTCGCGCACCCCCGTCGCTGTCCGCCCCCCGCCCCCGCCCCCGCCCTCAGCCCTTCCGCCCCCCGGCCTCGTCGCCGATGCCGCCGCCGATGGAGGAATCCCGCATGGGCCCCTTCCTGCCCGATGCCGTACGCCGTCACGCCGCCGACCGCCCGCACGCGCCCGCCGTCACCGAAGGCACCGAGACCCGCAGCTACGCGGAGCTGGACGCCCGCAGCAACCGTGCCGCCCAGGCCCTGCTCGCCCTCGGCCTGCCGGCCGGCACCCACGTCGGCTATCTGGTCCGCCCCGGCCTGCTCGCCGCCGAGCTCCTCGTGGCCTGCGCGAAGGCCGGCCTCGTCGCCACGCCCCTGAACTGGCGCCTGGCCGACCCCGAGCTGGCCGCCGTCGCCCACGACGCCGAACTCGGCGCCGTCCTCACCCAGACGGAGTTCCTGCCGCAGGCCCGCGCCGTGCGCACCGCCCTGCCCGGCATCCCCCTGGTCACCGAGTCCGGCGCGGAGGAGGACGAGGCGACGTACGAGAGCCTGATCGCCGACGCCGTCGCGGCCGACCCGGGCCACGGCGCCGATGGCGGGGCGGTCTTCCTCCAGCTCTACACCTCCGGCACCACGGGCCTGCCCAAGGGCGTCCAGCTGACCCTGCGCAACGTCAGCGCGGGCGACTTCCAGCTCAGGGAGATGGGCTGGCGGCCCACGTCGGTCGGCCTCAACGCGATGCCCGTCTTCCACATCGCCGGCACCGGCTGGCTGGCGACCGCCCTGAGCGCGGGCGCGCACACCGTGATGCTCCCCGACCTCGTCCCTGGCCGGGTCGTCGAGCTCATGGAACGCCACCACGTCACCCACGCGTTCTTCGTGCCCGCCGTGCTCCACCTCCTGACCCAGCTGCCCGGCGTGCGCGAGCGCGACTTCTCCGCGCTCGAACTCATCGTCTACGGCGCCTCCCCGATCACCCCGGCCCTGCTGCGCCGCTCCATGGAGATCTTCGGCTGCGGCTTCTACCAGAAGTACGGCCAGACCGAGACGACCGGCTCCGCGACCCGGCTGCTCCCCGAGGACCACGTCGCCGACGGCCCGCGCTCGGCGCTGCTGCGCTCGGCCGGCAACACCCGGCCCGACGTGCACGTGACCATCGCCGACCCGGTGACCGGAGAACCGGTGGCGCCCGGCGTGGTCGGCGAGATCCTCACCCGCTCCCACCACGTCACCCCCGGCTACTGGCAACGCCCCGACGAGAACGCCGCCCTGTTCACCGACGACGGCTGGCTGCGCACCGGCGACGCGGGCTACCTGGACGAGGACGGCTACCTCTTCATCACCGACCGCATCAAGGACATGGTGATCACCGGCGGCGAGAACGTGTACCCCATCGAGGTCGAGTCCGCGCTCGCCGAGCACCCGGCCGTCCTCGACGTCGCCGTCTTCGGGACGCCCGACGAGACGTGGGGCGAGGCCGTCACCGCCGCCGTGGTGCTGCGCCCGGCCGCCGACGCCGACCCCGTCACGGCCGACGACCTCATCGCCTTCACCCGCGAACGCATCGCCTCGTACAAGAAGCCGCGCCTGGTGCACTTCGTGGACGAGCTGCCGCGCAACCCCAGCGGCAAGATCCTCAAGCGGGTGCTGCGCCGCGAGCTGAGCCCGGACGCCTGACCGGGACGCCGGGCCCACCTGCGATGATGGGGCGCGCACCCGGCCGGTGCGACGCCCCATCGGAGGACCCGTGCCCACGACCACCTGGCAGCGCCTCGACCCCGCCCGCCGCGAGCGGATCACCACCGCGGCGATGACCGAGTTCGGCCGCCACGGCTACTCCGCGGGCAGCCTCAACACGGTCGCGCGCGAGGCGGGCGTCGCCAAGGGGTCCCTGTTCCAGTACTTCGACGACAAGCTCGACCTGTTCCGGTACGTCGCCGAGACCGCGGCCGGCCGGGTCCGTGACGCCCTCGCGCCCTGGCTCGGCACCCTGCCGCCCGACACCACGTACCACGCCTTCTTCTGCGGCGGTGTCCTCGCCTGGGTCGACTACTTCGCCGCGCACCCGCTGGAGCGGGGCGTCATCGCCGCCACCCACCTGGAGATCGACCCGGAGGTCCGCACGGCCGTCCACGAGCCGGCCCGCCGGCTGTACGCGGCCGAGGTCGCCTCGCTCGCCCGGCAGGCGGTCGAGCGCGGCGACTTCCGGGCCGACGCCGACCCCGACGTGTTCGCGGCGCTCGTGAGCGTGCAGCTGCCGCACCTCGCCGTGGCCCCCTTCGAGCCGGGCTTCGAGGGGCCGGTACCGCTGTACGGACTCCCGCACGACGAACTGCACGCGCGCGTACGGGAGTTGGCGTCGTACCTGTACGCCGGGTTCGGGCCGGTACCTGACTGAGCGGCCGGCGGCCGAGCGGTCACACGTCGTCCGCGGACCGCTTCCCCGACGACCGCACAGCGCCGTCCCGCCAGGGCAGGTACGGCGGAAGGTCCTCGGGCACCCGCCCGGGGAACTGCGGCGCCCGCCGCTCGAAGAACGACCGCACGCCCTCCCGCGCGTCCGCGCCGCGCACCGTGTCGAAGACCAGGCGCGAGTCGAGCCGGTGCACCGCGTCGGGGCTGTCGGCCCACGCCATGCGGTACACGAGCTGCCGGGTGACGGCCACCGAGACCGGCGCCGTGTGCGCGACCAGCTCCCGGGCGAGCGCGTACGCCGCGTCGAGCACGTCGTCCGGCTCGTGCAGGCTGTGCACGAGCCCCGCGTCGAGCGCCTCGTCGGCCGGCACGATGCGCCCGGACACCAGCCAGTCCATCGCCTTCGCCAGACCCACCAGGCGCGGCAGGAACCACGCCGACGCGCCCTCGGGCACGATGCCGCGCCGGGTGAACGGGAAACCGAACTTCGTCCCGTGCGCGGCGAGGCGGTAGTCGGCGGGCAGCAGCATCGTCGAACCGACGCCCACCGCGGCGCCGCGCACGGCGGCGATCACCGGCTTGTCCATGGCGTACAGCACCCGGGTGACCAGACCGGCGGGCTCCTGGTAGGTGCCCTCCTCGATCTGCCGGGCCGTCTCGTCGTCGACTTCCTGCGTGAAGCCCTCCCCCTTGCCGGAACCGGCCGACAGATCGGCGCCGACGCAGAAGTCCTTGCCCGCACCGGTCAGCACGACGACGCGCACCGCGTGGTCGGCGTCGGCGGTGCGCAGCGCGGCGGCGAGTTCATCGGCCATCTGCCGCGTGTAGCCGTTGCGGGCCGCCGGCCGGTCGAGCGTGATCGTGGCGACGCGGTCGGCGACGGCGTAGGCGATCTGCTCGTACCCGTCGTCGTGCACGGCCCGTGCCGCCTGCACCGCCTGTCCGGTCCGCACGTCCTGGGTGTCCTGGCTGTCCTGGGTCATGGAGTCGCTCCTGGTCCGTGGGTCGGTCACAGCGCGCCGCCTGCGTGCAGCGCGGCGAGGGCGTCGGTGTCGTAGCCGAGCGAGCGCAGGACGGACTCGGTGTGCTCGCCGACGGCGGGCACGGGGTCCATGCGCGGCGTCAGACCGGCGGGCGTGGCGGGCGGCAGCAGCGCCCTGACGGTGCCGCCCGGCGTGACGACGTCGCGCCAGCGGTCGCGGCCCGCGAGGACCGGGTGGTCCCAGAACTCGGCGACCGAGTTGAGGCGCGCGTTGGCGACCTTTGCCTCGTCCAGGAGCTTCACCGCGTCGGCCGCCGTCAGCTCGCGGAAGCGGGCGGCGACGATCGCGTTGAGTTCGGCGCGGCGGGCCACCCGCGACGACCCCTTGCGGAACCGGTCGTCGGTGGCGAGCGCCGCGTCGTCCAGGAACACGGCGCAGAAGGAGGCCCATTCGCGCTCGTTCTGGATCGCGAGCAGCACCGTCCTGCCGTCCGCCGCGTCGTACGGACCGTAGGGCGCGATCGTCGCGTGCTGCGCGCCCACGCGCGCGGGCTGCGTCCCCGAGTACGCCGTGTAGTAGGCGGGCGAGCCCATCCACTCCGCCAGTGCCTCGAACAGCGACACCTCGACGGGGCGGGCGACGCCCGAGGCCCGGCGCTCGTAGAGCGCGGCGAGGATGCCCGAGTACGCGTACATGCCCGCCGCGATGTCGGCGATGGAGATGCCCACCTTCGCGGGGTCCTCGGGGGTCCCGGTCAGTGACACGACACCGGTCTCGCACTGCACGAGCAGGTCGTACGCCTTGCGGTCCGCCCACGGCCCGGTGTTCCCGTACCCGGAGATGTCGCACACCACCAACGACGGGTGCCGCTCGGCGAGTTCGGCCACGCCGAGGCCGAGCCGGCGGGCCGCGCCGGGCGCCAGGTTCTGTACGAAGACGTCCGCCTCGCCGAGCAGCCGCTCCAGGGCCTCGCGGCCGCCGGGCGACTTGATGTCGAGCGCCACCGACTCCTTGGAGCGGTTCAGCCACACGAAGTAGCTGGACTGGCCGTGCACCGACTCGTCGTACCCGCGGGCGAAGTCGCCGGCGCCGGGCCGTTCGACCTTGATGACCCGGGCGCCGAGGTCGGCGAGCTGGCGGGTCGCGAACGGGGCCGCCACGGCCTGCTCCAGGCTGACGACGGTGATGCCTTCCAGGGGCAGGGGGTTCATGCGTGCTCCAGGGGGTGCGGGGCGGCGGGGAAGGCGGCGCGCAGCAGCTCGGCCGCGCACTTCCAGTCCGGTCCTTCGAGGCGGTCCGGAGCCCGGCCGTCGAGGTGGTCGGGGAAGTGGAGAAGCCCGGGGAGGTGGAGGAGGTCCGGGACGTCGGCGCCGCAGTCGGCGAGCTTGGCCGCGAACTCGGTGTCCGTGGCGGGGAGTTCGGGAGACCCGGGCGGCAGGGCGAGCGTCGCGGTGTGCGTGCCGCCGTCGATCGTGGTGATCTCCACCGTCGTCGCGCCGGTCAGCAGGCCGGCCCCGTCGGCCGACGTGACGACCTCGACCAGCTCCACCAGACGGCGGGCGTCCGGCCGGCGGACCTGCTCGTCGGTGAACGACGCGAACCCGGGATGCCCGTCCAGCAGCGCCGCGGCGATCGCGTACTCCAGACTGAACTTGCCCTGAAGGCCGGTGTCCGGGCGGGCGTGGATCAGCGGGTGCACGGCCGCCTCGGGGGTGCGGACGACGATCCGTACGACATCGGCGGAACTGATCGTCCGTTCAGCCAGGAGCGCGCGGACCGCGCCGATGGGGCGCTGCATCGCGTAGCAGCACGGGAAGATCTTGGTGGCCAGGCCGCCGGGTACGGCCGGGGCGCCGGGCGCGAAGGTGTCGGCGGGGAGCAGTGCGCGATCGCCGCCGACCAGCGGCAGCCAGGCGTCCAGGGCCGACGGGTCCGCGCCCGCACCGGCTGCCGCGAGACGCGCCGCCCGCACCCCGGCCCCGGCCGCGAAGCCCACCTGGAGCGACTTGGTGTCCGTGCCGAACGCGCGCTGCACCCCGCCCGCCGCGGGCAGCGCCAGGGCGATCGCCCGCGCCAGACCCTCGGCGTCGAGGCCCAGGGCGAGACCCGCCCCGACGGCGGCGGCCGGGGCGCCGGACGTGCAGGTGGCGTGCCAGCCGCCGGTGTAGTGCCGCCAGCCGAGCGCCACGCCGAGCCGGGCCATCACGCCGGCCGCGGCCAGGTACTCCCGGGGCCCGCCGCCCGCGGCGAGCACGGCGGGCACGCACACCACGGAGATGTGCGCGGTGGAGGGGAGGTGCAGGTCGTCGAAGTCCAGGACGTGTCCGACGGCGGCCCAGCGGGCGGCCTCCGGCAGTGCGGCGGCCAGGCCCGCCATGCGGTGGCCGCGCGCCGCGAGGGACACGGCGAGGGTGTCCGCGAGCGCGTGCTCGGCCAGCCGCAGATCGGCGGGGGAGGGTTCGAGGGCCTGGGCCCAGGAGGCCAGCTCCTCGGCGAAGTACGGCATGCGGCTCTCCCTGGAGGGGGCTCGGTGGTGCTGCACGGGAACCCGTGAACTGGCCTGCTCAGTAAGGCAGTTGAGGTTTCGTGGGCCGGTTGACAGTGCCGTGCGGCCATGGTTACGTGCAGGCCACATCTGACTTGAACGATCGTTAAGCTAGCAGATGGGGGCCGCGCTCACCATGCCCCCGTACGTGACGAACCCCGCACGCCGCGCCGCGCACGCCGAACGCGCGCCGAACCCCGCACGCCGAACCCCGCACGACGAATCGAGACAGCATGTCCGTGCCATCCACCGCCACGCCCCCGGCCACGTCCTCGGCCACGCCCCCGCTCGACTGGGACGATCCGACCGATCTCGCGAACGCCCGCCGCGGCCGCATGGGCTCCCTGGAGCCGTGCGTGATCAAGAATGCCGAGGGGCGGGTGGTCTGGGACAACGAGCGCTGGTCGTTCCTCGCCGGCGACTGCCCCGACACCGCCGACCCGAGCCTCTGGCGACAGGGACGGCTGAATTCCCTGCACGGCCTGTTCGAGGTCGTCGAGGGCGTCTACCAGATCCGCGGCTTCGACGTCTCCAACATGACCGTCATCGAGGGCCGGGACGGTCTCGTCGTCGTCGACCCGCTGATCAGCGAGGAGTGCGCGGCGGCCGCCCTCGCCCTCTACCGCCGACACCGCGGCGACGCGCTCCCCGTCGCGGCCGTCGTCTACTCCCACAGCCACACCGACCACTTCGGCGGCGTCCGCGGCGTCACCACCGATGCCGATGTGGCGGCCGGACGGGTCAGGATCGTCGCCCCCGACGGCTTCATGGAAGAGGTGATCAGCGAGAACGTCGTCGCCGGGCCCGCTATGCTGCGCCGCGCCCAGTACATGTACGGGGTCGGCCTGCCCGCCGCCCCCGACGGCGCCATCGGCTTCGGCCTCGGCCAGGGCACCTCCAGCGGCAGCGTCGGCCTGATCCCGCCGACCGACCTGATCACCCGCACCGGCCAGGAGCTCGAACTCGGCGGCGTGCGGCTGGAGTTCCAGCTCACCCCGGGCACCGAGGCCCCGGCCGAGATGAACTTCCACCTCCCCGGCCACCAGGTCCTGCTCGTCGCCGAGAACGCCAACCACACCCTCCACAACGTCCTCACACTGCGCGGCGCCCAGGTCCGCGACGCCTCCGCCTGGGCCGGCTACCTCACCGAGACCATCAGCCTCTACGCCGACCGGTCCGACGTCCTCATCGGCTCGCACCACTGGCCGACCTGGGGCCGCGCCGAACTCCTCACCCTGCTCTCCGAGCAGCGCGACGCCTACGCCTACCTCCACGACCAGTCGGTCCGGCTCATGAACCAGGGACTGACCGGACCCGAGATCGCCGAGGAACTGGCCGAGTTCCCGCCGCAGTTGGCGGCCGCCTGGCACGCCCGCGGCTACTACGGCTCGCTCAGCCACAACTCGAAGGCCGTCTACCAGCGGTACATGGGCTGGTTCGACGGGAACCCCGCCCACCTGTGGCAGCACCCGCCCGTCGAGCAGGCCAAGCGGTACGTCGCGTTCATGGGCGGCGCGGACGCGGTCGTGAAGAAGGCGCGGGAGACGGTGGAGGCGGGTGACCTGCGGTTCGCCGCCGAGGTGCTCGGCCACGTCGTGTTCGCGGAGCCCGGCCACCAGGAGGCCCGCGAGCTGCAGGCGGACGCCTTCGAGCGCCTCGCGCACGCCTGCGAGAACGGGACCTGGCGCAACTTCTACCTCTCCGGCGCCCGCGACCTGCGCGACCACCGCGGCGAGGACGCTCGCGGATCCGGCTCCGGCAGTGGCGGGGGCATGGTGTGGGGACTCCCCGCCGATCAGCTCTTCAAGGCGCTCGCGGTACGCCTCGACGGGCCGCGCGCCGCCGCCCACCGCCTCGTCATGCGCTGGGAGTTCGGTACGGGCGAGGGTGGCCCCGCCGACGACGCCTGGACGCTGCTGCTCGCCAACGGCGTCCTCACGCCGATCCACGGCGACGCCCCCGCCGGTGAACGGCCCCGGGTGACGGTCCGCACCGAACTCGCCGTCCTCGGCGGGGTACTGGCGGGCCGGACCACGCTCACCGAGGCCGGTGCGCGGATCGAGGGTGACGCCTCCGCGCTCACCACGTTCTTCGGCCTGCTGCAGGCGCCGCGCCGCGGGTTCCCGATCGTGACGCGCTGACCCGGATCCCGTACCGACACGACACGGCGGACCTGGACGACTCGGCCGGGCCACCGTGCCGAGCGGGTGTCAGTGCGCGGCAGCCAGCCGCGCCGCGTCCCGCTCGGGGTCGGTGAGCAGTGCGGAGACGGCCGCGCCCACCACGACCAGGACGCCGATCACCAGGAACCCGTGGGAGTACCCGGCCGCCGCGCTCGACGCCGATTCGACCAGGCCGCCGAGGACGAGCGGCGCGATGATCCCGCCGAGGCTGTAGAGGGCGACGACCACGCCCATGATCGCGCCGCGCTGCCGGGCCGGCACGACGTCCGATATCGCGGCGAACGCGATGCCGTATCCGGCGCTCGTGAGCGACGCCCCGACCACCAGGAGCAGCAACTGCGCGATGCCGCGGTCGAGCAGCGCGAACCCGACCGTGCTCAGCCCGCCGACGCCCGCGAGCGCCGCCGCGAACAGGCAGCGGGCCACCCGGCTGGAGGTCCCGCGCCGCGACAGCGCCGCCGAGACGAGCCCGACCAGGACCTGGAAGAGCGCGGCGGCCGCGTACGGCAGCGCGACGAGCGTGCCGGACTGGCCGGCACTGTAGCCGAGGCCCTCGCGCAGGTAGAGCGGCAGCCAGGTGACCTTGACCGCGATGCTCCAGTACGAGGTGAAGAACAGCACCAGTAGCCCGATGACCGTGCGGGTGCCGAGCAGCGCCCTCAGCGGAACGCGCTCGGGCAGGATCGTGCCGGCCCCGGAGGCCGTCGCGCGCGCGGTGCCCATCGGCCCGTCGCCGCCGCTGAACACCCAGGTCAGCACCCAGGCGATGCCGGCCACACAGAGCACGGTGAACGGTGCGTGCCAGTCGAAGCGCAGCATCACCCAGGTCAGTGCGGGGGACGCGATCAGCGGCCCGAAGCCGGCGCCGGCCACGACGATCGACGTCGGCAGGGCCCGCTTCTCGGGCGCGTACCAGCTGTGCGTGACGGCGGTGGCCATGGCGGTCGCGGGCCCTTCGGCGAAGCCGAGCAGCACCCGGCAGGCGATGAGCAGGCCGAAGCCGATGCTGCCCGTCATGGGCGCGAGGCTGACGGCCCACAGCAGTCCGGCGCCCGCGAGCAGCCAGCGCGCCTTCACGCGTCCCATCAGCAGGCCGCCGAGCACGGAGCCGACGGCGAGCAGCCAGTAGAAGCTGCTCTGCACGAGCCCGAACTGCTCCTTGCTGAGGCCGAGTTCGTGGATCAGGTCGACACCGGCGAGGCCGATGACGACCTTGTCGGCGTAGTTGATGAGCATGAAGCAGAACAGCAGTCCCACGACGAACGCGGCTCTGCGCCTGGTGGGGACAGCCTTGACGGAGCCGCTCTGCGGCTCGGCCACGGCGGGTGCGGCGGATCGGGACATGCGTGATCTCCAGAGGGTCGCGGAACGCGCGGGGGAAGGGGTGGGGGAGAGAATTGATCGAACGTTAACTAGATGAGGTGTAGCTCACAAGAGGTCGCGCGCCGCGATCTTTTTCTCCCCGGCAATACCGGGCAAAGGGGCATCGTGCATCGGTTGCAAGTGACACCCCCTGATCGATTGTTCTAGGAAGGGGTGCTGGTCAGGGGCTATGTGGTGCACGGAAACGTGGATGCGTCCAGCATTGCGGCGGTACGATGGCGGCACGTCGCCAGTTGTACGAATGTTCAGTCACGGGGCGGACCGGGCTGGCTCAGGAGATCGGAGCATCGTGTCCACACGACCCGCAGGTCACAAGGCCATCATCGAGGCCGCCCGCGAGGAGTTCTCCGAGCAGGGGTACGGGGCGACGTCGATCCGGAACATCGCCAAGCGGGCCGGCGTCAGCCTCTCCGCGCTGTACTACTACTACAAGGGCAAGCAGGAGCTGCTCGTCGCCATCCTCGACGACGGCCTCGACGCCTACTTCGGCGCCTGCGACACCGCGCTGCAGGCGGCGGGCGACGATCCGGCCGAGCAGTTGGAGGCGCTGGTCACGGCCACGGTCCGGTTCCGCATCGAGCACCCCGTCAAGAGCAGCATCGTGCTCACCGAGGGGCGCAGCCTGGAGCCCGAGCACCTCGCCCGCTACCGCAAGAACGAGGAGCGCGGCACCCGGCAGTTCCGCGAGGTGATCGAGCGGGGGCTGGCCGACGGCGTGTTCCTGACGCCCTACCCCGACGACGCGCGGCGCACGGTCATCGCCATGTGCAACGCCATCGCGCAGTGGTACCGCCCCGACGGCGAGGTCACCCCCGACGAGCTCGTCGAGCGGTACGTGTCGCTGGCGCTGACCGTGGTGGAGTATCGGCCGCGATCAGTGCGCAGGGCCGCGCGGGGCTGACGGGCGGACCTCCGGGACCCCGACCTCGGAGCATTCTCCAAAAAACAGTCAGCGTTGTCCGTAAAGGGTTGAGAAAAACAGTCAGCGCTGTATGTTTAATGGGTCGGCGCAGACGCCGACGGTACGAACGCCCCGGAGCCGGGGCGCACAGTCGAGGAGATGTCATGTCCGCAGGGGATGCCGCGTCCGCGGGACTCGTGGAGCACACCCACCTCTTCGTCGGCGGCCGCCGGGTGGACCCGGCGGGCACGGACGTCATCGAGGTCGTCTCGCCGCACGACGGGCAGCTCGTCGGCCGCGTGCCGCACGCCTCCACCGAGGACGTGGACCGCGCGGTGGCCGCCGCCCGCGAGGCGTTCGACCACGGCCCCTGGCCGCGCATGGCCGTCGAGGAGCGCCTCGAGGTCATCGGGCGCATCACGAAGCTGATGGGCGCGCGGGCCCAGGAGTTCGCCGAGGTCATCACCCGGCAGAACGGCTCCCCGATCTCCTGGTCCGTCACCAACCAGGTGATGGGTGCCGTCGGACACTTCGCCGTCACCGCGCAGGTCGCCGCCGCCTTCCCCTTCGAGGAGGAGAAGGCGGGCATGCGCGGCGGCCCGCTGGTCGTGCGCCGCGAGCCGGTCGGTGTCGTCGCCGCGATCGTGCCGTGGAACGTGCCCCAGTTCACCGCCGCCTCCAAACTCGCCCCCGCGCTGGCCGCCGGCTGCACCGTGGTGCTCAAGCCCTCGCCCGAAACCCCGCTGGACGCCTACCTGTTCGCCGAGGTCGCCGCCGAGGCCGGGCTGCCCGACGGCGTCCTCAGCGTGCTGCCCGCCGACCGCGAGGTCAGCGAGTACCTGGTCGGCCACCCCGGCATCGACAAGGTCGCCTTCACCGGCTCCGTCGGCGCGGGCAAGCGCGTGATGGAGGTCGCCGCCCGCAACCTCACCCGCGTCACCCT
The DNA here is from genome assembly GCF_030766975.1 of Streptomyces sp. KL116D. NCBI lineage: Bacteria > Bacillati > Actinomycetota > Actinomycetes > Kitasatosporales > Streptomycetaceae > Streptomyces > Streptomyces sp. KL116D. Next base: position 106,279 of record NZ_JASERH010000040.1, on the reverse strand, counting down.
CGAACTCGGCGGCAAGTCCGCCGCGATCGTGCTGCCCGACGCCGCCACCGACGACGTCGTGCGCACCGTCCTGACCGGCTCGTACCTCAACAACGGCCAGGCCTGCGTCGCCCTCACCCGCGTCCTCCTGCCGCGCGGGCGCTACGACGAACTCGCCGCGCGCATCGTCGAGGCGGTCGCCGCCCTCAAGGTCGGCGACCCCGCGGACCCGGACACCCAGGTCGGCCCGCTCGTCTCCAAGCGCCAGCAGGCCCGCAACCTCGACTACATCCGCATCGGCCGGGAGGAAGGCGCCACGCTGCTGCTCGGCGGCGGGGTGCCGAAGGGCCTGGAGGAAGGCGCGTACGTCGAGCCGACGCTCTTCGGCGACGTCACCAACTCCATGCGGATCGCCCGCGAGGAGATCTTCGGTCCGGTCGTCTGCCTGCTGCCGTACGACACCGAGGACGAGGCCGTCGCCCTCGCGAACGACTCCGACTTCGGCCTGTCCGGCGCCGTCGTCACCGCCGACGTCGAGCACGGCCTGGAGATCGCCCGCCGCATCCGCACCGGCACCTTCACCGTCAACGGATTCACCATCGACCTCACCGCGCCGTTCGGCGGCTACAAGAACTCCGGCATCGGCCGCGAGTTCGGTGCCGCGGGGCTCACCGCGTACCTGGAGCAGAAGGCCATCGCCCTGCCCGTGCCGGCCGCCTGACCGGCGGCTCGCTCCGCACTTCGCCACTTCGTTGCTTCGCCGCCGAGCCCGTCGCTGCGCGCACCCTGCGCGGCGACCGGGCCGGCCGGCGCTCAGGATCCCGACCGGTCGCCGTACCCCCGACGGCGATCGGTCGGGTGTCACCTTCCCGCCGTCACCCGTCCGTCGGCGTGCTTCGCGCCGCCACGGACCCTCCATCAGGAGTCACCATGCTCGCCGCCCTGATGACCGAACTCGGTCAGGACATGCTCGAGATCCGCGACGACGTCGAGACCATCGGCTTCGGCCCCGGCAAGGTCCGCGTCGCCATCAAGGCCACCGGCCTGTGCCAGTCCGACCTCTCCGGGATGAAGGGCATCATCCCCAACGCCACCCCCATGGTCCTCGGCCACGAGGGCGCGGGCGAGGTCCTCGAGGTCGGCGCGGGCGTCACCCACGTCAAGCCCGGCGACCGCGTCATCGTCAACTGGCGCCCCGCCTGCGGGCAGTGCGAGCACTGCCACCGCGGCGAGTCCAACCTCTGCATGGCCGGCGTCGCCGCCGTCGGCATCCCCGCCTTCCGCTCCCGCGGCACCGACTTCTACCGGTTCATGGGCGCGGGCACCTTCGCCGAAGAGGTCGTCCTGGAAGCCGGGTTCGCCGCCCCGTTCCCCGACGACGTCTCCTACGAGGCCGCCGCCCTCATCGGCTGCGGTGTCACCACGGGCCTGGGTGCCGCCATCAACTCCTGCGACGTGAAGCCCGGCGAGACCGTCGCCGTGATCGGCTGCGGCGGCGTCGGGATCAGCGCCGTCATGGGCGCCGAGGCGGCGGGCGCGGCACACGTCGTCGCCATCGACCCGGTCGCGGGCCGCCGCCGCTGGGCCCTGGACTTCGGCGCCACCGCCGCCGTCACCCCGGACGAACTGACCGACGCCGTAAGGGACTTCACCGGCGGCCTCGGCTTCGACCACGTCATCGAGGCGGTCGGCCGCCCGGCCACCGTCCGCTCCGCCTACGAGGCGGCCCGGCGCGGCGGCACCGTCTGCCTCGTCGGCGTCGGCGGCGCGCAGGACATGATGCCGGTCAACCTGCTCGAACTGTTCGCGAGCGCCAAGCGCATCGTGCCGTCCATCTACGGCGGCGACGACGTCACCCGCACCTACGGCCGCATCATCAATCTGATCCGCTCAGGACGCATCGACCTGGAATCCCTGGTCACGCACCGCCTGCCCCTCGCCGACGTCAACCAGGCCATCGACCTGATGCGCAGCGGCGAGTCCCTGCGCGTCATGCTCACCCACGACTGACCGCCCGACACCTGCTACGGCGCACCCCGGGGGTGCGCCGTAGGATTTCCGCATGTCAGAGCAGACCGAGCCCCGTCGCCGGCGCGTCCAGCAGCGCGCCCTCGACACCCGTGACCTCCTTCTCGACGCCACCGTGCGGGTGCTCGCGGAGCAGGGCTACGCCCAGTTCTCCACGCTCGCCGTCGGCGAGGCGGCCGGGGTGACGCGGGGCCGGCTCGTCCACCACTTCCCGACGAAACTCGCTCTGGTCGAGGCGACCCTCCAGCACCTGGTCGCTCGCTACCGCGAACGCGTCCCCCTGCGACTCGGGCTGATCACCGAGGGACCCGCCGAGGGACGCATCGCCCGCGCCCTCGACACCCTGTGGAGCCTGAAGCGCAGCCGCGAGTACACCGCCTGCCTGGAACTCATCGCGGGCGCCCGCGGCGACGACGAACTCCGCGACGCCCTCAGGGAGTTCGAGCGGGACCTCAACGCCGCCCTCGACGACGCCGTGCACGGCCTGGTCGGTGCGATCGCCGACCGTCCCGGCTTCGACGCCGCCCTGATGACCACCATCAGCGCCATGCGCGGCCTGCTCCTCACCGCCCGTGCCCTCGGCCTGAGCGAGGGCGACCTCGAAGGGGAGTGGTCGCGGATGCGGGAGCGGCTCGTCCTGATCTTCGAGGAGTACGACCCGGCGGGCGTGTAGCCGGCCGGGTCGTCGCGCAGTTCCAGGGCGCCGGTGAGGTAGAAGGTGCGCGAGGTGCCGTTCTTCGCGCCCCGGCACAGGCGGCGGCAGACGTCGGAGAGCGCGCGCCGGTCACGGGCCGGTCGCCCCGGAGAGGGGATGCTTCGCGCCGCACTTCGAGGCACAGATGGCTGTTCCGTCGTAAGGTGCGCATGGTTTGTCCTGTTATGGGATGCCTGGGAGCCGGTCCGGGCAGGGTGAGCTTCGGGCCTTGAGGTGAAGGGGGCGACCGATGGCGGAACGCCGACGCGGCGGGCCGAGGGCATGGCTGCGCGGGCTCGGCCGCCCCCGCCCCGCGGACGCGGCCAGCGGCGCGGTGACCGGACTCTTCTCCATCCCCGAAGGCATGGCGTACGCCGCCATCGCCGGGTTCAACCCGGTCGCCGGACTGTACGCGGGCGTCGTCCCCGCGATCGTCGGCTCGCTGACCTCCCGTACCGTCCTGATGGTCACGACGCTCACCAGCGCCATCGCCCTGACCTCGCAGAGCGTGTTGTCGGACGCCGGTCTCGACCCGAAGGACGCGGGCAACGTGGCCGTCCTGACCGTCATGGTCGGCGTCGTCATGCTGCTGATGGGCGTGCTCCGGCTCGGCGTCGTGATGAGCTTCGTGTCGAACGCCGTGATGACCGGCTTCGCCACCGGCATCGCCCTCCAGATCGTCGTCGGCGTCCTCAAGGACGCCACCGGCTACAAACCCCAGGGCGGCAACAAGCTCTACCAACTGGGCGACTGGCTCGCGCACATCGGCTCCTGGCAGGGCGCCGCGACCCTCGTCGCCGTGATCACCGTCGTCGTCTGGGCGGCGACCCGGGCCGTGCGCCGACTGGAGTCGGTGGCGCTGCTCGTGGCGATGGTCGTGGTCAGCGTCGGGGTGGGCATCGCGGGCACCGACGTGGAGCTGGTCCGGGACATCGCCCACATCCCCGGCGCCCTTCCGTCGTTCTCCGCGCCCGACCTGTCCGCGGTGCCGCACCTGATCGGCGGCGCGTTCTCCGTCGCGCTCGTCGGACTCGCCCAGGCCGCCGGCATCGCACCGTCCATGCCCAACCCCGACGGCAGCCGCTCCGACATCGACGCCGACTTCCGCTCCCAGGGATACGCGAACGTCCTCGGCGGCCTCTTCCAGGCCCTGCCCAGCGGCGGTTCGATGTCGCGCACGGGCGTCGCGGTGAGCGCCGGCGCCCGCACCCGCTGGGCGGGAGTGATCTCCGGCGTCTTCCTCGCCGTCGTCGTCCTGCTGTGCGGCTCGCTCGCCGAGCGCATCCCCATGCCCGTCATCGGCGGCCTGATCCTGGTGGTCGGCGGCGAACTGATCTGGGGCAAGCGCCGCGACATCGCCCTCGTCCTGCGGACCTCTCGGCTGTCGTCGGCGGCGATGGTCCTCACGTTCCTCGCCACGACGGGACTGCCCCTCCAGCGGGCGATCGTCATCGGAGCGGTGCTCTCCCTGCTCCTGTACTGCGTCCAGTCCGCCCGGCAGGCCAAGCTCGTCGCCCTGAGTCCGACGGCGGAAGGCGGCTGGCGCACGGGCGACGTGCCGAAGGTGCTGCCGCCGGGCGAGGTCACCGTCCTCGACTACGCGGGCACCTCGTTCTTCGCCGAACTCCCGCGGATCGAGGCCGGGTTGCCGAGCGTGGCGGGCGCGCGGGACGCGGTGCTCGTCCTCGCCGTCCGGACCCTCCCCGACGTCCCGTCATCGGCCGTCATCAAGCTTCTCGACCGCTACGCCCACGCGCTGGAGAAGGAGGGCGGCCGCCTCGTCCTGGCGGGCGCGCAGCCCGCGCTCGTCGAGGTCGTACGGGCGACGGGCCTGGGCGACCGGCTCGGCGAGGGAGGCGTCGTACCGGCGAGTCCCGAGGTGCTGGGTCCGCTGGAGAGTGCCGTCGCGGTGGGCAGGAGGTGGATCGCCGGTCGGCGGCGCGAGGCTGACGGGGCGTCGCCGCCGCAGGTCTGAGGCGATCGGCCGGTTGCCGTTGGCCGGCGCGGGCGGCCACGAGCGCCGACGGCCAGCTGGCGATCAACCGGCGGCCGGCCCTTCGTTCTCCGACCCCTCGTTCTTCGGCCTGTCGTTCTTCGGACCGTCGTTGTCCGGCCCGTCGTTCGTCGGCCTGTCGTTGTCCGGCCTGTCGTCGTTCGGCTCGCCGTTCACCGGTTCGACCCTCTCCGGCCCATCGTTGTCCGGACCGGTCAGCTCCAGCCCATCGTCCTCCAGCCCGGTCAGCTCCTGCTCGCTCCAGATCGTCTTCCCGCGGCGCCCGAAGCGCGTGCCCCAGCGCTTTGCGAGCTGGGCGATGATGCACAGGCCGCGTCCGCCCTCGTCGTGCTCCTGGGCGTGGCGCAGGTGGGGCGCGGTGCTGCTGCCGTCGGAGACCTCGCAGGAGAGGACGCGGTCGCGGATCATCCGGAGCTTGATCGGCGGAGTGCCGTAGCGGATGGCGTTGGTGACCAGTTCGCTGACGACGAGCTCCGTGGTGAAGGCGAGGTCGTCGAGGCCCCAGGCCGCCAGCTGGCGTTCGGCGAGGCGGCGCGCGGCGGGGACCACGGCCGGGTCGTCGGGCAGCGTCCATTCCGCGACGTGGTGCTCGTCGAGCCCGTGGGTCCGGGCGAGCAGCAGCACCGCGTCGTCCTCGCCCTGCTCGCGCATCAGGGCGTACACGGCGTCGTCGGACAGCTGCTGGAGCGTGCGCCCGGGATGGCGCAGCACGCGTCGCAGGGTCTGCGCGGCCGCCGCGGGACCGCCCGGTGCGGCGGCGAGTCCGTCGGTGAAGAGAGCGAGGAGGGCGCCGTCGGGAAGGACGGCGCTCGCCGACTCGTAGTCGGCGGAACCGGTGCCGAGCAGGGGGCCGACCGGGACGTCGAAGGGGACGGGCTCCCCGTCCGGCGTGACGGCCACCGGCAGCGGGTGCCCGGCGTCGGCGGCGGTGCAGGTGCGGGTCACCGGGTCGAAGACGGCGTACAGGCAGGAGGCGGTCAGCGGCTCACCGGGTTCGTGGGGCAGCGCGGCGGCGACCTCGTCCAGGGAGGCCAGCAGCTCCTCCGGCGCGAGATCGCGTACCGCGAGCGCCATCAGGGCCGTCCGGAGCTGCCCCATGGCGGCGGCGGCCTCGATGCCGCTGCCGGTGACGTCGCCGACGGTGAGTGCGACGCGGGCTCCGGAGAGCGGGATGACGTCGTACCAGTCGCCGCCCGCGCCCACGGTGCCCGGCAGGTGGAGGGGCATCGTCTCCACCGCCGTCAGGTCGGGCGGGGTGCGGGGCAGCAGGTGGCGCTGCAAGGTGGTGGCGATCGTGCGCTCACGGGCGTAGCTGCGGCAGTTGTCGATGCTGAGCGCCGTGCGCTGCGCGAGCTGCACGGCCAGGGCCAGATCCTCGTCGTCGTACGGCTCGGGATTGCGGTGCCGGTAGTGGCCGACGACTCCGAGGACGGTGCCGCGCACCGTCAGCGGTGTGACGACGAGGGAGTGCACGCCGCTGACGGGCAGGGTGTGGGCGTCTGCCGCGTCGTCGGACAGCCACGGTTCGTCGCCCGAGAGGTGGGCGACGAGGCGAGGCCGGGCGTCGAGCAGACTCTGCGTGAAGGGCGTCGGGAAGGTGAAGGAGCTGAGGCCGCCCGGCTCGACGGGACCCGCCGCCCCGGCGACCGAGCGGAACGCGACACGGCGCAGCGGCGCGTCGACGCGTACGGGCGCCCTGCCGGGACCGGTGCCCCGCAGGGCGTCGTCGAGGACGTCGACGGTCACGGTGTCGGCGAAGCGGCTCACCACCACGTCGGCGAGGGCCTCCGCGGTGGCCCGCACGTCCAGGCTGGTGCCGATCGACCGGTGGGCGTCGTGCAGGATGTCGAGCCGGCCGGTGGCCCGCCGGGTCGCGGTGACGTTCTGTACGACGGCCACGCCCCGTACGGTGCCGTCGGCGAGGCGGATCCGGAACAGCGACAACGACACCGTCATCTCGTGCCCGGGATCGTTCGGGGAGCGTCCGCGGACCAGGTGGTCCCGCACCTCCGTGGCTCCCGCCAGGACCTTTCGGGCCAGTGCGGCGAGGTCGGGGTCGTCGAAGCCTTCGGCGAACTCGCCGAGCCTGCGCCCCAGCACCGCCTCGGGACGCAGCCCCCGTACGTCGCGCGCCGCGGGGTTGTAGCGCACGACCCGCAGGTCCTCGTCGAAGACGTACAGCCCCCAGGGCGCCTGGGTGAACAGGACGTCCAGCACAGCGGCGTCGAGCTCGCTGCTGTCAGGTCCGGGCACAGGGGCACCTCGGGGCGGTCGGCGGATCGGCGCGGAGGTCGGGTGACGGGTGGACGGCGGCCAGGCGGACTGCGGCCCGCAGGGTGGGGCCCGCCCATGGGACCAGCATGCGGCAGACGCGGCGGGCCTGCAGCTCGGGCCCGTGCGGTTCAGGTGCGGTCGGCCCGTCCTGGTCGGTTCAGGGCGTGACGACGGGGAAGTCGGGGTTGAAGTCGTCGAGGAGACCGCCGAGCGTGTCGAGCAGCGTCGCGTCGCCGTCGAGCGTGATCTTCCCGGCCCGGGCGAGCCGCGCCGCCGAGGCGGGCTCGAGGAGGGCGCCGACGAGCGCCGCCTTCGACCCGCTCACCGTGAGCGGTGCGTCGGGGGAGGCGCCGCGGCGGGCGTTCAGGACGCCGCGGCGCACCCACATCGTCCAGTTCTCGTCGGCGGCGGACGGCGCGTCGGTGAAGCGGAAGTCGATCCTCAGGTCGGCGTGGGCCGCCCGGTCGCCGATCAGATGGACCGCCGCGAAGTCGAAGAGGATGCCGATCGGCATGGCGAGGATCGAGTCGGGGCTGGCCGTGGTGAAGGTGGCGGCCTGGACGCCGTCGCGCAGCTCCTTCGCGGCGGTGAGGAAGATGCCCCGCCACTGCGGGCCCTCGGCCTGGTAGCCCATCTGCTCGTAGGCGTCGGCCTGCAGCGCGCGGGCCTCGGCGTTCTCCGGCTCCGCGAACACGAGCGCGTGCAGGATCTGCGCCGCCCACCGGTAGTCGCCCTCGTCGATGGCACGACGACCCTCGGCGAGGATCCGGTCGGCCCCTACCAGGGCGACGAGACGGCGGGCCGTCTCGACCGGCGGATGCGGGTGCAGCGAGACGGGATCGCCGTCCCACATGCCGAGCTCCTTGGTGAACACGGCGCGGACGTCGTGGTGGAACGTGCCGTGGTAGCCGCGGTTGAACCACTTGCGGCCCAACTCCTCGGGCAGTTGCAGCACTTCGGCCGCTTCCAGCGGCGTGTACCCCTTGTTGGCCAGGCGCAGCGCCTGGTCGTGGATGAACTTGTACGTGTCGCGCTGCGACTCCAGGAACGCCGTCACCTCGCCGTTGCCCCACACCGGCCAGGTGTGCGGCCCGTAGTGCACCTCCGCGTCGTCGCCCCACCGCTGGAGCGTCTCGTCGAGGTAGCGGGCGAAGTTGCGGGCGTCGCGGGTGCGGGCACCGCGCAGCGTCTGGATGTTGTGCAGCGTGTGGTTGGCGTTCTCCGCGCAGGTGAGCGCCTTCAGCTGCGGGATCCAGATGTGCATCTCCTCGGGCGCCTCGGTGTCCGGCGCGTACAGGAACTCGAACTCCAGGCCGGCCAGGTCGCGCTTCGTGCCCGTCTCCGTGACCGGGTCCGTCGGCGACAGGTACGAGACGGTCACGCCGGGCGGCGTCACGAGGCCGATGCCGCAGGTGACGCACCCCGTGTCGGAGAGGTCGAGCAGACTGCCGAAGGCGTACGCGGCGCGCCGCGACATGGCGTTGCCGGCGATCACGTTCTCGCCGATGGCGTGCTTGTCGAAGGACGCGACGGTGCCCGGCGCGATGATCGGGACCCGCCCCGAGGCCACGTCCTCGGCGCTCACCACGCCCTTGACGCCGCCGTAGTGGTCGATGTGGGTGTGCGTGTAGATCACCGCGGCGACGGGCTTGTCGCTGACGTGTTCGCGGATCATCGCCATGGCCTGCGCCGCGGCCTCCACGCCTGCCATGCAGTCGATGACGACCAGGCCGCTGTCGCCCTCGACGACGGTCAGGTTCGCGATGTCGTTGCCGCGTACCTGGTGGATGCCGTCGGCGACCTTGTAGAGGCCGCCCCGCCGGATCAGCTGCGACTGCCGCCACAGACTCGGGTTCACGGTGTCGGGGGCTGCCACGTCGTCGCCGATGTAGTCGAACCGGCTCGCGTCGAAGATCACGCGGCCGTCGGCCGCGTACAGCTTGTCGGGGAGCGGGGCGACGAAGCCGACGTCGGCGTCCGTGAAGTCCTGGCGGTCGTCCATCGCGTACCGGGACGCCGCCTCCTTGTTGACGCGGGCGGTGACGGCGGTGGCCGGCTTCGGGGCGTGGGTCACGGCATGCTCCATCCCTGGATGCGTAACAACTGCACAAATACGCTAATTCTGGGCTGAAAGGTGCGCCAATCGGTCGCGTGGGTCAGCCTGGAGTGCGGGCCGGACCGCACCGCGTCCGCGCACACGCCCGCCGACCAGGGAGTTGCGCGGCCGCCTCGTCCACGGGTGGGTCCTGCCCCCGTCACCGAGCAGGCACCCCGCGTCCATGAGACGCGGCCTGTCCCGGGGCCACTTCAAGATCTACGGTGACGGAGTCCGCTCCGCCACGCCCCGATCCTTGGAGACGCCGACGTGTCCACCGCACGGACCGCACCCTCTGCCCCCGTCCCCGGCGTCGCGCTGGACGACGCCACCCGCATCGCCTCGGCCGAGGTGCTCGTCGCCTCGCCCGGCCGCAACTTCGTGACGCTGCGCCTGCGCACCGAGGACGGCGTCGAAGGACTCGGCGACGCGACCGTCAACGGACGCGAACTGGCCGTCGCCGCCTACCTCGACGACCACGTGGCGCCCCTGCTCGTCGGGCGCGACGCCCACGCGATCGAGGACACCTGGCAGTACCTGTACCGGGGCGCCTACTGGCGGCGCGGTCCCATCACCATGGCGGCGATCGCGGCCGTCGACACGGCGCTGTGGGACATCAAGGCCAAGCTCGCCGGCATGCCCCTGTACCAGTTGCTCGGCGGTCGCAGCCGCCGCGGATGCCTGGCCTACGGGCATGCGAGCGGCGCCGACACGGAGGAGCTGTTCGACTCGATACGCGCCCACCTCGACGAGGGCTACCGGGCCGTGCGGATCCAGAGCGGCATCCCGGGTCTCGGCTCCGTCTACGGCGTCGCCTCCAGCGCGAACGCCGCGGTGGGCGACGCCGGGGCCACCTCCCGCTACGACCACGAACCGGCCCGCCGCGCGCACCGTCCGGTGGAGGAGGAGTGGGACACCCGCGCCTATCTGCGGCACGCCCCGAAGGTGTTCGAGGCGGTCCGCTCCGAGTTCGGCCCCGAGCTGCCCCTCCTGCACGACGCACACCACCGCCTGACGCCCATTCAGGCCGCGCGGCTCGGCAAGGACCTGGAGCCCTACGACCTGTTCTGGCTGGAGGACGTCACCCCCGCGGAGAACACCGCGATGCTGCGCCGCGTCCGGGAGCACACGACGACGCCCCTCGCGATCGGCGAGGTCTTCAACACGATCTGGGACTACCGCGAGCTGTTCGAGGAGCAGCTCATCGACTACGTACGCTCGCCCGTCACGCACGCCGGAGGCATCACCGCGCTGCGCCGGATCCTCGACTACGCGGCCGTGTACCAGATCAAGTCCGGTGTCCACGGCCCCACGGACATCTCCCCGGTCGGTCTCGCGGCCGCCCTGCACCTGGGCGTCGCCATCCCGAACTTCGGCATCCAGGAGTACATGAAGCACGCGCGCGCCACCGACGAGGTGTTCCGTCCGGCCTACCGATTCGCGGACGGACTGCTCGTCCCCGGGGAGGAGCCCGGCCTCGGCGTCGGCTACGACGACGAGGTGGCGCGGGCGCATCCCTACGCCCCCGCCTACCTGCCGGTGAACCGGCTTCGGCTGGACGGGTCGATGCACGACTGGTGACCGGCCGCGGGGCCGGTCGTGGTGCACAATGCGGCGATGGACCTGGCGAAGACGGAACTCGCACTGCAGAGGTATCAGGACGCCGTCGCGGCGGTGGACGCGGCCCGTGCCGACCTGGAGGCGGAGGCGGCCGCCGCCCTGCGCTCCGCGGACGCGACGCCCGAGGACTGGGCGGACGTGGGGCGGCTGACGGGTTGGAGCGAGGAGGAGCTGCGGCGCCTGATCACCGCGGCGGACACGATCGACCTGCGGTAGCCGGTTCGCTCCTTTCCGAACTCTTGACCTGGATGGTCCAGACCAATAGTTTCGCGTGCACGCAAGTCCGTTGTTCCGTAGGCCACTTGCTTCCCGCCTCACAGGAATGAGCCCCGCCATGCGTTCACGCCTGCGCCGAAGACTTCTGTCCCGGGCGGCCGTCGCCGTCACGTCGCTCTCCCTCCTCGGCGCGTTCGCGCCGGCCGCCTCCGCCCACGGCGGGCACCACGACACCCCGCGCCGGGTCGGGTACTTCACCCAATGGGGTGTCTACGGCCGGGACTTCCAGGTCCAGGACCTGGAGCGCAGCGGCGCCGCCGCCCGCCTCAGCCACATCAACTACGCCTTCGGCAACATCGGCACCGACGGCAGGTGCCTCATGGGGAACGTCCCCGGAGAGTCCGACCCCTGGGCCGACTACCAGCGGCCGCTCGACGCCGAGAACTCCGTGGACGGCGTCGCGGACACCGGCACCCAGCCCCTCGCGGGCAACTTCAACCAGCTGCGCGAGCTCAAGGCCGCGCACCCCGGCCTCAAGGTGATGATCTCCCTCGGCGGCTGGTCCTGGTCCACGAACTTCTCGGACTCGGTCCGAACTCCCGCCGCCCGCAAGGCGCTCGTCTCCTCCTGCATCGACCTCTACATCAAGGGCGACCTGCCGCAGGACGGCGCGCGCGGCGGGCCGGGGGCCGCGGCCGGTGTCTTCGACGGCATCGACCTGGACTGGGAGTGGCCCGGCTCCGAGGGCGACACCGACACCGTGTACCGCCCGGAGGACAAGCAGAACTTCACCGCGCTGGTCGCGGAGTTCCGCCACCAGCTCGACGCCTACGGGCGCACGAAGCGCAAGGCCTACGAGCTCTCCGCGTTCGTGCCGACGGCCCCCGCGAAGATCGACGCAGGGTTCGAGGTCCGCAAGATCATGAAGGACTTCGACTTCGTCAACCTCCAGGGCTACGACTTCCACGTCAGCGGTGAGAGGACGACGGCCCAGCAGTCCGCCCTGTTCGCCCGCGACGACTTCAGCGTCGACGGCACGGTGGAGGCGTGGCTGCGGCGCGGAGCCCCGGCCCGCAAACTCGTCGTCGGGATGCCGTTCTACGGGCAGGGCTGGACCGGGGTCAGCGGGGGCGGCGACGGCCTGGGGCAGTCCGCGACCGGCCCCGCCCCGGCGAAGTGGGCCAACGGCTACGCGGACTACGAGGAGTTGAAGGCGCTGGCCGACTCCGGGACGTACCGGCTCCACCGCGACCGTCGCGGCGGCCACGCCTGGCTCTTCGACGGCACGACCCTGTGGACGTACGACGATCCGCAGGTCCTCGCCCGGAAGTCGGCGTACGTACGGGCGAAGGGCCTCGGCGGCGCGATGTTCTGGTCCCTGGACGGGGACACCCCCGACGGGGAACTGGTGCGGACGGTCGACCGCGCCCTCGGGCAGCGCTGAGCCGGGCACCACGGGCAGACGTGCGGGGCGGCCCCTGACCGGGCCGCCCCGCACGGGTGCGTCAGCGCACCGGGGCCGGGATCACGGGAACGACGTGATCTTGGACGGGACGGTGTCGGTGCCCGACGTCGGGGCGCCGGTGTTGTTCACGACGTGGGCGTACTGCCCCTTGCCGCCGAGCGAGATGACCTGGATGTCGTGCAGCTTGATGCCCGACTTCACCGGGACCTGGAAGCCGTGCTGCTGCACGATGCTCGGATCGGACGTGAAGTTGCAGTAACTGCCCAGGCCCCACGCCTCGTGGGTGTTCACACTGTCGGCGACCTTGTAGGCCGCGTAGCCGACGATGCCGTCGTGGGTGATGGAGGCGGCGTTGGGCGCGTCGTACGCCTTCTCGTTCTGGAAGAAGATCGTGCGGCCGCGCTCCCCGTTCCAGAGCACGTCGTACTTGTTGAAGTGCTCCACGAACAGGCCGGTGGTGAGGACGTCGTCGCCGTTCACGACGAGTCCGTAGTCGGCGCGGTTGGTCTCCCAGCCGACGCCGTCACCGTGGTCGGCCCGCCAGATCCACGTGTGGTCGACGATCACGTCGTCGCTGTTGACGACCACGGAGTTGGTGGCGAGGCCGGGGCCGGCGCCGCCGATCCGGACGAACACGTCCTGCATGGAGGTCGGGTTCGCGGCGTGGTCGGCGCTCGCGTTCGCGCCGCCGATCTGGAGCAGTGTGTCCGACTTCTTGGAGCCCGCGTCGATGAGGAAGCCCGCGAGCTTCACGCCGTCGACGTCGCCGACGTGCATCGCGTCGACGCCGTTGTCGGGGACGATGGTGGCGAGGCCGAGGCCGAGCACCACCGTGTTGGCGCGGTTGACGTTGATGGTCTGGTCGAGGTGGTAGACGCCCGGGGTGAACAGCAGGTTCAGGCCCTGGGAGAGCGCCTGGTTGATGGTGGCGGCGGTCGCGCCGGGCTTGACGACGTAGAACTGGCTCAGCGGGAGCGAGGTCCCCGCGTTGGCGGGCCAGGAGACGCCCCGCGCGTTGGTGCGCTTGGCGGGGACGAACACCTTGTAGTCATTTCCGTCCAGGTAGAGGAACGGCTTCTCGCGGGAGACGGGGGTGTTGTCGAGCGTGGTGTACGGGCCGGTGTCGAAGTTGGTCGCCGGGGCGCCCTGCACACCGGAGAACGTCATGTTCCACACGCCGTTGGTCCAGCCGCCCACCGAGCTGTCGCGGGTGTACCACTGCTGCTGCGAGTACGGGCCGACCGTGCCGTCGATCTTCGAGTCGGCGATGTACCCGCCGGATGCCCAGCCGTAGCCGTTCGGCGCGAGGTTGAGGCCGCCGGTGACGTGCATGCGGCGGAACGGCGCGGCCTGGGCGACGGCCCAGCGGTCGGTGCCGTTCACCGGATTGAGGGAGAGGTTCTCGGCGGAGCGCCAGAAGTTCTGCGTGGCGTTGCCGTTGAACCAGCCCGCGTCGACGGTGATGTCACCGTTGATCTTCGTGTCGTCGGGGTTGATGCCGAGACCGGAGATCGAGGTGTAGAAGCCGAGTTGGGCGTTGATGTTGTTGTACGTGCCCGGCTTCAGCAGGAACTGGTAGCGCTGTGAGCCGAACTGGTTCGACTCCTGCTGGGCGAAGACCTGGTCGAACTTGCCCTGCAGATTCGCCGTGCTCGGGTCCACGACGATGACGTTCGGACCGAGGTCGCCGCCGCCCTCGACGGGCGGGGTGGTGGAGCCCGACCCGGTGTGCACCGCGACCTCCCACAGCGAGTAGCCGTAGCCGGTGGCGCGGGTGGTGCCGTGGACGCGCAGATAGCGGCCCGTGCCGCTGACGTCGTACGAGGCCTGGCCGCCGGTGCCTGCGGTGACGTCCTTCAGGGTCGTCCAGCTCTGGCCGTCCGCGGAGGCCTGGATTTTGAAGGCCTTGGCGTACGCGGCCTCCCAGTTCAGGTCCACCTTGCAGATGCCCTGCGACGAACCGAGGTCGACCTGGACCCACTGCGGATCGGCCGCGGCACTGGACCAGCGGGTGCCGGTGTCACCGTCGAAGGCGGCCGAGGCCGGGGTGCCGGCGTTCTCCGTGGAGGACGCGGTCGCCGGGCGGCCCTTGGCGGCGTTCGAGGTCGAGCAGTCATCGGCGGGCGGCGTGCTCCCGGAGCTGCCGAACACCTGGAACTCCCAGAGGGAGTAGCCGTACGGGGTGGCGCGGGTGACGCCGGTCATGCGGACGTACCGGCCCTGGCCGGAGACGTCGAGGGTGTCGGTGCCGCCGTCGGAGCCGGTGACCGACTTCAGGTCGGACCAGGTGCTCCCGTTGTCGGAGACCTGGATCTTGTAGTCCTTCGCGTAGGCGGCCTCCCAGTTGAGGACGACCTTGCTGAGCGTCGCCGACGCACCGAGGTCGACCTGGAGCCACTGGGTGTCGGTGGCGGCGGACGACCAGCGGGTGCCGGTGTCGCCGTCGACGGCGTACGCCGCGGGCGTTCCGCCGTTCTCGGTGGAGGAGGCGGTGGCGGTTCTGCCCTGGGAGAGCGGCGTCTCGGCGGCGGCTGCCGTCGAGGTCTGGGCGGGGATGGTCAGCAGCGCCGCCGCCGTGGCGAGCGCGATCCCCACGGATCTGAGTCTCATGCGTGTCACTCCGTGCGGGGTGAGGGAGAAGGCGGCCCCGAGAAGCCCCGAGAAACCCCGAGAAGCCCCAAGGCGGCCTTCACCAAGTGAGCGCACGTCTGGACCGACGGGCGCTGTGGAGCGCACCCCTGCCATGCGCGGAAGGGGTGAACGGCTAAGTGATACGGCTTAGTTCGAGCTTTGATTTAAGGGTCGAGGCAACTGTTCGGCAAGCCCTCGGGAGCGACTTCTTTTCACGCCTCGAACATACGGATCACCTCAACTCCGGTGTCCGGCCCGCTCACCAGCCCAGATCCCACGACCGGGCATCGGTGTTCACTCTCGTGTTGTCAGAAAGTGGAGGCGAGCCGAGGACGCCACGGCCGCCTGCTGAGACACTCGGCCTGCACGGCAAGGGCTTCCCGTCCGAGCCCTCGATCCCTTCCACCCCATGAGGACCGACTGACATGCTCGACCGCGATGAAGCCGAGCGCAGAGCAGCGCAGTTCCTGGCCGAGCAGAGCCGCGACTGGGGGATGTCGTCCAACGTACGCATCATCCCGGAGTACTGCTTCGTCGACGAGGGGACGTTCGTCGCGCCCTACGATCACGTCGAGTACCTGGACCAGGGCGTCGAGGACATGCAGCTCGGAGGGAACCTCCCTGTCGCAGTGGACCTGTCGACCGGGGTGTGCCGCTTCATCGAGTGGGACGAAGCGCACGATCTGATGGAGCGTGACCTCCTCTGACGGGGAGCGGCGGAGCCGCCGGCGCCCGAGCACGAATCCCGGAGCCGCAGCCGGTCGGGACGGCGCAATCGCCCCTGCCCGCGCGGTCGGCGGAGTGCCATGCTGGCAACCTGCGCGCGGCACATGCGCGGTGAGCGGCACGGTTGCCTGCACCTGTTGTTCCGGGAGGCACGGTCATGTCGTTGCAGATCCTCCTGGGCTCTCGGCCCAGGTACCGGCGGCGGCGCTGCGTCGTCGCGATCGTCGCCGCCATGGCGATCTCGCTGCCGGCGGCCGGGTGTTCCGACGGGGGAGACCGGGCGGACAGCGACGACACCTTCGTGTACCTGTCCAGCAGGGGGCTGGTGACCGAGTGGGACCCGGCGCGCTCCTACTCCGACGAAGTGGTGGCGCTGTCGAACACGTACGAGACCCTCACCCGGTACAACGCCCGGTCCGGCAGGACCGAGGGAGTGCTCGCGACCCGGTGGACGTCGTCCAAGGACCGCCGGACCTGGACGTTCACCCTGCGGGACAACGTACGATTCCACTCCGGACGCCCGCTGACCGCGCAGGCGGTGAAGGCGTCCATCGACCGCACCATGCGGCTGAAGGCCAGCGCCTCGTACGTGTGGGACCCGGTGCGGAGAATCACCCCGATCGGCAAGCGGCAGGTCCGCTTCGAGCTGTCCCGCCCGGCACCGCTGGACATCATCGCCTCCGCCACGTACGCGGCCTGGATCTACGAAGTCTCCGACGCCAAGGGCTATTACAGGGCCAACGCCCGCGGCACCGGCCCGTACACGGTCACCTCGTGGAACCCGAGCAGCGAGAACGAAGTGCAGCTGACCGCCTTCAAGGACTACTGGGGCGGCTGGCGCACGGACCAGTACAAGAACGTGGTGTTCCAGGCGGTGCCCCAGGCGTCCACGGAGGCACAGCTCATGCGCTCGGGTGAGGGGACCTACACCGGTGGGATGCCGCCGCAACTCCTGGACACGCTGCGCGGCCGGCCGGACCTCCGCGTGCACGAACGGCCTTCGTGGCAGACCCTGATCGGCCTGATGAACACGCAGAAGAAGCCCTTGGACGACATCCGGGTGCGCCAGGCGGTCGCGAACGCGCTCGACTACCAGGAGCTCATCAAAGCGAGCAGGGGCGCCCTCGTCGCCTCCGACGGCGTCATCCCCAGGGGCATGTTCGGACACACCACCACGCTGGACCTGCCGGGTGACCAGGACCGCGCCCGGAAGCTGCTCAAGGCGGCCGGGTACGGCCCGGGCAGCGGCCGGACGATCACGCTGGAGATGACCTACCCCGCGGGCGAGGACACCGTCCGCACCCTCGGCGACCTGATGAAGGCACAGCTGCGCCCGTTCGGCATCGACCTGAAGGTCGAGGGCCTGGCCTGGGCGTCGGCGCAGTGGCCGCGTGCCAAGAAGAAGGACGTGAACGAGCGACAGGACATCTTCGTCATGTGGTGGTGGCCGGACGACCCCGAACCGTTGTCGTACTTCCGCAACGTGTTCCGCACGGAGAAGGAGATCTCCTACAACCTCGCCTACTACTCCAACCCCGAGCTCGACCGGCTCATCGACTCGGTCGGCGCGCTCACCGCGACGGACCCGGACGAAGCCGCGCGGACCTACCGCACGATGCAGGAGATCATCATCAGGGACGCGCCGCAGCTCTTCCTCGGCACCAACACCTATCAGCGGGTTCTGGCCGGCGACGTGAAGGGCTTCGTCGACAACCCGGCGTACGCGAACGTCGTGTTCGTCCACGACCTCACCCACCGCTGAACGGGGGTGGACATGAAGCGCGCCCGCACCGGCCGCGGTCTGCCGATGATCCGCTACGCGGCGCGCCGTTCGGTGCTCTCGGCCCTGGTCGCCTTCGGGGTGGTGGTGCTGACGTACCTGATCGCACGGGTGGTGCCCAGCGACCCCGCGGGTGTCTGGGCGGGGCCACGGGCATCGGCCGTGGAACGGGCGAGGGTCCGCGCCGAGCTGGGTCTCGACCGTCCCGTCGCCGAGCAGATCGTCTCGTACGTGACCGGGGTGTCGCGCGGCGACTGGGGCCTTTCGGTCCTCACCCACCGTCCCGTCCTCTCCGATCTGCTCACGCGGCTGCCCAACACGCTGCAGCTGGTGCTCGGCGGAATGGTCATCGGGCTCGCCGTCGGCATCCCCGCAGGCCTGTTCGCCGCACGATGGCACGGGGGGACCGTCGACCGGCTGGTGCGGTCCGGCGCGCTGCTGAGCGCCGCGATCCCCACGTTCTGGCTGGCGCTGCTCCTGCAGACGCTCATCGCGAGCCGGCTCGATCTGCTGCCGATCGCCGGCAGTTACGACCGTGCCGTGATGGTCGCGCATCCGGTGACCACGGTCACCGGCCTGCCCCTGCTCGACGCCGTACTCACCGGGAACGGGGCGGCGGCGACCGATCTCTTCGACCACCTGTTGCTGCCGGCACTCGTGGTGGCCTCCTATCCCGCGGCCGTCCTCGCGCGCATGGTCCGGGCGAGCATCCTGGACGCCGTCGGCGAACCGCACATCCAGATGGTGCGCGCGCTCGGCTTCCCCGAGCGGGTCGTCCTCGGCCGCTTCGCCCTGCGGCTCGCCTGGAACCCGGTGCTCCAGCTCACCGCGCTGATCTTCGGGTACTCGCTGGTCAACACCTTCCTGGTGGAGGCGGTGTTCGACTATCCGGGGCTCGGCCGGTACGCGGCCGACGCGGTGAAGTCCCTGGACGTGCCGGCCGTCGTCGGGGTGACGCTCCTGGTCGCCCTGCTCTACCTCGCCGCGAACCTGGCCGTCGACCTGGCACAGGCCGCCCTCGACCCGCGCGTCGCGCTGCGGTGAGCCGACGGTGAGGGCGCGCGGTGCCCGCGGCGGCCGGACGGCACTGGTCCTCGCCCTCGGGGGAGCAGGCGCCATCGTGCTCGTCGCCCTGCTCGCACCGGTCCTCGCCCCGTACCCGGCGGACGCGACCGGTGCTGCCGAGACCGCTCAGCTTCTGCGCCCGCCCTCCGCAGCCCACTGGTTCGGCACCGACGAACTGGGCCGCGACGTGTTCTCCCGCGTGCTGTACGGCGCGCGCATCGGCCCCGTCGTCGCGGTGGCCGTGGTGACGGTCTCGCTGCTGGTGGGCACCGTGATCGGGGTGGTGGCCGGCTACTTCGGCGGCTGGATCGACGAACTCCTCATGCGCCTCACCGATGTCTTCCTGGCCGTACCCGCCCTGCTGCTCGCACTGGCCCTGGCCACGGTCCTTGCGCCCGGTCCGGTGGGCCTGACCGTCGCGCTGACGGTGACGTGGTGGCCGTGGTACGCCCGGCTGGTGCGCGGCGAGACGGCGTCGGTCGTCGGCCGCCCGTACATCGAGGCGTGCCGGGCCCTCGGCCTCGGCCACCGCCGCACTCTCGTCCGCCACGTCCTGCCCAACGCCTCGACGCCCCTGCTGGTCCAGGCCTCGACCGACGTCGGCGGGGTGCTGCTCGTCGCCTCCGGACTGTCCTTCCTCGGCCTCGGCCCGCAGCCGCCGACCCCCGACTGGGGCCTGATGGTGGAGCAGTCGCAGAACTACTTCACCACCCACTGGTGGCTCGGCACCTTCCCCGGAGCCGCCATCATGCTCGTCGCGGGCGTGTGCTTCCTCCTCGGTGACGTGTTGCGCGACCGCTTCGACCCCCGATACGTCCCGCGACCCACCCAGCGGGCCTGACCGATGGTCTCCGCCCGTGACGCCGCTTGGCTGCAACTGCGCGACGTATGCGTCCGGTTCGGGTCTCCCGACGCCGAGCCCGTCGTCCGCGTCGATGAACTGCTGCTGGACGAGCGCGAGTTCCTGGGGCTGGCGGGGGAGAGCGGCGCGGGCAAGACCACGGTCGGGCTGACCGTCCTGGGACTGACGCGGCGCGCGGGCGCCCACGTCCGCGGCAGCATCCGGCTGGCCGGCGAGGAACTGCTGTCGATGCCGGAGCGGCGGCTGCGGCGGTTGCGCGGCTCCACGATGACCCTGATCCCGCAGAATCCGGCCACCGCGTTCAACCCCGTACTGCCCGTGGGCGTGACGGTGCTGCGCACGCTGCGCCTGCACGGATGCACCCGCGCCGAGGCCCGCAGCCGCGCCGCGGCCGGACTGGAACGCGTCGGTCTGTCCGCCGCGCACCTCGACCGCCACCCGCACCAGCTCTCCGGCGGACAGCTCCAGCGCGTGGCGATCGCCCTGGCGTCGGCGCTCAGGACGCGACTGCTCATCGCCGACGAGCCGACCAGCGCGCTGGACGTGACGGCCCAGGCGCAGATCTGCACCCTCCTGAGGCAGCTGCGCGCGGAACACGGCACAGCCGTACTGTTCATCAGCCACGACCTCGCGCTGCTGGCCGGACTGTGCGACCGGATCGCCGTACTGCACCGGGGGCGGGTGATCGAGGACCGGCCCGCCACCGAACTGGTCACCGCACCACGCGCCGACCGCACCCGGCACCTGCTGGCGGCCGCACCACGGCTGCGCGGAACTCCGGTGCCAGGCCCACGCGACCGACGCGGCGAAGGACCCGACGCCGAGGATGCCGAGCACGGCGCGGCGCGCGACGACGGATACGACGAGGAGGCCGCCGATGGTGCTCCGGGCCCGTGAACTGACCGTCGTGTACGGCGACACGACCGTGGTGGACCGGGTGAACCTCACCCTGCCCGAAGGCCCCCTCGGCCTGGGACTGATCGGCGAGAGCGGATCGGGCAAGACGACGGTGGCCCGGTGCCTGCTGGGGCTGGTGGCGCCGTCCGGCGGCACGGTGACCTTCAACGGCGTCGACCTCACCGCGATGCGCCGGCCGCGTCCGTACCGGCGCGCCGTACAGATCGTCGTGCAGGACACCGAGGGCGCGCTCGACCCGCGGATGCGGGTGGGCAGGGCGATCGGCGAAGTGCTCCGGGCACACCGGATGGTGCCGCGCGGCGCCGAACGGCACCGCGTCACCGAACTGCTCACCGACGTGGGGCTGACCGCCGACCACGCCGCACGCTACCCGCACCAGCTCTCCGGCGGTCAGCGCCAGCGCGCGGCGATCGCCCGCGCACTGGCCGTACGGCCGCGCTTCCTGATCCTGGACGAACCGACCAGCGCACTGGACACCACCGTCCAGGCCCGCATCCTCGACCTGCTCCGCCGGCTGCGCACCGAACACCGGCTCGCCTGCCTGCTGATCTCACACGACCTCGCGGTGGTGGAGCAACTCTGCCCGCGCGTGATGGTCATGCACCACGGGCGCGTGGTGGAGGAGGGGGACCTCACCGACGTCCTCCACCACCCCCGGCACCCCGCCACCCGCACCCTGCGCGACGCCGTCCCGCGCCTCACGTCCTCGCCTCCGCCGTAGGCCGTTCAACGCACTCGACCCCGGGGTTTCAGCGGAACAGGCGGAAGCTCAGGCGCGTCCAGCCGCTCCCCGTCGTACCCCTTCACGTCCCCGAACCGCGACCCGAGCATCCAGTCCTCCCGCGCCTGCGTGATCTCGTCCTGGTTGCGGCCGATGAAGTTCCACCACATGACGAGCTCCTCCTCGAACGGCTCGCCGCCGAGCAGCATCAGGCCCGCGTCCGACTCCGCCCGCACGGGCAGTTCGTTGCGGCCGCAGCCGAGGTAGAGCATGGAGCCGGGCAGCAGCGGGACGCCGTCGACGTGGGCCTCGCCGGACATCGACAGGACGGCGTACTCGAAGTCGCGTTCCAGCGGGACCCGGACGTCCGCTCCGCGGGAGAGGGCCAGGTCCGTGCCGACGATGGGGGAGTACGTCGTGCCGGGGGACGTCGCCCCGTCCAGCGTGCCGAGGACGACGGTGGCCGTGAGGCCGGGCGCGGTCACCGTGGGCAGGGCGTCGTGGTGCTCGAAGTGCGGGTCCGTGTGCCGGTGGGCGTCGGGGAGCGCCACCCACAGCTGGGCGCCGTGCAGGAAGCGGGCGTGCGGCCGGGGGCTCTCCTCCGAGTGGGAGATCGCGCGGCCCGACGTCATGAGCCCCAGCTCGCGCGGGCGGATCGTCCGGAGGCTGCCGGTCGAGTCGCGGTGCAGGACCTCGCCGTCGTGCAGCCAGCTCACCGTCTGCAACCCCATGTGCGGGTGCGGCGGCACCTGCATGCCCGGCTCGTCCGCGATGTCGTCGGGGCCGTAGTGGTCGACGAACGCCCACGCGCCCACCATGCGGCGGCCCAGGTTGGGCAGCAGTCTGCGCACCTCGGTGGACTCGCCGAGCTTCACCCGGCGCGGGCTGAGGAGTTCGCGGACCGGTTCCGCGACGACGAAACCCCGGCCGCCGCACACGGAGGGAACCGCCTCGCGATCAAGATTGCTCATGTCGGACAACCTAGCCCCGTGGCGGTCCGCCGTCAGTCCCACGACGGGAAGTCGCTCCGTCGGACGGCGTGTGCGCCGTCGCGTCCGCCGCCCGTACGGGTCACCCCAGCGGGCAGCGGGCCGCCCCGGCCACTGGAATGGACGAGTGCCCCATCTGACCGCGGTGCCCGACGCCCCGCCGCCGGACGACTGCCTCGCCCGCAACGACTGGATCTGCGGCGAGTACCTGAGCACGCGCAGGCACATCCTGGTCGACGCCGTGGTGCAGCATCTGCAGATCACCCTGGTCGCCGTCGCCATCGCGCTGGTCATCGCCGTGCCGCTGGCCGTCGTCGCCCGCCGCTGGGGGTGGGCCGCCGGGCCGGTGCTCGCCCTGACGACCGTGCTGTACACGATCCCGTCGCTGGCCATGTTCTCGCTGCTGCTGCCCGCGTACGGGCTGTCCGCCACGCTCGTCGTGGCCGGCCTCGTGCTGTACTCGCTGACCCTGCTCGTGCGGAACATCCTGGCCGGACTGCGGGCCGTTCCCGAGGAGACCCGGCAGGCCGCCCGGGGGATGGGCTACGGGCCCGTCCGGCTGCTGCTCACCGTCGAACTGCCGCTCGCCCTGCCCGCCGCCATGGCCGGGCTGCGCATCGCCACGGTGTCCGCCGTGTCCCTGGTGACCGTCGGGGCGATCGTCGGGTACGGCGGCCTGGGCAACCTCATCTACTCCGGCATGAACACGTACTTCAAGGCCCAGGTGCTCACCGCCTCCGTGCTCTGCGTCGTCATCGCGATCGCCGCCGACCTGCTGCTCCTGGGGGCCGGACGGCTGCTGACCCCCTGGACGAGAGCGAGCCGCGGATGAAGACCCTCAGCGACGCCTGGGACTGGCTCACCGACTCCGCGCACTGGGCCGGCGACGACGGCATCTGGCACCGCCTCACCCAGCACCTGGTGCTCACGGTCGTCTGCCTCGTCATCAGCTGCCTGATCGCGCTGCCCGTCGCCCTCGTCCTCGGCCACCTCGGCAGGGGCGGGGCGCTCGCCGTCAACATCTCCAACGTCGGCCGGGCCGTGCCCACCTTCGCCGTCCTCGTCCTGCTGCTGCTCACACCGCTCGGGCAGTACGGCGAAGGCCCCACCGTCGTCGCCCTCGTGCTGTTCGCCGTGCCACCGCTGCTCACCAACGCCTACGTCGGCATGCGCGGCGTCGACCGGGAAGTGGTGCGCGCCGCGCGCGGGATGGGGATGACCGGGCGGCAGATGCTGCTGCGCGTGGAGGCGCCGCTCGCGCTGCCGATGATCCTCAACGGCGTCCGGATCGCCGCCGTGCAGCTCGTCGCCACCGCCACCATCGCCGCGCTGGCGGGCGGCGGCGGGCTCGGGCGGATCATCACCGCCGGGTTCAACCTCGCCAGCACGCCGCAGGTCGTCGCGGGCGCCGTGCTCGTCGCCGCGTTCGCCCTCGTCGTCGAGGGACTCTTCGAGATCGCCGAGCGGCTCGCCCCGGCCTGGGCACGGGGGAGGGCCGGCGGATGAGGAGCCTCGTGCGCAGGGCCGGTGCCCTGGTGGGCGTCCTGCTGCTCGCCGCGGGATGCACCGGAGGGCCGTCTCTGGAGAACCAGGGCGAGGTGACCGCGCCGCCCGGCGACAGCAAGCACCTGGTCATCGGATCGGCCGGATTCACCGAGAGCGATCTGCTCGCCACCATGTACGCGCTGCTCCTGAAGGACGCCGGGTACGGCACCGAGATCCTGTCCGTCGCCAACCGCGAACTGTACGAACCCGCCCTGGAGTCCGGGCAGATCGACGTCGTCCCCGAGTACGCCGCGACCTTCGCCGACTGGCTGAACGCCAAGACCAACGGAGCCGACGCCGCCCCCGTCGGCTCGCCCGACCTCGACGCCACCATGAAGGCCCTGCGCAGCCTCGCCCGGCCCCGCGGCCTGGTCGTCCTCGACGCCGGCAGGGCCGTCGACCAGAACGCCTTCGCCGTCGCCGGCGCGTACGCGAAGGAGCACCGGCTCACGACGCTCAGCGACCTCGGCGCCTCCGGCCTGAAGGTGCGGCTCGCGGCCGGCGACGAATGCGTCCAGCGGCCCTACTGCGAACCGGGCCTGAAGAAGGTCTACGGCATCGACATCACGAGCGTCGACCCCAAGGGCGTCGGCACCACGCAGTCCAAGAAGGCGGTGCAGAACGGCCAGGACCAGATGATGCTCACCACGACCACCGACGCGACGCTCGCCGACTTCGGGCTCGTCCTCCTCGCCGACGACAAGCACCTGCAGAACGCCGACTACATCGTGCCCGTCGTCAACCGCTCGCGGGCGGGCAGCGACCGCGTCGCCGACGCCCTCGGCGCCCTCAACTCCGTGCTCACCACCGCGGACCTCGCCTCCCTCAACCAGCAGGTCGACAGCTGGCGGCGGCTGCCCGAGGACGTGGCGCGCAGCTACCTGGAGGACAAGGGACTGCTGAAGTAGTGCCGCCCGCACGGTCCGCACGGTCCGCACGGTCCGCACGGTCCGCGCGGTCCGGACCGTCCGGGCTGGGTACACGACCGCGTATGACTCGAGCCGTCGTCGTCGGCGCGGGCGTGCTCGGCGCCTGCGTCGCCCACCACCTCGCCCTCGCGGGCGTCCACGTCGTCGTCCTGGAGGAGGCCCGGCCCGCCGCGGGCACGTCAGGGGCCACGTTCTCCGCCGACGTCACCCACCTGAAGACCCCGTACGCCTACTACCGGTTGAACCGGCAGGGCTCGGACGGGCACGTCCGCCTCGCCGACGAACTCGACGGGGGGCCGTGGCGGCACCCCGTACCGCTCGTCCAGTGGGCGGCGGACGACGCGGCCCGCCGGGCGCTGCGCGACAAGGCGTCACGGGCCAGGGGCTGGGGCCACGCCTGCCGGCTCGCCCCGCCGTCCGTGCTGCGCGACCTCGCGCCCGCCGTCGACCCGGACGCCTGCGCCGCCGACGAGGTCGTGGTGCACGAGAACACCGCCTGGTTCGACGTGCCCCGCCTCGTCGACGCCCTGCTCGCCTCGGCCCTGCGGCACGGCGCCGAAGCCCGCTACGGCACGCCGGTCACCGGGCTGCTGCGCGCCGGCGAGCGGGTCACCGGGGCCGTGGCGGGGGAGCGGCGCTGGCCCGCCGACGTCGTGGTCAACTGCGCGGGGCCCGCGGCGGCGCGCGTCGCCGGGCTGGCGGGGGTGCGCCTGCCCGTGCGGCGGGTCCCCGGGCTCGTGGCGGAGTGCGGACCGCTGGCCGGCGGACCGCTCACCGCGATCGTCGCGGCCCCCGGGATCGATCTGCGGCCCACACCGGACGGCGGCGTGCTCGCCCTGTCGTGGGAGGTCGACGCGCGCCTCGGCGACGTCGTGGGCGGCGGCGTGGACGGGCTGCCGCGCGAACTGCACCGGCGCGCCCGCACGGTGGTCCCCGCGCTGCGGTCGGCCGCTGTCGCCGACGCGCGGGTCGGGGTGCGGCCCGTGCCGCTCGACGGTCTGCCGCTGGTCGGACCGGTGCCGCGGGCGCCCGGCCTCTACCACCTGGTCTCGCACAGCGCGGTGACGCTGGCCCCGGTCCTCGGCCGGCTCGCCGCCCGGGAGATCGCCACCGGCCGGCCGGTGCCGGAACTCGCCGCGTACCGCCCGGACCGGCCCGTCCCCGGCGACGTACAGGACGAGAACCTGCGCGCGATGGACCGGCACAGGCCCGCGTCGACGCCGGACCCTCGACCTGAGGTCTAGGGTGAGGGTTCGGTGATCCGGTCGGCGGCGCTCAGGCGTCCGCGACCGAGTCGAACTCGACCTCGTCGCGCCCCACGCCCTGGGCGTCCGCGTCCACGGAGCGGCGCAGCGCCTCGTGCAGCTTCGCCGGGGTCAGCACACCGAGGAACCGCGAACCGTCGAGGACCGCCACCCAGCCCGCGTCGTGCTGGAGCATCACGCCGAACGCCTGCTTGAGCGGCGCGCCCACCGGTACCCACGCGTTCATCCGGTGGGCCAGGTCACCGACGCGGCCGTCCGCACCGGCCAGGGACACGTCGTCGATGCCGACCCAGCCGTGCAGGTCCCCCTGCTCGTCCAGGACCACTGCCCAGCGGGCCGCCTCGTCCCGCATCCGGGCCGCGGCCTGAGTCGCCGGTTCGTCCAGCCGGGCCACCGACGGCTGCTCCAGGTCGTCCGGCTCGATCTCCGTCACCGACAGCCGCTTCAGACCCCGGTCCGCGCCGACGAACTCGGCGACGTACGGCGTCGCGGGCGTGCCGAGGACGGCGCCCGGGGTGTCGAACTGCTCGATGCGGCCCTGCCCGTACACCGCGATCCGGTCGCCGAGCCGTACCGCCTCCTCGATGTCGTGCGTGACGAGGAGGACCGTCTTGCGGACGGCGGCCTGCATCCGCAGGAACTCGTCCTGCAGCTGCTCGCGCACCACCGGGTCGACCGCGCCGAACGGCTCGTCCATCAGGAGCACCGGCGGATCGGCCGCCAGCGCGCGGGCGACCCCCACGCGCTGGCGCTGGCCGCCCGACAGCTGTTCCGGATAGCGGCTGCCGTACGTCTTCGGGTCGAGGCCCACCAGGTCGAGCAGCTCGGCGGCGCGCGCCCGCGCCTTCGCCTTCTTCCAGCCGATGAGCGCGGGCACCGTCGCCGTGTTGTCGAGGATCGTGCGGTGCGGGAAGAGGCCGACCTGCTGGATGACGTAGCCGATCCGGCGCCGCAGCTTGACCGGGTCGATCGTGGCGATGTCCTCGTCCGCCACGAAGATCCGGCCGGACGTCGGCTCGATCAGCCGGTTGACCATCATCATCGTCGTGGTCTTGCCGCAGCCGGACGGGCCGACGAGCGTGACCAGTTCGCCCTCGTCCACCTCGAACGAGAGGCCGTCCACCGCCGTCGTGCCGTCCGCGTACCGCTTGGTGACCTGATCGAACCGGATCATGCCCTCAACGTAACCGCGTGTCTCACTCCCCGCTCACCAGCACCACCTCCAGGGTGCGCGGACCGTGCACCCCCTCGACCCGGTCCAGCTCGATGTCGCTGGTCGCGGACGGGCCCGAGATCCACGTCAACGGGCGCGCCGGCTCGAGCCGTCCGAGGGCCTGCGGGACCGACGACACGACCTGCTCGGGGACGCGCACCACGCAGACGTGGTGGTCCGGGACGAGGGTGATGCGGCGGCGGCCCTGGTCGGGGGAGCCGTCCAGGACGATGGTGCCGGTCTCGGCTACCGCCACGGCGCAGGCGGTGACGACGCTGTCGACCCCGTCGAGCTCGGCGGGGGTGGTGGCCGCCTCGTCGGCGACCCGGGGCACCTCGGTCGCCGACAGCCACTCCGCCGGCAGCCCGGGCGGCGTCACCACCGAGCGCGAGCCGTGCGCGGCGAGGAGCCCGGCGACCGTGTCCGCCAGCTCCCCGGCCGTGCACCGGTGCACGATCGCCCGGTAGTCCGCCAGGTTCTCGGCGAGCAGTTCCACCGTCTGCCCGGTCGTCCGGGAGCCGTGCTCACGCAGATAGCCGCGGTCGACGTCGGTGCCGTACGACTCCGGTGCGCCGACCGGACCGCCGAGCGCGCGCCGCACCCGGCCCAGGATCACGTCCCTGCTGCTCACTTGCCGCCGTCCCTTCCTGCCTTGCCGCCGTCTGTCCGCTGCCACCAGTCGCGGAAGGACTCCGCCGGCACCGTCGGCAGGTCCCGGGTCGCCGTCCACGCCTTGCCGGGGCCCGGCACCGTGCGCGGATGGAAGCGGCGGGTGCGCGAGGCCAGCCGCTGTCCGGCGCCGAGGGCCGCCGGGTGGGTGAACGTCCAGCGGGCCGCGCGCATCGCGGCCCGTTCCGCCGCGTGGCCCTTCGCCGGCTTGAGGGTGACCTTCGCGCCGCGCCGGGTCACCTCGCCGCCCTGGACGACCCGTTCGCGCAGGTGCACCAGGACCTCGGGGATGTCGATGGCGACCGGGCACACCTCGTAGCAGGCGCCGCACAGCGACGACGCGTAGGGCAGCGAGGCGTCTATCGCGCTCCCGGTGCCGCGGAGCTGGGGGCTGAGGATGGCGCCGATCGGGCCCGGGTACACCGAGCCGTACGCGTGGCCGCCCGCCCGCTCGTACACCGGGCAGACGTTGAGGCAGGCCGAGCAGCGGATGCAGCGCAGGGCTTGTCGGCCGACCTCGTCGGCGAGGGTGTCGGTGCGGCCGTTGTCGACGAGGACCAGGTGGAAGGTCCGCGGGCCGTCGCCGTCGGTGGTGCCGGTCCAGGTCGACGTGTACGGGTTCATGCGCTCGGCGGTGGAGGAGCGGGGGAGCGTCTGGAGGAACACCTCCAGGTCCTGCCACGTGGGCACGGTCTTCTCGATGCCGACGACCGAGATGAGCGTCTCGGGCAGGGTCAGGCACATCCGGCCGTTGCCCTCGGACTCCACCACGACGAGCGTGCCGGTCTCGGCGACCATGAAGTTCGCGCCGGAGATGCCGACCTTCGCGCGCAGGAACTTCTCCCGCAGGTGGAGGCGGGCGGCCTCGGCGAGCTCGGCCGGGGTGTCGGTCAGGCCGTCGGGGGCGGCCCGGCCCCAGCTGCCCATCTCCTTCTCGAAGATGTCCCGGATCTCGCCGCGGTTGCGGTGGATGGCGGGGACCAGGATGTGCGAGGGGCGGTCGTCGCCGAGCTGCACGATGAGCTCGGCGAGGTCGGTCTCGTAGGCGCGGATGCCCTCGGCCTCCAGGTGTTCGTTGAGGCCGATCTCCTGCGTGGCCATCGACTTGACCTTGACGACCTCCGTCTCGCCGGTCTCCCGGACGAGGCGGGTGACGATGCGGTTGGCCTCGTCGGCGTCGGCGGCCCAGTGCACGGTGCCGCCCGCGGCCGTGACCGACTCCTCCAACCGGACCAGGTAGTGCTCCAGATGACGGAGCGTGTGGTCCTTGATCTGCTTGCCGGCCTCGCGCAGCTGCGCCCAGTCGTCGAGTTCGGCGACGGCGCGCGCCCGCTTGTCGCGGATGGTGTGGGTGGCGTGCTTCAGGTTGGCGCGCAGGGTGGTGTTCCGCACGGCGTCGTGCGCGGCCACGGGGAAGGCGGGCATGCCGACGAACGTGCCAGTCGTGCCGCTCATGACAGGGGCTCCTCTTCCGTGCTCGCCAGGATCTCCGCGATGTGGACGGGCCGCATGCCGACCCGCAGCCGGCTCATGGTGCCGCCGATGTGCATGAGGCAGGAGTTGTCGGCGGCGCAGAGCGTGTCGGCGCCCGTCGACTCCGCGTTGCGGACCTTGTCGGCGCCCATCGCCGCCGAGACGTCGGAGTTCTTCACCGCGAAGGTGCCGCCGAAGCCGCAGCACTCCTGCGCCCCCGGCAGCTCGGCCAGCTCAAGTCCCTTGACCGCCCTGAGGAGTTGGGTGGGCCGGTCGCCGAGCCCCAGGGACCGCAGGCCGTGGCACGTCGGGTGGTAGGTGACCTTGTGCGGGTAGTACGCGCCGACATCGGTCACACCCAGGACGTCGACCAGGAACTCGGTCAGCTCGTACGTCTTCGGGACGACCGGCGCGAGGGTCGTCGCGAGCCGGTCGCCGCGGCCCTCGGCTCGGGCCCGCTCGCCCATCCTGGGATACAGCTCGCGCACCATCGCGGCGCACGAACCGGACGGAGTGATGACGGCGTCGTACTCACCCGAGGCGAGCCCCGGACCGAAGACATCGGAGTAGTGCCGGGCGAGCGGCTCGGCCTCGTGTCGATAGCCGGTGTTGTAGTGGGCCTGCCCGCAACACGTCTGGGCCGCTGGGAAGTCCACCTCCACGCCCAGTCTGGTCAGGAGTTTCACCACGGCACGGCCCGTGTCCGGGTACAGCGTGTCGTTGACACACGTCAGGAAGAGCGCGACACGCATCGTGGCCCCTTCGTTGGTCGGTACGGTTCGGTCATCGGATGGGTGCAGGGTACGTCGTACGACGGTCCTGGTCACGGGGTGGCGGCACGATCGGCCGCGGCCGACCAGGCCGACGCGTCGCCGCGCGGCTCGTAGCGCGTCAACGGCTGGGTGCCGGCGACCAGTTGGCGCATCGCCCGCCGGTCGCCCACGACGCCGTCGGCACGGGCCTGCACGAGCACGTTGCCCAGCGCGGCGGCCTCCGCGGGGCCCGCCACCACCGGCAGTCCGCAGGCGTCCGCGGTGAGCTGGCACAGCAGGGCGTTGCGCGCGCCGCCGCCGACGATGTGCACGACGTCGACCGGACGGTCCGCGAGGCGCGCCGCGTCGGCGATCGCCCGGCGGTGGGCGAGGGCGAGCGAGTCCAGGATGCAGCGGGTCGTCTCGGCGCGGGTGCGGGGCTCCGGCTGGCCGGTGGCGCGGCAGGCGGCGGCGATCCGGTCCGGCATGCCGCCGGGGGCAAGGAAACCGCTGTCGCCCGCGTCGACGACGCTGCGCAGCGGCCGCGCCGCCGCCGCTCCGGCGAGCAGGGCGGTCACGTCCGGCTCCCCCCACGCTCGTTGGCACTCCTGGAGCAGCCAGAGGCCCATGATGTTGCGCAGGTAGCGGACGGTGCCGTCGATGCCGAGCTCGTTCGTGAAGTTCGCCGCGCGGCTCTCCGCCGAGCGGACCGGGGCGTCGAGTTCGAGACCCGCGAGGGACCAGGTGCCGGTGCAGATGTACGCGAAGTTCGCCTCGGTGGCGGGGACCGCGGCGACGGCGGACGCGGTGTCGTGCGAGGCGACCGTCGTCACCGGGACCGGACCGGTGAGCCCCGTCTCGTCGAGGACGTGCGGAAGCAGTTCACCGGCCGGGTCGCCGGGGCGGCGCAGCGGCGGGAAGAGCGTCAGGTCGATGCCGGCGCGTGCCGCGACGTCCCGGGCCCAGTCGCCGGTGCCCGGGTCGATGAGCTGGGTGGTGGAGGCGTTGGTCAGTTCGGTGCCGCGCTGTCCCGTCAGCCAGTAGGTGAGCAGGTCGGGGATGAGCTAACAGGCTCTGCGCCGCGGCGAGTTGGCCGTGCCGCGGCCGCCGCCAGCTGGTAGAGGGTGTTGAACGGGGCGTACTGGATGCCGGTGGCCGCGTACAGCTCGCCCTGCGGGAGGGTGGCCCAGACCTGCTCGGCGACGTGGTCGGCGCGTCTGCGGTAGTGGTACGGGTTGCCGAGGAGTGAGACGCCGTCCGCGTCGAGGAGGCCGTGTGGTCGACGGCCCAGCTGTCGATGCCGACCGAGCGACCTGGCCCGCCTTGCGCAGGCCGTCCAGACGCTGTACAGGGCGAGAGGACGTCCCAGTGGAGGCCGTCGGGGGTGCGGACGGGTCTCGTTCGGGAAGCGGTGGCACTCCGTGAGTGGTCAGCGCGGCCGGGGTGACGTGGGCCGTCATGACCCGGCCGCTGGAGGCGCCCAGGTCGACGGCGGCGTACGTGGTGGGCATGGATGGGTCCTCGGTCGGCCGGGTGCCTCCTCGCCGTGGGCCGTTGCTCGTTCGTCGGCGGGTGCTCGTTCGTTGTGCCTGGCTGTGGCTGGTCGCGCTCGCGGTGCGGCCGCACGGGGATGCGGCCCCGCCGCGTCAGCGCAGGAACGCCGCCGCCACGCCCGCGTCCACCGGGACGTGCAGGCCCGTCGTGTGCGTGCGCGAGGTCGTGCCGCCGGTCAGGGCGAACACGGCGTTGGCGACATGCTCGGGAGCACCTCGCGCTTGAGCAGGGTCCGCTGGGCGTAGAACTCGCCGAGCTTCTCCTCCTCGATGCCGTACGCCGCGCGCGCTGCGCCCCCAGCCGCCCGCGAAGATGCCCGAGCGCCGGGCACCACCCCGTCCGGGTTCACGCCGTTGACGCGGATGCCGCCGTCGGCGCCCAACTCGGCCGCCAGCAGGCGTACTTGTGGCCTGGTCGGCCTTGGTCGCGGAGTAGGCGACGCAGTTGGGGCCGGCGAACACCGCGTTCTTCGACGCGGTGAACGACGATCGTCAGCGCCCATGGCCTGCGCCCGCATCACCCGCCGCCTCGCGGGAGACGAGGAAGGAGCCGCGCGCCGCGATGTCGTGCTGAGAGTCCCAGTCCCTGGCCGTGGTGCTCCAGAAGCGGCTTCGAGATGGAGATGCCCGCGCAGCTGACGACCAGGTCGACACCGCCGAGAGGCGAGCGCGGCGGCCTGGAACGCCGCCGCGATCTGCTCCTCCGACGTGACGTCGAGCCCGGCACCGCGACGGCCTTGTCGGGGCCGCCGCAGGTCCTCGGCGACGGCCGCGGCGTTCTCCGCGTTCACAGGTCGGCGACGACGACGCACGCGCCCTCCGCGACGAGGCGGTGGGCGATGGCGCTTGCCGATGCCGCTGCCCGCGCCCGTCACCAGCGCCACCCGGGTGGCGAGCGGCTTCGGCTTCGGCATCCGCTGGAGCTTGGCCTCCTCCAGGGACACCAGTACTCGATGCGGAACTGCTCCGACTCCTCGATCGGCGCATACGTGGAGACGGCCTCCGCGCCGCGCATCACGTTGATCGCGTTGACGTAGAACCCTGCCCGCCACGCGTACTGCCGTCTGCTTGTCCTTGCCGAACGAGAACATGCCGACGCCCGACGAGCGCGATCGCCGGTCGGCGCCGCGCATCGCGGGGGAGTCGGAGCCCGCGTGCCGGTCGTAGTACGCCGCGTACTCCTCGCGGTAGGCGGCGTGCAGCTCCTTCAACCGGGCCTCGACGGCGTCGAGTTCGGCCGTGGGCGGCAGGTCGAGGACGAGCGGGCGGACCTTCGTGCGCAGGAAGTGGTCCGGCGGGACGTGCCGAGCGCGGCCAGGCGCGGGTGCTCGGCGCGGGCCAGGAAGTCGAGGACGACGTCGGAGTCGGTGAAGTGGCCGACCTGCGGCCGGTCGGCGGACGCCAACCCCCGTACCAGCGGCGCCAGTCGGGCCGCGCGGTCGCGGCGCTCGGCCTCGCCCAGGGCGCGTACCCCTCGACGACCGGGCCGAACGGCTCGGCCCTGCCGCGTGCTCGGCGAGGAACGTCTCGGCCGTGCGGATGATGAAGAGGCTGTTGCGCTCGCACTCCTCGGCGGTGTCGCCCCACGCGGTGATGCCGTGGCCGCCCAGGACGCAGCCGACCGCCGCCGGGTCGCGCGGCCTTGATCGCGGCGATGTCCAGGCAGCTGGAAGCCGGGGCGGCGCCACGGCACCCACACGACCTGCTCGCCGAAGCACTCGGCGGTCAGCTTCTCCCCGTCGGCGGCGCAGGCGAGGGCGATCCCCGAGTCGGGGTGCAGGTGGTCGACGTGCGCGGCGTCCACCAGGCCGTGCATGGCCGTGTCGATGGACGGCGCGGCGCCGCCCTTGCCGTGCAGGCAGTAGTCGAACGCGGCGACCATCTCGTCCTCGCGCTCCAGGCCCGGGTAGACGTCGGTGAGCGCGCGCAGCCGGTCCAGCCGCAGCACGGCGAGCCCGGCCTCCGTCAGCGTGCCGAGGTCGCCGCCGGAGCCCTTCACCCACATCAGCTCGACGTCGCCGCCGGTGACCGGGTCGGTCGCGGCGCCCTTGGCGGAGGTGTTGCCGCCGGCGTAGTTGGTGTTGCGGGGGTCGGCGCCGAGCCGTTCGAGCGCTCGATCAGCGCGGCGACCTCAGGATGCTTGGCCATGAAAGTTCCTCTGTGTCGGGGGAGTTGGCGGCGGAGGGAGGACGGAAGGGGCTCAGGCACCCCAGCCGGCCTGCTCCCCGCCCACCCGCTCGGCCACGATCCGCTCCCGCCACCCCGACGCCGCGTACGCCGCGACCGGGTCGGCCGCGAGCCCCGCTCCTCGCGCCACTCGGCCAGCAGCGGCCGCACGTCCGTGTTGTAGGCGTCCATCACCACGGCGTTCGCGGTGAGCACGTCGCCCGCCGCCTCGCGCGGCGGCCAGCGCCTCGCGGTCGACGAGCAGCGCCTTCGCGGTGGCCTCCTGCACGTTCATCACGGAGCGGATGACGGCCGGATCTTCGCCTCGATGTTGTGGCACTGGTCGAGCATGAACGCCACGTTCGTCTCGGCGCGAAGCCGCCGTTCTTGGCGACCTCGTGCAGGATCCGGAACAGCTGGAACGGGTCGGCGGCGCCCACCATCAGGTCGTCGTCCGCGTAGAAGCGGGAGTTGAAGTCGAAGCCGCCGAGCTTCCCCTCGCGCAGCAGCAGCGCCACGATGAACTCGATGTTGGTGCCCGGGGCGTGGTGCCCGGTGTCCACCACGACCTGCGCCTTGTCGCCCAGCTTCATGCACTGCAGGTACGAGGTGCCCCAGTCCGGCACGTCCGTCGAGTAGAAGGCGGGCTCGAAGAACTTGTACTCCAGGAGCAGCCGCTGGTCGTCGCCGAGCCGCTCGTAGACCGTGGCGAGGGACTCGGCGCGCCGGTCCTGGCGGGCCACGATGTCGTCCTGGCCGGGGTAGTTCGTGCCGTCGGCGAACACAGCTTGAGGTCCTTCGACCCCGTGGCGTCCATGATGTCGACGCATTCGAAGAGGTGCTCGACGGCCTTGCGGCGCACCTTCGGGTCCGGGTGACAGACGCTGCCGAGCTTGTAGTCGTCGTCCTGGAAGGTGTTGGAGTTGATGGCGCCGAGCTCCAGGCCGCGCTCCTGGCGTACGCGCCGAGGTCCGCATAGCTGCTCGGAGGCGTCGAGCCGGTCCCACGGAATGTGCAGAGGGCCACCTTCGGGGCGATGCCGGTGAACTCGTGCACCTTCGCCGCGTCGTCCAGCTTCTCCCGCGTGCGCGGCACGCCGGCCTGGGCGAACACCTTGAACCGGGTGCCGGAGTTGCCGTAGCCCCAGGACGGCGCGTCTCGATCCGCTGGTCGGCGAGTGCGGCCTTCACGGCAGCGATGTCAGGCATGTCCACCTCTGAATGCGTCGTGCGCGAGTCGTGCGTGAATCGATTCACTTCGCTGGGGAAGTTAACCCCGGGCGATCGGGCAGTCAAGGGTCCGACAGGGGGCGACTGCGTTACGCAATCGTGCTGTTGCCTGCTCCAGGCCCCACTTTCCGCTCCTTCCCTCGCAGTTCACGTGAGGAATCGATACAGAGCGAACCGCGCAAACCGGCGCACCTCGGTGGATCGGGCCCACTCCGGCCCCTTGACCTCCCCGAGCGGCAGGGCTAGCTTCCGGGCAACTTCACTGAAACATTTCACGCCGGATGATCCATCTGGTGTCCGCAGCGGCATTTGTGCGTATCGCACGGCCCCCGCCCACCCCCGCACACTCACGGAGACATGCAATGACGCATCCAGAACCGGAGACGACTCCGGTGCTCGCGCTGGAGGGGGTGAGCAAGTCCTTCGGTGCCGTGCGCGCCCTGCGCGGAGTGTCCCTGCGGCTGTAGCGCGCGGGCGAGGCGCACGCTCTCGCCGGCGAGAACGGCGCGGGCAAGTCGACCCTGATCAAGGCCCTCGCCGGGGTGCACCGGCCGGACACCGGGACGGTCCTCCTCGACGGCGCGCCGGTGGAGTTCCACGGCCCCGCCGACGCCAGGGACGCGGGCGTCGCCGTCATCTACCAGGAGCCGACGCTCTTCCCCGACCTGTCGATCGCCGAGAACATCTTCATGGGCCGCCAGCCCCGCCGCTCGCTCGGCCGCGTCGACCACCGCGCGGTCAAGGAGGCCACGGCCGCCCTGTTCGCGCGGCTCGGCGTCGACCTCGACCCGGACCAGCCGGCCCGCGGCCTGTCCATCGCCGACCAGCAGCTCGTCGAGATCGCCAAGGCGCTCTCCTTCGACGCCCGCGTCCTCATCATGGACGAGCCGACCGCCGCGCTGACCGGCAGCGAGGTGGCCCGCCTCTTCGGCGTCGTCACGACGCTGCGCGAGCAGGGCGCCGCCGTCCTGTTCATCTCGCACCGACTGGAGGAGATCTTCGGGCTGTGCCAGCGCGTCACCACGCTGCGCGACGGCGCCTGGGTCGCCAGCGAGCCGCTCGACGGACTGACCGAGGACGACCTCGTGCGCCGCATGGTCGGCCGCGACCTCGACGAGCTCTACCCCAAACAGGCCGCCGAGATCGGTGAAGTCGCCCTCAGCGTACGGAGGCTGACCCGCGAAGGCGTCTTCACCGACGTCTCCTTCGAGGTGCGGCGCGGCGAGATCGTCGGCCTCGCCGGACTCGTGGGCGCGGGCCGCAGCGAGGTCGCCCGGGCCGTGTTCGGGGTCGACCGGTCTCGACGGCGGTGAGGTCGAGGTGCTCGGCCGGAAGCTGAAGCCCGGCGCGCCGAGCCTCGCGATGCACGCGGGCCTGGCCCTCGTGCCGGAGGACCGGCGCGCCCAGGGCCTGGTGATGGACATGTCCATCGAGCGGAACATCGGCCTCGACCGCTCGCCGACACCTCCCGCGCCGGACTCATGAACCGCAGGGCCGAGCGCAGTCGCTCCCTCGACTGGTCCGTGAAGCTCCAGGTG
Source organism: Streptomyces sp. KL116D (assembly GCF_030766975.1). Taxonomy (NCBI): domain Bacteria; kingdom Bacillati; phylum Actinomycetota; class Actinomycetes; order Kitasatosporales; family Streptomycetaceae; genus Streptomyces; species Streptomyces sp. KL116D. The sequence goes on along the minus strand of NZ_JASERH010000040.1, from coordinate 69,870 downwards.
AAGTACGCGCGGCTGTGCCGACGTCGTCGGCACGCTGTCCGGCGGCAACCAGCAGAAGGTCGTGCTCGCCAAGTGGCTCGCCACGGGCCCGCAGGTCCTCATCGTCGACGAGCCGACGCGCGGCATCGACGTCGGGACGAAGGCGGAGGTGCACCGGTTGCTGTCGTCGCTGGCCGCCGAAGGTCGCCGTCCTGATGATCTCGTCCGACCTGCCGGAGATCCTCGGCATGGCCGACCGGGTCCTCGTCATGCACGAGGGACGGGTGACGGCGGAGCTGCCCCGCTCCGAGGTGACCGAGGAGTCCGTGATGGCCGCGGCCACGGGCGAGGTGGCGTGATGCGTGACGGACACCGACCCGCGCCCCTGAACACCCGCACCGAAACGAGGGTTCCATGGCTGTGACCGCCCGACCCGTGCACGAGGATCACGGTCCCCGAGCCCACCGCCGGCCGGCGGCTGCTCGACTAAGGTGTTCAAGGTGCGCGAGCTCGCCGTGGCCGGCGTGCTCGTGGTGATGCTGCTCGCCACCGAGCTGTCCAACACCGAGTTCCTGTCCGAGCAGGGCGTCAAGGACCTCCTCCTGAACGCCACCATCCTGGCCCTCGTCGCCACCGGCCAGGCCGTCGTCGTCATCACCCGCAACGTCGACCTGTCGGTCGGCTCCGTCCTCGGCATCTCCGCCTTCGCCGCGGGCGACTACCTCCAGGGCGGCGGCAGTTCGGTGCTCGCCGTGCTCTACGCGGTCGCCGTCGGCGCCGTCTTCGGCGTGCTGAACGGCGCGCTCGTCAGCCTCGGCAAGGTGCCCGCCCTCGTCGTCACCCTCGGCACCCTGTACGTGGTGCGCGGCATCGACTCCATCTGGGTCGGCTCGGACCAGATCGTCGCCGCCGACTCCGCCCGACGGCTTCGTCGACTTCGGTCACGACGGCCTCTGGGTCGTCCTACCTGGCGCTGCTCGCCGTCGCCGTCCTGCTCTGCGTCGGCTACTACCTGCGCAGCTACCGCAGCGGCCGCGACATGTACGCGCTCGGCTCCAGCCCCGAGCCGCCAACCTCGCGGGCGTCCCGGTCCGCAAGCGCATCATGACCGCCTACGTGCTGTGCGGCGCGCTCGCCGGACTCGCCGGCGCCCTATACCTGGCCCGCTTCGGCAACGTCGACTCGGCCACCGGCGAAACGGCTACGAACTCACCGTCGTCAGCGCCGTCGTGGTCGGTGGCGTCGCCTTCACCGGCGGCTCCGGCACCGTCTGCGGCGCCGCGCTCGGCGCGCTGCTGCTGACCTCCATCAACAGCGTGCTGCCGCCATCGGCGTCAGCTCCGTCTGGGTCACCGCCATCAACGGGATCCTGCTGCTGCTCGCCATCGCCGTCGACCGGATCCTGGCCCTGCGGGTCGCCGCAGTGCTGCGCAAGCAGGCCGCACAGATGAGGAGCGCCCGCCATGCCTGACGACCGTCGAGGCCGGTTCCCCCAAGGCCGAATCCCGCAGGGCCGAATCGCTGAGGAGCGCGGTCCGCTGGGACACCGCCGTCGGCGCGCTGCTGATCGTGCTGCTGCTCTGCTCGTTCTCGTTCGTCGACAACTTCGGCAACGCCCTGAACCTGTCGTTCCTGATCGGCGACACCCTGCCGATCGCGCTCATCGCGCTGCCGATGACGATGCTCGTCGTCTCCGGCGAGTCGACCTGTCCGTGGGCTCCACGGCCGGCCCGTCCGGCGCCGTCATGGGCGCCCTGTGGAACAACGGCACGCCATCGAGACGATCATCCCGATCTGTCTCCTCCTCGGCCTCGTCTGCGGTCTCGTCAACGGCCTCCTCGTGACCCGGCTCGGCCTGCCCTCCTCGCCGTCACCATCGGCACCATGGCCGCCTACCGCGGCATCGCGCAGATCGTCCTCGGCTCCGACTCCGTCACCGGCTTCCCCTCCCAGTACCTGGACTTCGGGGCCGGCCGGTTCGGCGACACCTTCGTCCCCTACGCGGCGCTGCTTCGTGATCCTGCTCGCCGTCGCCGTGGTCGTGCTGCACGCCACCCGGCTCGGCCGCTCGCTGTTCGCGATCGGCGCCAGCGAGAGGCCGCCCGGTTCTCCGGCGTCCGCGTCAAGCGGCTCAGGCTGTCGATGTTCGTGACGACCGGCCTGCTGTCCGCGCTCACCGGCGTCTTCTGGGCCCTGCACTACGCCAGCGCCCGCTACGACAACGCCACCGGCCTCGAACTCTCCGTCATCGCGGCCGTGCTGCTCGGCGGCATCGACTTCGACGGCGGCAAGGGCACCTCGGCGGCGCGATCGCCGGTGTGTTCCTGCTCGGCACGCTGCAGAACGTGATGAGCCTCGTCAACGTCTCCGCCCAGTCGCAGATCCTCGTCACCGGCGTGCTGCTCGTGATCTCCGTCCTCGCGCCGCGCGTCGGCCGGCAGATCGCCCAGGCCAGGGCCCGCAAGAAGAGCGCGGCCGTGCCACCGCCACCGGTGCCGACCACCACCGCTTCCTGAACTCCCTCACCCGCCCCGCCCACCCACCCGTAAGAACTGCCATGTCTCGTGACCGCCCGTACCCGCCGGCTGACCGCGGCCCTCGCCGTCACCACCGCCCTCGTCGTCGGCGCCACCGCCTGCGGCGGCATCGACCCAGGACGACGCCAACAAGGAGGACGCCAAGTCCGCCGCCGCGCGGGCAAGGCCGACCCGAACGCCGCCACCAAGAAGGGCCTCACGGTCGCCTTCCTGCCCAAGCAGGTCAACAACCCGTACTTCACCACCTCCGACAACGGCGGCAGAGAAGGCGCCTGAGGAGCTCGGCTCGACGTACAAGGAGGTCGGCACCAGCAGCGGCACCGACACCTCAGGACAGGTCTCCTACGTCAACACCCTCACCCAGCAGCAGGTCGACGGCATCGCCGTGTCCGCGCGGACCGGGCGCCCTGTGCACCGCGCTCAAGCAGGCCATGAAGAACGGCGTCAGCGCGTCACCTACGACTCCGACACCAAGGCCGACTGCCGCAACGTCTTCGTCTCACAGGCCAGCGCCGAGGACCTCGGCGCACCCAGGTGCAGCAGATCGCGAAGCAGATCGGCGGCAGGGCGAGATAGCGATCCTCTCGGCGGCCCAGACGGCCACCAACCAGAACACGTGGATCGACTACATGAAGGACGAGCTGAAGAAGCCCAGAGTACAAGGACATCAAGCTGGTCAAGACCGCCTACGGCGACGACGACGCCAGAAGTCGTTCCAGCAGACCCAGGGCCTCCTCCAGGAGCACCCGAAGCTGAGAAGGGGATCATCTCCCCGACCACGGTCGGCATCAAGGCCGCCGCCCAGTACCTGTCGGGCTCCAAGTACAAGGGCAAGGTCAAGCTGACCGGCCTCGGCACCGCCAACGACATGCGGGCCTACGTGAAGAACGGCGCCGTCGAGGCGTTCGAGCTGTGGGACCCGGCCAAGCTGGGCGCCCTCGCCGCGCACACCGCCGTCGCCCTGGAGTCCGGCCAGATCTCTCCGGCAAGGAGGGCGAGACCTTCAAGGCCGGCGACCTGGGCGAGTTCACCATCGAGAAGGACGGCGTCGTCTCCCTCGGCAAGCCGACCGTCTTCGACAAGCAGAACATCGACCAGTTCAAGTTCTGATCGCCCAAGGGTGTTGATGCAGCGCGTCTGCCTTCTGCTCAAGGTCAAGGCCGACCGGATCGAGGAGTACCGGGCCCGCCACGCGGACGTGTGGCAGGAGATGCGGAGGCCCTGACCGCCACCGGCTGGCACAGCTACTCCCTCTTCCTGCGGGACGACGGACTGCTCGTCGGCTATCTGGAGACGGAGGACTTCGACGCGGCGCGCGCCGCGATGGACGCCACCGAGGTGAACGCCCGCTGGCAGGCCGAGATGGGCGCGTTCTTCGAGGCGCTGGACGGGCAGGCGCCGGACTGCCGCGATGCGGCCGCTCACCGAGGTCTTCCACCTTGCGTGAGCGAACCGGCGGGCGCTCGACGGTCGGCATCAGGACGTGGCGCGTCGCGGGAGTCTCCGTGGGCACCGTCTCCAACGCGTCCTCAACCAGCCGCACCGCGTCTCCGAGGCCACCGCGTCACCACGTCCGGCAGGTCATCGCCCGGCTCGGCTACGTCCGCAGCGAGTACGCGCACGGCAACCGCGGGCCGGGCACAGCCGGATCATGGCGCTGCTCGTCCTCGACATGGGCAACCGTTCTTCGTCGACATCGCGCGCGGCGCCGAGCGCGCCGCGCGCGACGCCGGGCTCGGCGTCATGGTCTGCAACAGCGCCCAGAACCCGGCCGAGGAGGCCGAGTACCTCTCCCTCTTCGCCGAACAGCGGGTGCGGGGCGCCCTGATCACCCCGCCGACCCGAGCGGGGCGACGCTGCGCGACTTCCGGCGCCACGGCATTCCGTACGTCGTCGTGGACCGGGTCGCCGGTGACGAGGAGGGGTGCTCGGTGGCGGTCGACGACGTGTCGGGCGGCGCCCTGGCGATCCGCCGCCCTCCTCACCGGCGGGCACCGCTCGCTGGCCTTCGTCAGCGGCCCGCCCCACCTGCGGCAGGTGCGGACCGCAGGAGGGCGCCCTGAAGGCGCTCGCCGAGGCGGGCCTGCCCGCCACGCTGCTGCGCGAACTGCCCACCGAGCGCCTGGACGTGGCGGCCGGCGCGACGCGGCGCCCGCCTCCTCGGCCTCGCCGACCGGCCCACGGCCGTCTTCTGCGCCAACGACCTGCTCGCCCTCGGCGTCCTCCAGGCCCTCTACACGGCCGGGATACGGGTGCCGACGACATGTCGATCGTCGGCTACGACGACATCGAGTTCGCGGCGGCCGCCGCCGTCCCCCTCACCTCGGTCCGCCAGCCGGCCCTCACCCTCGGCACCATCGCCGCGGACCTGCTGCTCAGGAGACGGGGAGCGGGCGTCACGCACCGCCATCAACACGTCGTGCTGCGGCCGGAGTTGGTGGTGCGCGGTCGAGCCGGCGGTGGGGTGCGCCGAGCAGGGAGTCAGAGATGAGACGCTCGCGCCAGTCGTCGCCACTGACCCGGTGGGCGTACCGCCGAGGCCTGGCGGAACCGGCGCGCGACGTGGGCGGGCCGGACGAAACCCCAGGACCGGGTGATGGAGTCGACGGTCCGATGGGCCCGGTGAGGCGAGTTCGGCCTGTGCCCTCGAGAGTTCCCGGACCGCCGCATCTGCTGACCGCGGCGCCCGGCTGGGAGGAGGCCGCCGACCACGCCCTCGACCGGGCGCTCGCGCACGCCCGGTAGCGCGCGGCATCTCACCCCGTCGCGGAGGCGCACGTGCCGAGGAGGCGGACCGTGGCGGCCCGCCCCTCGCCGCTGTCTCCCGGCGCGTCAGCGCACGGTGCTCGTCACCCGGTACCGCCCCGCCGCCGCCGCGGTGCGTCGCCCGTCCGTCCGCGAGAGCCTTCGAGGCGCACCCCGTCCACGGCGGCGAGCGGCGTCCGGCCCTCGCGCACCGCGTTCGCCGACACCGCCGGCAGGGTCAGCGTCGCCTCGGTGCCGGCGGGCACGACCGCACCTCGTACGTCAGCGTGCCGTCCTTGCCCAGCGACCATCCGCTGGTGATCTCGCCGTACGGGGACAGGTGCCGGGCGGACACCTTCGTGATGCCGCCCGTCGGGTCGACGTGCGGTTGCAGCCGGAAGCGGCGGAAGCCGGGGTGCTCGGGATCCCGGGCGATGCCCGCCATGTACGCGTACATCCACTCCATGATCGCGCCGTACGAGTAGTGGTTGAAGGAGTTCATCTCGACCGGCCCGAACCCGTCCTCCTTCGAGTACGAGTTCCAGCGCTCCCACACCGTCGTCGCGCCGTTCTCCACCGAGTACAGCCAGGACGGCATCGCGTTCTGATGCAGCAGCGCGTACGCCAGGTCGGCGCGGCCCTCGTCGGTGAGGACGGGCGCGAGCACGTTCACGCCGAGGAACCCGACGGAGAGGGTGTTCTCCGCGTACTGGACCCGGGCGCTGTCCGGTGGGCGGCCTGTACGCCGCGTCGTTGCCGATGTTGTCCGCCAACAGGCCGACCAGTGAACGGCGTTGGGCCTGCGTGTCGTGAAGCCGAGCTTGAGCACCCACAGCAGCGCCGACTGGCTGTCGTCCTCGGGGTCACCGCCCATCGGCGGCTTCCGCGATGCTCGACCTGACGGTGATCCGGTCGCCGTCGACCTCCACGTACTTCGCCATGAACGCCCGCCGGATGTTGCCGAGCAGCTCGTCGTACGCCTTGCCCTCGGCGTCCCGCCCGGTGGCGCGCGCCATCTGCGCCATCAGCCGCACGCTGTACGCGTAGTAGACGTCGCTCATCAGCTGGGTGCCGGTGTTCTGGAACGCCAGCCAGTCGGCGAAGATCGCGCCCCGCCCCGCGTACGTGTCCCCGCCCTTCCGCTCGATCCAGTCGATGTACCGGACCATCGCGTCCCAGCTGCGGTCGACGATCGTCGAGTCGCCGCTCATCTGCCAGACCGTCCACGGCACGATCACCCCGCAGTCGGCCCAACCGCTGCACGGCGCCGCCGCGTTGTACCGGTTGCCGGGCGCCACGGCGGTGAACTGGGCGCCGTCCACCCCGTAGATCCGCTGCGACTCGACGAGGATGTCCTCGAAGTGGCTGAGGAACGGCACGGCGTCCGCGTTGTAGAGGCCGGTGCTCGAGAAGACCTGGGTGTCGCCGGTCCAGCCGAGCCGCTCGTCGCGCTGCGGGCAGTCCGTCGGCACCCACAGGTAGTTGCCGCGCTGGCCCCAACGGACGTTGCTGATCAGCTGGCTGACGGCATCGTTGTCGGTGGTGACGTCGCCGATGTCGCGGATCGCGGACGTGCCGACCCGGCCGGTGAGGCCGGAGACGGTGACTCTCGGCGCCGGGCGTCGTCACCTCCACCGAGACGTACCGGAAGCCGTAGGAGGTCAGCGCGTCCTGATGGGTCTCGCCGTCCTTCGCGCCCTTGAGCGTGTACGTGCTGGTGGCCTTGGCGCTGCGCGGAGGTTGGCCCGGTACAGGGAGCCGACCGGGCCGTCCGCGCCCGCGCTGTCGTCGTTGAGCATCTCGCCGAACCGCACGACGACCTGGGCGACCCGCGGGGCCGTGCAGCGTGTAGCGGGGGACGCCCACCATGTTCTGGCCGAGGTCGAAGACGGCGGTGTCGCCGGGGCGCAGGGTCACCGGGCCCGGCTCTCTCGTGGTCGAGCGGGCCGGGTCGGGCACGATCCGGCCCCTGCCGTTGGCGCCGGACGACGCTCCGGTGACCTCGCCGTAGACGGTGACCGACTGCGGGCGGCGGTCCCACTTCGCCATCAGGCGCGCGGTCTCGCCCGGGTAGGCGACGAGCTTCGCGTCGGGGAACTTCCCCGCGTAGCCGACCTGTTCGACGCCCGCCCAGCCCTGGGCGTCGAAGCCGTTCGCCGTCCAGCCGTCGATCTCCCGGCGCGCGTCGTACGTCTCGCCGTCGTAGATGTCGTCCGCGCGGTACGGGCCCGTGTCGGTGGCCCGCCAGCCGGCGCCCGGCTCGGTGACGAGCGTCTGCGTCGATCCGTCGGCGTACCGGATCAGCAGCTTGGCCTTGAGGGCGAGAGCGGATTGCCGTCCTTCGCGTAGTAGGTGCTGCCGTCGGAGACCCGGCCGTTGTACCAGCCGTTGCCGAGGACCGCCGCGAGCGTCACCGCCCGCCCGCCGCCCGCGACCAGGTCCGTGACGTCGTACGCGTCATGTAGTTCACGGTCATGTCGTAGCTGGTCCAGCCCGGCGTGAGCAGCTCCGCCGTGCGGCCGCCGTCCTGCGGGACGGTGACGCGCTCGCCGTTGAGGTACGCGACGTAGACGCCGAGCGCCGACACGTACAGCCGGGCCTCGCGCACCGCCTTGCCCCGGGTGAGGGCGGCCTCGGCGCGCAGCAGCGGCGCGCCCGCCGAGCTCGGCGCCTTGCCCCGCATGCCGATCCACTGCGCGCCGTCCCAGCCGGTCACCCCGTCGGAGCTCAGCAGCGCCGTCTCGAACCACGCGGGGACGCGGTGCCGACCGGGCGCCCTTGCCGTCCCAGACGGCCACCGACCAGAAGTACCGTACGGACGGCCGCAGTCGGGGCCCGTCGTACGCCACGGCCACGGAGTCGGCCGACGCCACGCGCCCGCTGTCCCACACGTCGGCGCGCGCCGCGGTGAGTCACGCGGCGGCGCGGACGCCACGAGGATCCGGTACGCGCCCTGGGTGAGGCCCCGGTCCCGCGCCGATGCGCCAGCCGAAGCGGGGCGGGCCGCGTCGGTGCCCAGTGGATCGGTGCGGTGTTCGACGGTCAGACCGGTGACGGCGCCGCCGCCGGCCTGCGGTGCGGCCTGGGCGGGCGGCGCTCGCGAACGTGCCGGCGGCGGCCACGACGGGCACGGCGCCCGCGGTCGCGGCGAGCACGGTCCTGCGGCGGATGTCGCTGCTCATCTGTCAGGTTTCCCCTCGACGGTGAAGGTGCTCTGTGACGTGCAGGTTCGGTGCGGTCCGGTGCGGTTCGGTGCTGGTCGGTGGAGCGGGGGTCAGGCGCGCACGATCGCGCGCGCGCTACGGCACGAGGCGGACGGGGCCGGTCAGTCCGTAGTCCTGCCGCTTGGCGCCGCCGAACACGTCGGGGCGGGCGACCCGGAGCCGGTTGAGCAGCGTCGTCGCCACCTCGATCTCGATGGTGTGGGTGCCGGGCCGCAGCCGGGCGCCGAGGTCGGCGGCACGCGGGTGAGCTGGTCGACGGGCGGCGGTCGTGGCCGTCGACGCGCACGGTGAACGTGATCGAAGACGCCGCCCAGTTCGAGCAGCGCGCCGTGCCGTGCCGGGTCCCAGTCGTCGCCCAGGCGGACCGTGGTGCGGTAGAAGCGGCCGATGCCGGAGACGTCCTCCGCGGCCGGGCGGCCGCGTCCAGGGCGCCAGCGCGTCGAGCGTCGACTCGCGCTGTTCGTGGGCGGTTTCGGTGGCGCTCGCGCCCGGCCGCCAGTCGTCCACGGTCAGCGTCCACGCGGTGAGCGGCACGGGGAGGGCATCCCGCGCCGACCGTCGTGGCGACCGTCCTGCCGTCGTCGAGGGTCGTCGTGCAGGTGCCTGCGGCCGACGCCCTGATCTCCAGGTGACCGCCCTCGCGGACCCGGATGTCGTCGGCCTGCGTGGCGACGGCGTGCGCCGCTTCGGCGCGGCGGCGGACGGCCGGGCCAGACGATGACGGTGACCGCGCCCGGCTGCAGGTCGACGGTGAGGCGGAACCGGCCGTCGGCGGTGCGCGTGCACCGGGCGACCGGGTGACGTCGCCCGTCCACGGGTCGAGGCGGTACGGGATCGCGCCCTTCACGTGCGCGGTGAGCGTCACGTCGTGCGCGTGATGCGGGTCCCGGCCGAACCCGCTTCTTGCTGACCGCGTCGCGTTGGCGAAGAAGCAGTGGTCGGCGTCGTCGGCCACGCGGTGGGCGTGCAGCAGCATCGATGCCTGCGCGTACTCGACGTCACGGGTGAGGCCGAGCGCGGCGATGGCCTCCGGGACGTCGGGACGGTCGGCGACTGTATGAACGGTCTCCAACGCCTGGAGCTGGGCCATGAGTGCGCGCAGCCGGTCGTTGTCGCCCGGGCGGGCGAGGCCGGGACGTGCGCACGTCGGACCAGTCGCCGATGACGATGACGGGCAGACCCGCCCGCGCGTACAACAGCTTCTCGGCTGACGTCGAGTTGGAGCGTGTGCTCCCGGCCGATCGTGATGTCGCCGTCGACGACCAGCGCCTTCAGCGCGGGCCCGTCCGGGGCCAGGCGCCCGTCGCGGACTGACCGCGAGGGCAGGCCGAGCGGTCGGGGGCTGAGAAGGTGTGCGTCCAGCCGACGGGGACGCCGTCGCTGGTGTTGAACCAGGGCGCGCCGAGCCCGGACCCCGCGTAGCCCTTCTGCCGCATGATCCCGACGTCGACCCGGTTCACGCCGGTCCGCAGCACCTGCTGCGCGGGCCAGGAACCCCGCGACCTGCGGCGTGTGCCGCCACAGCGGCTGGCGCGGCCCCACGCCTCGCCGTACCCGGCGGCCCCCTTGTACGGTGAGAACGCGGCGGCCCGGGCCACTGGGCGCCGGCGCGTCGCGTACGCGAAGCCGTGAAGACGGCCTGGTTGACCCCGGCCGCGTACTGCGTGACCAGCTTCTTCAGAGTGTCGGTCCACGTGGTCGAGTAGGCGCGCCGCCGGCCGTGCCGCGCCGCCTCGTTCGACACCAGCGGGCGGCCGCCCATGTCGCGGCCGCCCGCCAGGCAGCGGAAGTCGTCAGGTTCTTGAACCCGAGGGACTCGCCCTCCGTGACGTCGAGCAGCGCCGACTTGTAGACGGCGTCGGTCTCAGGCCGTACGGCTGGATCCGCAGCTTCAGGCCCAGCAGTGTGCGCCACTTCTGCAGCGGCCGCAGGTGGTGCTCCACGTACGGCTCGGTGACGACCTCCATCACGTCGCGCCGGACCGCCTTGTCGAGCGACGACTCGAAGCTGAGGCGTACTTCTCCTTCTTCTCGGCGGACGTCGCCAGGTGGGGAGCAGCGGTAGCCCATGCGGCGCGCTCGAACTCGGCGGGCGGCGCCGGTGTCCACAGCGTCGCGTCAGGTCACCGATCTCGATGGGTCCTCGAAGAGCGTGCCGCCCGTCTCTTGAGCAGGCCCCGGATCGACGGGTGAGGATGCTGCCGCTCCCAGAAGTCGGTGACCGCGCGGGTGCCCGCGTCGCTGAAGTGGTCGACGACGTAGGCGAGGGGAGTAGGTGTGGTCGCGGCCCTCCGGCCGCTGGCCCGAGCCGCGCTCCCAGTACGCGACGAGCAGCCAGGTCGCCCCGTCGTCGGGCGCGGTCCAGAGCGAGCCGTCCGCCGCTCACCCGGCCGGTGACGTCGGTGACCGTAATGTCCCGGTCGAGCCGGACCGAGCACCGCCGTCGGCGTGCTGCCCGCCGACACCCGCGCGGCCTGCACGAGCAGCAGCCGCTGGTCCGTGACCCCGTCCCGGCCTCACTCACGGCGGCCGGAACCGGCCCGTCGTACGCCGCTCGGACGTCAACACGGCGATGCCGTGGGCGAGTTCCTGCGACGCGGCCCGGCTGTCCGGTGTGATCGACGGCACCGCGGCCGGCCAGGCGGGGCCGATCGTCAGGTCCACCACCACGTCGCGCTTCTTCGCCTCGCGCAGCTGCCGCCTCCACGGCCGCCCGCCAGGCGGGGTGCCCCAGCCGTACCGGACCGTGTCGAGCTGCTCGTCCATGCTGTGGGTGACGGCCGCGATCTCCACACCGCCGAAGCCGGCCGCTGCGATCTGCCGGATCTCCCGGGCGATCTCGCCGGTGTCGACCAGCGCGTCGGGCCACCACCAGCGGAACTCAGGGGCGCACGGCGGGCGCGGGTGACGGCGCGCGGACGGGCGCCGGGCCGGAGGCGTCCGCGACGGCGGGCACCGTCCCGGTCCACGGCAGCGCCGTCGCCGCCCCGGCCAGGGCGCCCATTCTCAGCACGGTCCGACGGCGCAGGCTCGCGACTCTCCTCGTTCCTGGTCATGCGGCGGTTGAACGGTTTCAAACGATTCAATGTGGGGTGGAGGAACCTACGTGCAGCCGTGACTGCTGGCAAGAGGTGTGCACCAAGCGCACCTGTGCAAGTGGATTGACAGGCGGTGCGGCCTCGCGCAGAGTTGCCGACGGTGCGGAGCGAAACGATTCAAGTGCTGCTGGTCGTCGCCCTGTTGGCCACCCGCCGGGTGCGCCCGCCGCACCGCACCCTCCCTGTCGTACGGACGCGCAAAGGAGCCGCCGCATGCGGACCGGAGCTGACGAGACGCCACTTCGTCGCGGGAACGGGGGTGGCGGCCGGTGTCGTGCTGGGGCTCGCGCCCGGCCGGCGGGTGCGGCCGCCACCGGACCGTCCGGATCGCCCGGCTCGCCCGGCTACGCCCGGGCCATCGGACCCGCGCTCGCCGAGTTCGACCTGTCCGGCGTGACCCTCCTGGACGGCCCGTTCGCGCCAGCATGCGCCGCACGTGCGCCTGCTTGAAGGCCGTCGACCCCGACCGGCTCCTGCACACTTCGGACGAACGCCCAGGCCTGCCCTCCGCCGCCGAACCCTGCGGCGGCTGGGAGGCGCCGGACGTCAACTGCGCGGACACACCACCGGGCACCTCCTGTCGGGCCTCGCGTTCGCCCACGCCAACACGGGCGACGACGCGTACGCCGCCAAGGCCCGCCACCTCGTGGCCGCGCTCGCCGAGTGCCAACGTGCCGCGCCCGCCGCCGGGTTCACGGCCGGATACCTGTCCGCCTTCCCCGAGAAGGTCTTCGCCGACCTGGAGGCGGGCGGCAAGCCCTGAGGCGCCCTACTACACGATCCACAAGATCATGGCCGGACTCCTCGACCAGTACCGGCTGTCCGGGAACGCCCAGGCCCTCGACGTCCTCACGGGAATGGCCGGCTGGGTCGAGGCACGCATGGCCCCACTGGACGCCACCCAGGTGCGCAACGTCCTGCGCGTGGAGTGGGGCGGCATGAACGAGGTGCTCGCCGCCCTGCACCTGACCACCGGCGACGCGACCGCGCTGCGCACGCGCGCCGCTTCGACCAGGAGGACCTCTTCGGGCCGCTGGCCGACGGACGCGACGAACTCGACGGGCACCACGCGAACGCGAGATCGCCAAGATCGTGGGCGCCGCCCGGCTGTACGACGCCACGGGCGAGGAGCGCTACCGGTCGATCGCCGCGCACTTCTGGGACATCGTTGTCCACGACCACTCGTACGTCATCGGCGGCAACTCCAGCCAGGAGTTCTTCGGGCCGCCCGGCGAGATCGTCAGCCGGCTCTCGAGGACACCTGCGAGAACCGCAACACCTACAACATGCTCAAGCTCGGCCGCCGCCTCTTCCTGCACGACCCGGACCGGGCCGCGTACATGGACCACCACGAATGGGCCCTGCTACAGCCAACTGCTCGGTGAGCAGGACCCCGACTCCGCGCACGGCTACGTCACGTACTACACCGGCCTGTGGGCCCGGATCGCAGCGGCAGCCCAAGGGGCGGGCTCGGCTCCGCGCCCGGCAGCTGCAGCAGCGACTACGACAACTTCTCCTGCGACCACGGCACCGGCTGGAGCCCACGCAAGTTCGCCGGCACCGTCTACTTCAGGTCGACGGGGGCGGGACGCGCCGCCGCCCTGTACGTCAGCCTGTTCATCCCGTCGAAGTGCGGTGGCGGGACACTGGCGTGACGCTGCGCGTCAGACCGGTGGCGGGCCGGACACGGACGCCCCGGTGCGGATCACCGTCACCCGCGAGCGCAGCCCGCTTCCGGCTCAAGGTGCGCGTCCCCGGCTGGCTCGCCGACGCCGACCGGCCCCGGCCGCCGCGAGTGACGGTCAGCGGGCGCGCCGTCGACACGTCCGACGCCGCGCCGGGCACGTACCTGACCCTCGACCGGCACTGGTCCGCCGGCGACACCGTCGAGCTCACCTTCCCCCGCACCCCGGTCGCGGCGACCCGCCCCCGACAACCCGCACGTGCGGGCCCTCACCCACGGGCCGCTGGTCCTCGCCGGGGCGTACGGCACCGTCACGTCACCCACGATCCCCACCCTCGACCGCGACTCCGTACGGCAAGTCGCCCCGGCAGAACCGAGTTCACCGCGGTGCAGGCCGACGGCACCGAGATCTCCCTGCGGCCGCTTCCACGCAGATCCACCACCAGCACTACAACGTCTACTTCGCGACGCCGCCACGGCCGGGGCGCCCCCGCGAGACCGCCCGCTACCTCCTCGCCGAGGGCGCCGGCACCGCGGTCGCCGACGGCGCGAAGCCACCCGACGGACTGCTCTCCGGCGGCGCCGGCTGGACCACGGGCCGCGGCGGACGCACCGCGGCGGTCGCCCTCGGCGGCACCGGCGGCCACGTCGCGCTGCCGCCCGGCCTGATCACCGGACTCACCGAACTCACCGTCAGCGCCTGGGTCCGCGTCGACGCAGACCAACTCGGCCCGCGTCTTCGACCTCGGCTACCACAAGGCGACCTACCTCTTCCTCAGCCGTCCGCACCGGAACCGGGCGGCCCCGCGCCGCCCTGAAGATCGCCGGGATGGAGGGCGAGGACTTCGTCGACGCGAACGCACCCCTGCCGACCGGGAGTTGGGTGCACGTCGCGCTGACCGTCGGCGACGCGGCAGCGGCGTCCTGTACGTCGACGGCGTCGAGGCGGGCCGCAACGACGCCTTCGTCTCCTCGCCGCTGCTGCTCGGCGCGACGGCCCGCAACTGCCTCGGCCGCTCCCAGAACCCCAGCCACCCGTACCTGCACGGCGCCGTCGCCGGATTCCGCATCCACAACCGGGCGCTGCCCGCCGCCGACGTCGCGGCGCTCGTCCGCGCCTGAGCCGCCCGACCCTCCTGGAGAAGGACCCGCCATGCCCGCACCGCACCCCGCCCTGTCAGACGCGGCTTCGTCGCGCTCTCCGCCCTGACCGCCGCCGCCCTCACCGGCGGCCTGCCTGCACGCTCGCCCACGCCGACGGCGCCGCCGGCTTCGACGCGGCCGGCTTCGCCGACCCGCGCCGCGACAGCCGGCCCGCCGTGTACTGGTACTGGAACGGCCCCGTCACCCCGAACTCGTCGACGCAGATGGCGGACCTGCGGGCCAAGGGCCTCTACGAAGTCGTCGTCTTCCCCTACGACAACGCGGAGATGCAGCCCGCCTTCTTCACCGAGGGCTGGTTCGACATCGTCGGCACGTCCTGGAGACCGCCGAGAAGACCGGCATGAAGGTGTGGCTCTTCAACGACAACCACTTCCCGAGCGGACGCGCCGGATGCTTCGTCACCCAGGGCGGCACCGTCGGCTCCCGGACCTACGAACCGCGCCCCGACCTGCGGCTCAAGGGCTGTGGCGGTCCACCGCCGTCGTCCAGGGGCCGACCACCGTACGCCTGTCGGAGACCGCCGGCGTCGGCGTCGACACCGGACAGCTCGTCGCCGACGCCGCCGTCCTGGCCGGCCCCGCGGTGCTGCGCACGGGCACCGACTGGGGCGACTGCACCGTCACCGCGAGCGCCAGGCCCGACGTGCTCGCCGCCGGACTCCTGGTGCGCGCCGCGCCCGGCGGGAGCGACGGCATCCTCGCGTCGAGTTCGACCAGACCGGCGTCGTCACCCACTCCCGCGTCGCCGACGGCACGGTCACCAGCTCGCCCGCTCCACCCGCACCGACGGCTTCAACAAGACCAAGTTCCACACCCTCGCCGTCACCGTGAGCGGCGCGACCGTCTCCGTCACCCTCGACGGCAGGACAAGGGCGCCGTCACCGAGCAGACGATCCGGCCACCACGGCGTCGGCGTGCACGCCCGCGACGGCCAGCGCGCCCTGTGGGAGGAGCTGACGGTGACCGGCGCCGACGGCGCCGCCCTCTACGCAGACCTATGACGACTCGTCCGCCGCGGGAGACTTCGCGGCCGGACGCGCCGAAGAGCGCGCCCGCGCCCGCCGCGGCGACCGCCCGCCCGGTCGGGACGCGCGACGCGGCCGACCTCGTCGACCTCACCGGCCGCATCAGCGACGGCAGTTGGCGGGTCCCGGCCGGCGCCTGGCGAGATCGACCTGTTCGGCGGCATCGACCTCACCGACGACTCGACGGGCTACGCCCGCGCGCTACCTCGGCCTCCTCGACGGCACGAACCAGCCGAGCTGTTCCTCGACATCAGTGCCGGCGAGTACCACCGCCGCTTCCGCCGCTACTTCGGCACACGTCGTCAAGGGCTTCTGGGACGACGAACCCTTCATCGCCTCCGCCCAGCCGCACTCCTTCAAGCGCCGCCCCTGGTCGCCCGCGCTCGCCGCCGCCCTCGACGCCGTCGGTGCCGCACCGGGCCCCGCGTACGCGAGCGCCTTCGACGACCTCGGCGAGCGCGTGCCGGGTGCTGCGCGGCCGGTACTGGCAGGCCGTCTCCGACCGGTTCTCCCGCTACTTCGAGAAGCAGTCCGAGTGGTACGCCGAGCGCGGCGTCCGCCTCATCACCAACCCGCTGTACGACGAGACGGCCCCGTCCAAGCGGATCGCCTCCACCGGCGGCCTCCACAAGATCAACCAATGGGCGCAGGTACCGGGCGGCGACTGCATCGCCGCGAGTACGAGCTGAACACCCACCATGGATCCGCGCAACCCGGCCTCCGTCGCCCACCAGACCGGCCGGCCGCGCGTCCTCATGGAGATGTTCGGCAACATGGGCTGGCAGATCGCACGACTTCATGCGGGCCCTCGTCGGCGCGTACGCCACCCGCGGCATCAACCTCGCCGTCCTGCACGCCCTGTGGACCGACAGAGACCCACGTGTACTTCGCGCCGCCGTTCGGCCCCCGCAACCCCTGGTGGTGGTCCATGCCGCCGGTCTCCGCGTGGATCGGGCGCGTCATGGAACTGGCCCGCGGCACCTCCGCCGCCCGCACCGCGCTCCTCCAACCCCAGCGCGCCGCCAGAGCAGTTCACGACGACGGCGCGGATGGGCGAGGTCGGCGGCGCCTTCGCGGACGCCGCGTACGCCCTGGAACGCGCGCAGGTCGACTTCGACCTGGTCCACGAAGGCGCCCTCAGCGGCGACCGTGGGCTCTCGCGCACGCGGAGACCGACGGCGGACTGCTGCGCGTCGGACGGGCCGCCTACGAACTCGTGGTCGTGCCGGCGACTCCCGTCCTGGACACCGCGACCGTCCGTACCCTGACCGCGCTTCGCCCGGTCCGGCGGCACCGTCGTCGCCGTCGGCGAACCGGCCGCGCTCGCCGCCGACGGGGACGACGCGGCGCTCGCCCGCGAGTTCGCCAAGCTGTTCAAGGGGCCGCGGGCCGTACGGGTCGCCGAGCCGGACGGCCTGGCCGACGTAGGCGAGCACCACGTCCGTGCGGGCCGCCGTCCTCGAACCCGCCGCCGACGCCGTCCGCGTCCTGCGCACCACGCGCGGCGCCGACACCGCGTTCCTGTTCAACAACGAGAGCGGCACCCGGGTCGCCACCACGGCCCTGCTGCCCGCACACGGCGAGCCCGAGCTGTGGACCCGGCCACCCTGGCACCGTCGGCCCCGCCCCCGTCCGCGGCCTGCCCACCGGGACGGCGTCCGGCTGCCGCTGGTCACTCGACCCGTACGAGACGCTCGCCGTCGTCGTGACGCCACCGGGCCGCCGCCGCCCCGTACGTCACCGAGGCCGACGGCCTCCCGGTCACCGCCGTGACCCGGGGCCTGCAAGAGCCTGCGTGCGTCACCGCCCGCGCCGAACGGCCCGGCACCCACCGCCTCACCGGCCGCGACGGCGACCGCACCTACGCGGGAACCGTCGAGTCACCGACCCTGCTCACCCCGATCCCCGTCGACGGCGACTGGACCCTCACCCTCGCCGCGGACGGCGCAGGAACCGGTGACCCGCCCCCTCGGCAGCTGGAGCGACCTCGCGCCCCTCCACTCCGGCAGCGGCACCTGCACCAGGACATCGACCTCGACGCGCGCCGCGCTCGCGGACGCCGCCTCGTCCTCGACCTCGGCACCGTCCGCGGGTCGCCCACGTCACCGTCAACGGCAAGGAGTTCGGCCCCGCCCTCTGGTCCCGCGTACACCGTGGACGTGACGGACGGACTGAAGCCCGGCGCCAACCGGATCGCGGTCCGCGTCTCCAACACCCTCTCCAACGAACGCAAGAGAACCCCTGCCCTCCGGACTGCTCGGCCCGGTCGTCTGCGCACCGTCGGCCCCTCAGCGTCGACCTCGCGCCCGTCCGCGCCTGACCCAGGAGGCCCACCGCCATGACCCGACGCAGACACTCGCTGCTGCTCGCGACCGCGCTCACCGCCCTGGTCACCGTCGCCCCGTCCGCCACGGCCGCCCCCGCCGCACGGAGCACGGCGGCCGAGCTGCGCACCCAGCACCTGGCCGACGCCCTCGGGATCGGCGACACCACCCCCGAACTGAGCGCTGGCGGCTGCGCGGCGCCGCCCAGGGCGCCTACCGAGTCCAGGCCGCCACCAGCCGCGCCGCGCTCGCCGCCGGCCGCGCCGACCTGTGGGACTCGGGCCAGGTCGGCTCGACCGTCCCGCGGACCACGTACGCGGGGCGCGGCCTCGGCTCCCGCACCCGCGTGCACTGCGCGGGTCAGCTGTGGGCGCCGGGCGCCGCCCGCGCCGCCGACTGGAGCGCACCCGCCGTCTTCGAGACCGGCCTCACCGAGGCGAAGGACTGGTCCGCCGACTGGATCACCCACAAGGACTGGCAGCTCGGCAAGCGCACCGTCGAGCCGGTGACCGTCACCCTCCGCGGACCACCGCACGCTGCGTACGCCTCGACGTGACGAAGCTGGGCCTGCCCCTCGCCGACGACTTCCCGGCCTCGCCCACCGCCTCCAGCTCGCCGAGATCGAGGTCCGCGACTCCGGCGCGCCCGGCACCGACCTCGCCGAGGGCGCCACCGTCACCGCCTCCGAGACCGACACCGAACGCAAGGTGTGGGAACCGAACTGGCCGTGGACGGCCTCACGAACAGCGCCTGGGCGCAGGCCGCCGGCTACCAGAGCCCGGCCCACCCCGGCCCCGACGCGCCCGTCACCCTCACCCTCGACCTCAAGGAGGCCAGGACCTTCGACCAGGTCGTCCTGTACCCGCGCGCCGACGTCCTCACCGACGACGGCCGCGTCCCCGGCTTCCCCGTCGACTACGCCCTGTCCACCGCGGACACGGCCGACGGCCCGTACGCGACCGCGGCCCGGGTCACCGGACAGCGGCCGCCCACGCCCTACCTGCCCTCCGGACTCCCGCTGTTCAGCAAGGACTTCACGCTCCCGGGGCGTCCGCTCGGCCCGGCTCCACGTGGCGGGCCTCGGCGTGTACGACGCGCAGCTCAACGGCAAGCCGGTCGGCGACGCCGTCCTCGAAACCAGCCAACACCGACTTCGCCGACCGCGTCCAGTACGCCACGTACGACGTGACCCGCCAACTTCACGGCGGATCCAACGAGTTGACCGTCGAACTCGGCAACGGCATCGCCAGCCAGCTCTCCACCGCCGACCGCTACCGCAAGCTCTACGGCAACCGGGCCGATTCCCGAAACTGACGTCGCCCAGCTGGAGATCACCCTCGCCGACGGCGGCGTCCGCCGCATCGGCACCGGCACCGACTGGCGCACCACGCTCGGCGCCACCACGATCCTCGAACTGGTACGGCGGCGGGACTACGACGCGCGCGCCGCGCCCCCACCGCCGATCGCCGGAACCCGTGGGAGCGCGCGACGGAGGTCGACGCCGCCGACGCGCCCGCCACCCCCAGCGCCCGCGAGACCGAACCCGCGTCCGCGTCGCCGAGACGCTCGACGGCACCGAGGTGAGCGGTGCGGCTCGAGGCAGCCGGATCTTCGACCTCGGCGCGCACACGATCGCGGGCTGGCCCGAGCTCACACCGTCACCGCCCCCCGCGGCAATCCACGATCCGCGCCTACCCCGCCGAGAGCCTCAAGAACGGCCACGCCGACCAGTCCATCAGCAATCGCCGGCGCACTGTGGGACAGCTGCACCACCGGCAGCGCGCGGACCGGGACCTGGCACGAAGTCCAGCTACCACGGCTTCCGTTACGTCGAGATCCGCGGCCGCACTCCGACGGCGCCGAGGTTTCCGTGCGCGGCGCAGGTGCTGCGCACCGACAACTCTGACCTCCGCGGGCGCACCTGCACCAGCTCGAACGACTCCTCATCGGCACGGCATCCACCGGATCGCCGCCGGGCCGTCGAGGGCGGCATGATGAGCACGCCTGCACGCTGCAGCCGCGAGAAGCTTCGGCTGGCTGGAACAGGTACCAGACTCGTACTTCGCACCCTCGCCGCCAACTACGACATGTTGTGCGGTCCTACCTCTCCGCAAGATCGTCCGCGACATGGCCGACGCCCAGGCGACGGACGGCCTCGTCCCCTCCACCGTCCCTTCGACGCTACGTCCAGCTCGCCGGCACCCACCGCAACGACGCCAACTGGGGCGGCGCGTTCGTCCTCGTGCCCTGGCAGCTCTACACGACGTACGGCGACAGGAGACGATGCGCACGTACTACCCGCAGATGAGAAGAAGTACGGCGACGTTCCTGGAGCAGAAGGTCTCCGGCGGCATCCTCGACTACTCGCATCAGGCGCCTGGTTCACCCTCGGACAGACCTCTCAGGCGTCTCCGGCACGTGCGGCTACTGGCGGATCGCGAACGACGCTCGGTGACATCGCGCGCGCGCGCTCGGCGAGGACGACGACGTGGCCACCTACCGGGCCAAGGCCGACACCAGCGCGAAGGCGCTGTCGGACACGTCTCTACGACACCAGGAGACGGGCACGTTCGGCGGACGGCGGGCGGGCGCCGAGGACCCTCGCGCTCGACATGGGCGCCTACCCGGAGGGCCAACGAGAGCGGCTGCTCGCTCCACTTGGTGTCCCCGGTCGAGGCCGCCGGCCACCACCTGCTGCTCGGTGAGATCTCGCTGCCCGCAGCGTTCCGCGTCCCAAGGTCCGAGGCGGGGCGGGACGACGTCGTCTACAAGATCGCGACACAGACGCGACGTCCCCAGCTATGGCGCCCAGGTCCTCGCGGGCAACACCGCGCTCGGCAGCGAGCTGGGACGGCGGCTCCGGCCAGTCGCAGAACGCTTCGCGCTCGGCGCGACCGGCGCCTGGACCAGTGAACGCCCGGCCGGGCTCGACCAGAGCGGCGGACTCGGTCGGCCAGCGGCACCTGCGCATCGCCCCCGCCGTCGTCGGCGACCTCACCTCGGCCCGCGCCACCACGCACCACCGTACGGCGAGGCGGCGACGCAATGGCGGCGCGACGGCGCCGGTTGACTGACGGCGACCGTGCCGGCGGGCAGCACCGCCCGCGATCGAGATGCCCGTCAGCTCCGGCGACGTCCGGGCGCCGCTGGGGCGCACGACCCGTCGGCGCACCGCGGACGGCGTCGCGACGTTCGAGGTGGCCGCCGGCACGTGGACGTTCACGTCGACGTTCGAGCCGGCCGTGTGACCGGCCGTCGGCGGCGGGGCGCCAGGACCGTCCCGCCTCCGATGGTCCGCTGATCGAACAGGACGGGGCGCCCCACGTACACTCCCCCTGCGCACCCGCTCACTGGAGGACCGCACCCGATGGCACAGTCCGTGGGGATCAAGGACGTCGCCCGAGCCGCTGGGGTGTCCGTCGGCACGGTCTCCAACGTCATCAACCGGCCCGACACCGTCGCCGACGAGACCCGGAGCCCGGGTCGTCGCGGCCATCGACCGGCTCGGCTACGTCCGCAGCGAATCGGCGCGGCAGCTGCGCGCGGACGCAGCCGCATCATGGGCCTGCTCGTCTCGACGCCGCGGGCAACCCGTTCTTCGTGGACGTCGCGCGCGGCGCCGAGCGCGCCGCGCGGGACGCCGGGCTCGGCGTGATGGTCTGCAACAGCGCGCAGAGCGTCGCCGAGGAGGCCGAGTACCTCTCCCTGTTCGCGGAGCAGCGGGTGCGCGGCGTGCTCCTCACCCCGGCGGAGGCGACCGGGCGGACCGTCGAGCAGTTCCGGCGGCACGACATCCCGATTCGTGCTCGTCGACCGGGTCGCCGAGGGCGCCACCGAGTGCTCCGACTCCGTCGACGACGTGAACGGGGCGCGCTCGCCGTGCGCCACCTCGTCGACGCGGGACACCGGAAGATCGCCTACGTGAGCGGTCCGCCGCCCTCCAGCCAGTGCGAAGGACCGCAGGCGGGGCGCGCTGCGGGCGCTCGACGAGGCCGGTCTGCCCGCCACCGCGCTGCACGAACTGCCCACCGAGCGCCTGGACGTGGCCGCCGGCCGCGACGCGGGCGCCCGCCTCCTCGGCCTCGCCGACCGGCCCACCGCCGTCTTCTGCGCCAAGCAGTACCTGCTCGCTCTCGGCGTCTCCAGGCCCTGTACGCGGCCGGGGTACCGCGGGTGCCGAGGACATCGCGATCGTCGGCTACGACGACATCGAGTTCGCCGCCGCGCGGCCGTCCCGCGCGCGCTCACCTCCGTGCGCCAGCGCCTGCGTCACCATGGGCGCTCTCGCCGCCGACCTCCTCCTGGAGAGATCGACGCCGCCGACCACGGCAGCCGCCACGAGCACCGCCGCGTCGTGCTCCAGCCCGAAAGCTCGTCGTCCGGGAGCGCCAGCCTGGGCCCGCGCTGACGCCGGCCGCGGCCATGTGCTGAACTGGGCGGCGGGCCCGGACGTCCGATTACCAGAGTCGCCCGCACCGTCATCCGTACTGGAGTCGCTTTGAGCGCCGCGCGTTACCGACAGGCCGGTCGTCCTCACCGACCGCCGCTTCTCGTCCCGCTGGACCACACCGCCCCCGACGGCGAGGCGGATCGAGGTGTACGCGCGCGAGGCCGTCGCCGCGGCCGCGAGGACGAGAACTGCCCTGGCTGGTCTACCTCCAGGGCGGTCCCGGCTCGGCGCCAACCGGTTCTCCGGCAAGCAGGCCTGGCTCGCCGCGCCCTCCAGGACCACCGCGTCCTCCTCCTCGACCAGCGCGGCACGGCGCCTCCACGCCCGTCAACCGCCAGACGCTCCCGCTGCGCGGCGACGCCCACGCGCAGGCCGAGTACCTCACGCACTTCCGCGCCGACTCGATCGTCCGCGACTGCGAACTCATCCGCCACGAGGTCACCGGCGGCGCGACCTGGACCGTGCTCGGCCAGAGCTTCGGCGGCTTCTGCGCCGTCCGCTACTGTCGGCCGCCCCGAGGGTGCCTCACCGCGGCCCTCATCACCGGCGGCCTGCCACACCTGGACGGCCACGCGAGACGACGTCTACCGCGCCGCCTACCCGCGCATCGAGCGCAAGGTCGCGCCCACTACGCGCTACCCGATGGACGTGGAGCGGGTGCGGAGATCGCCGCAGTACGTCCTGGAGCACGAGCCGGTCCTGCCCAGCGGCTACCGGCTGACGCTGGAGGCGTTCCAGTCCCTCGGCATCTGGCTCGGCGGGAGCGACGGCAGCGACCGGCTGCACCACCTCCTGGAGGACGCGTTCGTCCGGACCCCCGCGGGCGTGAACTGTCCGACGCGTTCCTGGAGCAGACGGCGGCCGCACAGTCGTACGCGGCCCACCCGCTGGCCACGCCGTGGTGCACGAGGCCATCTACGCCCAGGGCGGGCGGGCCACGGACTGGTCGGCGGAGCGGAGTGCGCGGCAAGTTCCCGCAGTTCGACGGCGAGAAGACGCTCGCGTCCGGCGGCCCGCTGCTCTTCACGGGCGAGTCCGTCCACCCGTGGCAGTTCGACCTCGACCCGGCACTGCGGCCACTGCGCGAGGCCGCCCACCTCCTGGCGTCCCGCACGTTGAGTGCTGGCCCCGCTGTACGACCCGGCCCGGCTGGCCGCCAACGAGAGTGCCGGTGGCGGCGGCCGTCTACCACGACGACATGTACGTCGACACGGAGCACGCCCTGCGCACGGCCGCCGCGATCCGCGGCCTGCGCCTGGGTCACGAACGAGTTCGGCACGACGGCCTCGGGCCGGCGGCCCGCGCGTCCTCGACCGGCTTCTCGGGATGGTGCGCGGCGAGGTGTGATTTTCGTAAGGCGGTTTCCGGCCGCGGTCGGGGAAACCGTGCGGTGCGGACATGGACGGCGTCCTGAATGCGCGCACAATTCAGCCCGGAACACCGCAATACGGGGGCGTACAGAATGAGCGTGGCACGCAGCGGTGTCGACTGGGCGGTCATCGCCGTATCGGCCATAGGAACTCAGGCCTCAGTAGTGGTCGCCGCTTCTCAGCAGCGCCCGGCATCGGCCATCGCCCTGATGATCGCCATCGGTTGTTCCGTCATCGGCGGCACGATACTCACCTGGCCCTCCGCGACGAGCGACGGTGCATTTCGCGTGCGAGGGCGTTGGCGCGTCATTGCGGCGACAGCCAGAGGGCCTGACGGTCGGCGTCATGATCGCCGCACCGCTCGCACCCGCGATCGGCCGGCCGCTCCGTCACGACCTGCTCGGATTCAGTGACCCCGGCTACGACGTCCACATCCAGGAATCACGATCGCCCAGAAGAAGACGACGTTCCGAGCCTCCGTGACCGTGCTGAACAAGTCGTCCGCACCGTACGCTGCTCGACCGCATAGCCCTGCGGGTCAGTCTCACCTACATGGGCATCAACGGATGCCACGACGGTCCCGTGTATTACCGCGTTGCGAATGTCATCCATGCCGGCCGGAGCGCTTCTCCTGGCCACCAAGAGGTGGACGGCGTGGTGAAAGACGCGGACGACTACGCCTACGAAACAACGGGATCGCTGGATCTGGGGTGCGGAGAAGGAATGCTTGACCTTCGGTTCGACGCCAACGTTCCCCTGTCCGCAAAGGCGCCCACGAAAGTCGATATCGAGTTCCCGAAGAAGTTCCGCGTGACGAGCGCATCGGGCTGGGGCTGGAGCGGCACCCCTGCAGAGACCCACGTATCCGTGTTACTCCCGGCGGACACAGGGACCACCCACGATTCCAAGCGCACAGAAGGGCGATTCACCGTCTCGCTCGGGGTCGCCGGGTCGACCGTCCGTGGGGAACACGTCATTCCCGCCGAGCTTCACGGGCTGTAACCCGCCGGGCTGGCCCGCCGCGGCATACGCTGGCCGCATGAGCCTGCCGGAACCGCATTCGAAACCTAACGCCCAGCTCCAGCCCATGCCGGAGGACTGGACGCGTGCCCTCGCGGTGGTCGCGCACCCGGACGACCTGGAGTACGGCTGCGCCGCCGCCATCGCCGCGTGGACCGACGCCGGACGCGAGGTCAGCTATGTGCTCGCCACCCGCGGCGAGGCCGGTATCGACACCATCGAACCGGCCAAGTGCGGACCGCTGCGCGAGCAGGAGCAGCGGGCCAGTGCCGCCGTCGTCGGCGTCGACAGCGTCGAGTTCCTCGACCACCGGGACGGCGTCATCGAGTACGGCACGGCCCTGCGCCGCGACATCGCCGCCGCGATCCGCCGCCACCGCCCCGAACTCGTCATCACCCTCAACCACCGCGACACCTGGGGCGGCGTCTACTGGAACACCCCCGACCACGTCGCCGTCGGCCGGGCCACGCTCGACGCGGCCTCCGACGCGGGCAACCGGTGGATCTTCCCCGAGCTGACCGAGCAGGGTCTGGAGCCGTGGAACGGGGTGAAGTGGGTCGCCGTCGCCGGTTCCGCGCAGCCGACGCACGCCGTCGACGCCACGGACGGCCTGGAGCGGTCGGTGCGCTCGCTGCTCGAACACCGTACGTACATCGAGGCGTTGACGGACGAGGACCCGGAAACCTACTGCCGCACGTTCCTCACGCAGAACGTGCAGGGAGTGGCCGAGAGGTTCGGCGGAAAGCCGGCCGTACCGTTCGAAGTGTTCAGCCGCTGAGGCCTGAGTCCCCTATCGTGGCGGGATGGCTGCCGAGCTGATCCGCATCGTCTCCCGTTCCTCCCCGATGGCCCTCGCCCAGGTGGAGCGCGTCCGCGCCGAACTCGCCGCGCTCCACCCGGACGTGCGCACCGAGGTCGTGCCCGTCACCACCAGCGGCGACAAGTGGATGGGCGACCTGTCGAAGCTCGGCGGCAAAGGCGCCTTCACCAAGGAGGTCGACCAGGCCCTCCTCGACGGGCACGCGGACCTCGCCGTGCACTGTCTGAAGGACATCCCCGCGGACCGGCCGCTGCCCGAAGGGTGCACGTTCGGGGCGTACTTGAAGCGCGACGACGTGCGGGACGCGCTGATCGACCCGGCCGGGCGGACGCTCGACGAACTCCCGGAGGGCACCCGCATCGGCACCTCGTCGGTCCGTCGGGTCGCCCAACTCGCCGCCAGTCACCCGCACTTGACGTGCGTGCCGATGCGCGGCAACGCCAACCGACGGCTGCAGAAGCTCGCGGCGGGCGACGCGGACGTCCTGCTCCTCGCCCTGTCGGGCCTGGAGCGCATCGGGCGCACCGACGTCATCACCGACGTGCTCGCGCCGGAGCTGATGTGCCCGCCGATCGGGGCGGGGATCCTCGCCCTGCAGTGCCGGGCCGACGACGCGGCGACGCTCGAGACGGTGAGCGGGCTCGGCCACCGGGACACCTGGCGCGAGGCGACGGCCGAGCGGATGTTCCTGCACGTGCTGCAGGGGCACTGCAACTCGCCGGTCGCCGGGTACGCGCGGGCCGAGCGCAGCGGCGATCTGTCGCTGCGGGCCTGTGTGTTCACGCCCGACGGGAAGCGGGTGCTGAACGCGCAGGAGTGGGCGGGGCCCCTCGACCCCGCCACCCTGGGCATGTCCGTGGCGGTCGCGCTGCTGCGGCAGGGGGCGCGCGAGCTCATCGACGGCATCGAGCACTGACCGGCGCGACCGCGCACCGAGGGCGCCGTGCGGCGCGCGGTCACTCCGTGGTCGGCCGCGGGACCTCCGCCGCGGCGCGCGTCCCGCCCGGCAGCCGCAGCGCGGTCGCACCGACAGCGACGACCAGCGCCGCGAGCACCGTCAGCGTCACCCCCATCGACGCCACGAAGTCCGTCCCGGACGCCAGCAGCGTCGTGGCCGTCGCCACCCCGAGCGTCGGCCCGACGTTCATCGCGGTCTGCTGCAGACCGCCCGCCACCCCCGCCTCGCCCGGGGCGGCCCGGCGCACCAGGACCTCCGTGGCGCTGACCATCACCGTGCCGAAGCCCGTGCCCATCGCCAACGCGCAGGCACCGATGGCCAGTCGGGTCGCCGAGGTGTCGAGCCGGCCGAACCCGAAGACCCCCGCCGCCATGAGCGCCATCCCCGCCGACGTCGTCGCCCGCGCCCCGAACCGGCGCAGCAGCACCGCGCTCAGCGGCGCCGCGAGCACCATGCACAGGGCGGTGGGCAGCATCCGCAGCGCCGTGTCGAGCGGGTCGAGACCGAGCACGTCCTGCATGAAGTACGTGGCCGTGAACAGCGTGCCGAACAGCGCCGCAGAGGCCGACAAAAGGATGCCGAGCGCCGCGGCCACGACGGGGGAGGCCAGCAGTGCGGGCGAGAGCAGCGGATGTGCCGTCCGGCGCTCGTGGACGACGAACGCCGCCCCGGCCGCGCACGCCCCGCCGGTCGCGAGCACCGCCCCCGCCGACCGGCCCGGCACCGCGACCAGCGCCGTCACCAGGCAGGCGAGCGCCGACCCCAGCAGCAGCGCCCCGCCCGGATCCAGGCCGGCCGTGCGCGGCCGCGCCGCCGGCTCCCGGTCCCGTACGAGCAGCACGAGGAGGGCGATCGCCACGGCGGGCAGCACCCCGAGGAAGAACACCGAGCGCCAGCCGAGATGCGCCGTGAGGACCCCGCCGATCAGCGGACCGGCGGCCGCCGCGACACCGATGGCGCTGGTCCGCAGGGCGATCGGCATGCCCAGCCGGTCCGGCGGGTACGCGGCGCGCAGCATGCCGAGCGTCGCGGGCTGGAGCAGCGCGCCGCACACGCCCTGGGCGATCCGCAGCCCGATCACCCAGCCGACGCCGGGCGCGAACCCGATGCCCGCCGACGCCGCCGCGAACCCGAGCATGCCGTACGCGAAGAGCTGCCGGTGCCCGTACCGGTCGCCGAGCCGGCCGGCGAACACCAGCAGGCTCGCCACCGCGATCAGATAACCGGTGCTGGTCCACTGGACCTGCGCGAGCGATGCCCCGAGGTCCCGCTGGAGCGCCGGCTGGGCGATGGTCAGGACCGTTCCGTCGAGCGCCACGAGGACCGCTCCGAGCACGCTCCCGGTGAGCGCGACCCGGCGGTGCAGGAGCCCCGCGCCGCTCATGTCCGCGGTCCCAGGTGGGCGTCGAGGACGGCGCGCAGCAGCGGCTCCACGTCGTCCGAACCGGCCGCGAGCTGCAGACTGCCCCAGCCCCACAGCTGGGCGACCCCGTGCAGGTTCGCCCACAACGCGCCCGCGACGACCGCGGGTTCGGCCTGCGGACGCACGGCCGCGACCAGCTCCACCAGCATTCCGAACAACGGCAGGCTCGTCTCGCGCAGCCCCAACTCGTTGCTCTCCAACAGATCGTGACGGAACATCAGCTCGTACATGCCGCGATGGCCCGCCGCGAAGTCGAGATAGACGGCGGCGAGCGTCGCGATCCGGGCGCGCGGGCCCGCGTCACCGTCCCGCACCGCCTGTGCCACCCGCTCGCCGAGATCGGCGAAGCCGCGCCGGGCGATCGCCGACAGGAGCTCCAGGTGCGTGGGGAAGTAGCGCCGGGGCGCGCCGTGCGAGACGCCCGCCCTGCGCGCGATCTCCCGCAGGGTCAGGGCGCCCACGCCTTCGGCGTCGACCAGTTCCACGCCCGTACGGATGAGGCGGTCACGGAGCCCGCCGCCGCTGTCGTCACTCTGCATAGACACTGTCTACCCCAGATGGGTAGACAGTGTCTACTCGCTGGTTCGCCTCGTGTCCCTTCACTGTGCGGGCGGCCCGCACTACGCTGCGCGCCGCCAGGCACGCCGACGGCCGGACAGGGGCGCCACATGATCGACACCACCGACACGGAGATCCCCGAGGGCGAGGCGTGCCGGGTACGGCTCGACGTCGAGAAGGGCGGCATCGGTGTGCTCACGCTCTGCCGCCCGGCCAAGCTCAACGCCTGGAGCTGGGAGTCCAGCCGCCAGCTCGGTGTGCTGACCGACCGGATCCGGTTCGACGACCGCATCCGCGTGGTCCTGCTGCGCGCCGAGGGGCGGGCCTTCTGCGCCGGCATCGACGTGACCGCGCCCGGCGGCGGCATCGAGGGCGACAGCGTGGCGGCGCGCAGTCGCGGCTACTACGAGGGGATCCGCTGGATCCAC
This sequence comes from Streptomyces sp. KL116D, assembly GCF_030766975.1. NCBI lineage: Bacteria > Bacillati > Actinomycetota > Actinomycetes > Kitasatosporales > Streptomycetaceae > Streptomyces > Streptomyces sp. KL116D. Next base: position 41,065 of record NZ_JASERH010000040.1, on the reverse strand, counting down.
GAGCGGTTCGCCGCGTTCGCCCGCCTGCCGCAGCCCGTGGTCGCGGCCGTGCAGGGGTACTGCCTGGGCTTCGGCTTCGAGCTGGCGCTCATGGCGGACGTCAGGATCGCGGCCGACGACGCGGTGTTCGCCCTGCCGGAGGCGCGGCTGGGCGTCTCCGTCGACGCGGGCGGCGATCTGCGGATCGCGCGCGAGGCGGGCGCCGGCTGGGCCAAGTTCCTCGCGCTCACCGGACGCCGTATCGACGCGGACACCGCGCACCGGCTCCACCTGCTCCAACAGGTGGTGGGACCGGCGGAGTTGGAGCAGACCGCGCGCGAGGTGGCCGCGGAGATCGCCGCGAACGCCCCGCTCGCCGTGCAGGCCGTGAAGCGCGACATCGACGCCTACGCCGACGCCGGACTCGACGCCGCCCTCGACCGGGTCGCCATGAGCGCCGCCCTCACCCTCACGTCGGACGACGCGACGGAGGGCTTCACGGCGCGCGCCGGACGCAGGCCGCCGGAGTTCCGGGGCGCGTGACGGGCGAGTGGGGGCGCCTGAGACGGCGGACGGCCGGTGTGCCGCGCCGGACGCGTGGGGGCGGGTGATAATCGCGCCATGACCACCTCCTCGTACGACCCGCGCGCCCTGCTCGCCGAGAGCCGGCTCGGCGTCCTCGCCACCCTGAAGTCCGACGGCCGCCCCCAACTCTCCCCGGTCATGCCCTACTTCGACCCCGCCACCGAGAAGCTCTACGTGTCGATGACCGAGGGCCGGGCGAAGACGGCGAACCTGCGCCGCGACCCGCGCGCCGCCCTGGAGGTCACCAGCGCCGACGGCCGCGCCTGGGCCACCGCCGAGGGCACGGTGGAGCTCGTCGGCCCCGGCTCCGACCCGCACGGCCCCGAGGTCGAGGCCCTGGTCGCCTACTACCGCGAGGCCGCGGGCGAGCACCCCGACTGGGACGAGTACCGGTCGGTCATGGTGTCCGACCGCCGCGTGCTCATGACGATGACCGTCGACCACGTCTACGGCCGGCGGATCGGCTGAGCCGCTTCAGTCGGCCGCGAACGGCCCCCGCCCCAACTGCTCGCGCACCGGCACGACGGGAGCGTTGACCGGGCCGCGCCGCTGCCAGTTCGCCCCGTCCACCACAAGGGTGTGACCGCTGACGAACCGGGCGTAGGGGGACGCCAGGAAGGTCGCCGCCCAGCCCAACTCCCGTGGTGCGCCCACCCGGAGAGCCGGCTGCCTGGACGCCGGGTCCGCGGCCCGGTCCAGGTTGCCGCGGATGTCGGGCGTCATGTCCTCGTGCGGCATGAGGCCCGGCACCAGACCGTTGACCTGGATGCCGTACGGGCCCCACTCCACGGCCAGCGTCTCCACCAGGTTCTTCACACCCGCCTTCGCCGCCGCGCTGTGCGCGAACCCCGGACCGCCCGTCCACGCGTACGACGCGCCGACCGCGATCACCGAACCGGGCGTCCCAGCGGCGAGGTGGCGGCGGGCGAACTCGCGGGTCATGAAGAACGTCCCGTTGAGGGTGATGTCGACGACCGAGCGCCAGCCGTTCGGCGTCAACTCCTCCGCGGGCACCGGGAAGTTGGCGGCCGCGTTGTTCACCAGGACGTCCGGGAGCTGCCCGTGCGCCGCCACCGCCGCGTCGAAGACCTCGGCGATCCGGCTCGCGTCACGGATGTCGCAGGTCGCCGCCGTGACCAGCCCCGCACCCTCGATCGCCGCCAACTCCTCGCGGGCGGGCGCCAGATGCTCCGCCTTGCGGCTCACGATCATGACGGCCGCGCCGAGCCGCGCGAACTCCGCCGCCACCGCCCGGCCGAGCCCGGTGCCGCCCCCGGTCACCAGGACGAGCCGGCCGTCGTACGTGCCCGGGGGCAGCGCCGAGGAACCGGGCGGGGGAGGGGCGGGCAGTCCGGGCGGGTGCGGGGAGGAGGACGTCATGGGGGCATGGATACCGCTTGACCGCCCAACCCTCCATCCCCGGGCGCGTATCGCTTTCGGCCGCGGCGCTTCACCGCGTCCGGTCGGAGCGGGGCCCGCTCTCCCGGTCCGGCGGCGCGGCGGCCGGCCGTCCCTGGAGGCGGGCGTGCCGGAACTGGTGGACGGCGCCCGCCTGGCGCAGCACACCCCGCTCGTGCGCGTCCGCGAGGAACGCCATCAGCCGCCAGGGGAGCCGGCCGGTGGAACATGGCCGGGTCTCACACGCCGGCCTCCGCCAGGCCCCGACCCGCGTCACACGTCGGCCTCTGTCATACCCCGACCCGCGTCACACGCCGGCCTCCGTCACGCCCCGACCCGCGTCACGCGCCGGCCTCCGTCAGGCCCCGACTCCCGCCACGCGCCGGGCCCGCGCCACCGCCTCCTCGCCCTCCGCCGAGAACACCCCGGCCCGGCGCCGCTCGGCAGCCCGCTGGGCGTCGGAGAGGACCAGCTGCGCGTTGATGAAGGCGCCGGCCCGGTACCCGCCGCTCGCCGCGTTGATCACCTGCTCGGCCGGACCCGTCGCGTTCCCCACGGCCCACACGCCCGGCACGCTGGTCAGACCCGTCGGGTCCACCTCGACGAACGGCCCCGCCGGGGTCTCCTGGGTCCGGGCGCCGAGCGCGGACAGCAGCGTGTCGCGCGGCACCATCCGGGTCGGCACCACGAACACCGACCGGTCGACCACCCGCCCGTCCGCCAGCCGGACCCCGGTCAGCCGGTCGTCCGTCACCACGAGCCCGCCGACCTCGCCGCGGACCACGCTCACGCCGACCGCGGCCAGCAGTTGCCAGTCGGAGTCCGGGAGGTCGTCCTCCCCGGCGTCGTCCAGGAACAGCGTGACGTCGTCCGACAACTGGCTGAACAGGAGCGCCTGGTGGGTGCCGGTCGCCTTGCGGTAGAGGACGCCGATCGGCTGGTCCCGCACCTCGTAGCCGTGGCAGTAGGGGCAGTGGAGCACGTCCTTGCCCCAGCGCTCGGCGACACCGGGGACGTCCGGCAGCTCGTCGACCAGTCCGGTGGCGATCACCAGGCGGCGGGCGTGCACCCGGCCGCCGTCCGCGAGCGTCACCTCGAACTCGCCGGAGCCGTCGGGATCGGCCGCCGTCACCCGGTCCCGGACCAGCTCGACGCCGTAGCCGGCGACCTCCTCGCGCACCACGGCCAGGAACTCGCCGGGCGGCATCCCGTCCCGGGACGGGTACCCCTGCATGTGCCCGGAGGGCGCGTTGCGCGGCTCGCCCGCGTCGACCACGAGGACCGAGCGGCGCGAGCGGCCCAGGATCAGCGCGGCCGACAGGCCCGCCGCCCCGCCGCCGACGACCACGACCTCGTACGTGTCCTTCTTCGTGCTGCTCATGCTGACCACCTCGTGAGAACGCTGGATGCCGTCCCTCATGACGGTGGACCTGAAGCTCCGGTATTGACAAACACCTTTGCCGAAACTGCAATGGATTCATGACGTCACATGATCCTGGGGCAAACGAAGGCATGGATTCCGTGCTCTCCGGTGTCGGGCCGAGACTGCGGGCGCTGCGCAAGGAGCGGGGCGCCACGCTGGCCGGGCTCTCGGAGTCCACCGGCATCTCCGTCAGCACGCTCTCCCGGCTGGAGTCGGGGCTGCGCAAGCCCAGCCTGGAGCTGCTGCTGCCGATCGCCCGCGCCCACCAGGTGCCGCTGGACGAGCTGGTCGGCGCGCCGCCGGTCGGTGATCCACGGGTGCGGATGAAGCCGATCGTGCACTTCGGCCGGACGATGATTCCGCTGACGCGGCAGCCCGGCGGTCTCCAGGCGTACAAGGTGATCGAGCCGCAGCGCCGGCTGGAGCCGGACCCGCGCACGCACGAGGGCTACGAGTGGCTGTACATGCTCTCGGGAAAGCTCCGGCTGGTGCTCGGCGACCACGACGTGGTCCTCGGACCCGGCGAGGCGGCCGAGTTCGACACGCGGGTGCCGCACTGGTTCGGGTCGACGGGGGAGGGGCCCGCCGAGTTCCTGAGCCTGTTCGGGCCGCAGGGCGAGCGGATGCACGTCCGGGCGCGGCCCACCCGGGACAAGGAGGAGTGAGCGCGGCGGGGGCATTCCCAGGAGGGCAAGCGACCGCTTAGTATGCGGCTGAACCCGGTAGCGGACCGGATGTGGAATCCGGTGTGACGAAGCAGTCCTGTGGAGGCCCCGCATGCAGGCATGGCAAGTGCACGAGAACGGCGAGCCGAGCGAGGTGATGCGCCTCGAAGAGGTGGACCGCCCGGTGCCCGGCGAGGGGCAGGTCCTGCTCAAGGTGCGCGCCGCCAACATCAACTTCCCGGACGCGCTGCTGTGCAAGGGGGAGTACCAGGTCACGCCGCCGCTGCCGTTCACGCCCGGTGTCGAGATCTGCGGCGAGACGGAGGACGGGCGCCGGGTCATCGCCAACCCCGCGCTGCCGTACGGCGGTTTCGCCGAGTACGCCGTCGCCGACGCCCGTGCCCTGCTGCCCGCGCCCGACTCGCTGGACGACGCCGAGACGGCCGCCCTGCACATCGGCTACCAGACGGGCTGGTTCGGTCTGCACCGCCGCGCGCACCTCCAGGAGGGGGAGACGCTGCTCGTGCACGCCGCCGCGGGTGGCGTCGGCAGCGCCGCCGTCCAGCTCGGCAAGGCCGCGGGCGCCCGCGTCATCGGCGTCGTCGGCGGCCCCGAGAAGGCGAAGGTCGCGGCCGAGCTCGGCTGCGACGTCGTCATCGACCGCCGCTCGGAGAACGTGATCGGGGCCGTGAAGGAGGCCACCGGCGGCCGCGGCGCCGACGTCGTCTACGACCCGGTGGGCGGCGAGGCGTACACGCAGTCCGCGAAGACCGTCGCCTTCGAGGGCCGGATCGTCGTCGTCGGCTTCGCGTCCGGTACCATCCCGAGCCCCGCCCTGAACCACGCCCTCGTGAAGAACTACAGCATCCTCGGGCTGCACTGGGGCCTGTACGCCGCCAAGAACCCGGAGCTGATCCCGCACTGCCACGAGAAGCTCACCGAGCTCGCCGCGCGCGGTGCCATCAAGCCGCTGGTCAGCGAGCGCGTCGACCTCGCCGACGCCCCGGCCGCCGTGCAGCGCGTCGCCGACGGAGTGACGACGGGCCGGGTCGTCGTCGTGCCGGGTCTGAAGGCCCGTACGGAAGGAGCCGCCGCATGAGCGTCGACGCCGCGCGCCTGCGCACGCTGACCCAGGAGTTCCTCGCGGCGCACCCGCCCGCGACCACGCCCCGCGCGGACTTCCTCGACGCCCGCTTCGACGCCGGGCTCGCCTGGGTGCACTACCCCGAGGGCCTCGGCGGCCTCGGCGTGCCGCGCTCCCTCCAGGCCGTCGTGGACGCCGAGCTGGAGGCGGCGGGCGCCCCCGACAACGACCCGAGGCGCAACGGGATCGGGCTCGGCATGGCCGCCCCCACCATCCTGCGCTACGGCACCGACGAGCAGAAGCAGCGGTTCCTCAAGCCGCTGTGGACCGGCGCGGAGGTGTGGTGCCAGCTGTTCAGCGAGCCCGGCGCCGGATCCGACCTCGCCGCGCTCGGCACCCGCGCCGTCCGCGAGGACGACACCTGGACGGTCAACGGGCAGAAGGTGTGGACGTCCGGCGCGCACAACGCCCGGTTCGCCATCCTCATCGCCCGCACCGACCCGGACGTGCCCAAGCACAAGGGCATCACGTACTTCGTCTGCGACATGACCGACCCGGGCGTCGACGTGCGCCCGCTGCGCCAGATCACCGGCGAGGCCGAGTTCAACGAGGTGTTCCTCACCGACGTCCGGATCCCCGACGCCCACCGGCTCGGCGAGGTCGGCGACGGCTGGAAGGTCGCCCAGACCACCCTGAACAACGAGCGGGTCGCCATCGGCGGCATGCGCATCCCGCGCGAGGGCGGCCTCGTCGGCATCGTCGCGAAGACCTGGCGCGAGCGCCCCGAACTGCGCACCCACGACCTGCACCAGCGGCTCGTGAAGCTGTGGGTGGACGCCGAGGTCGCACGCCTCACCGGGGAGCGGCTGCGCCAGCAGCTCGTCGCCGGCCACCCCGGCCCGGAGGGCGCGGGCATGAAGCTCGGCTTCGCCCGGCTCAACCAGGAGATCAGCGGCCTGGAGGTCGAACTCCTCGGCGAGGAAGGCCTGTTGTACGACGACTGGACGCTGCGCCGCCCCGAGCTCGTCGACTTCGCGGGCCGCGAGGCGGGCTACCGCTATCTGCGCGCCAAGGGCAACAGCATCGAGGGCGGGACCAGCGAGATCCTGCTGAACATCGTCGCCGAGCGCGTCCTGGGACTGCCGTCCGAGCCGCGCACCGACAAGGACGTCGCCTGGAAGGACCTCTCCCGATGAGCACTCAGCCCGACCTCCTGTACTCCGAGGAGGAGGAAGCGCTCCGCTCGGCGGTCCGTGACCTGCTCGCCGACCACTGCGACGCGACGGCCGTGCTCGCCCGCGTCGAGACGGACGAGCCGCACGACCGCGCCCTGTGGAAGAACCTCGCCGAGAACATGGGCCTGGCCGGTCTGCTGGTCCCGGAGGAGCGCGGCGGACAGGGCGCCTCGCACCGCGAAGCCGCCGTCGTCCTGGAGGAGTTGGGCCGCGCCGTCGCCCCCGTCCCGTATCTGACGAGCGCCGTCATCGCGACGGAGGCGCTGCTCGCGTGCGAGGGTGCCGAGGCCGGGGCACTGCTGGCGGCGCTGGCCTCCGGGCGCACCGTCGGGGCGCTCGCCGTGCCCCTGTCGGCGACGGCGGGGCAGGACTTCAGGGACGTACGGGCCGCGGACGGCGCGCTGACCGGCCGTGTCACCGGGGTCGCCGACGCGGCCGCCGCCGACGTGTTCCTGGTGCCCACCGCCGACGGCCTGTTCGCCGTCGACGCCTCGGCCGACGGCGTCGCCGTCGAGCCGCAGACCTCCTTCGACCGGACGCGGCCGCTGGCGGCCGTGACGTTCGCCGGGGCCGCCGGGCGTCTGCTCGCCGGCACCGCCGCGCCGGCCGTGCGCCGCGCCCTGCGGGCCGGCGCCGGACTCCTGGCCTCCGAGCAACTGGGCCTCGCCGACTGGCTGTTGACGGAGACGGTCCGCTACACGCGCGAGCGCACCCAGTTCAACCGGCCCGTCGGCTCCTTCCAGGCGCTCAAGCACCGGCTCGCCCAGCTGTGGCTGGAGGTCGTCAACACCCGGGCGGCCGCCAGGAACGCGGCGGACGCGCTCGCCACCGGCGGCGAGTCCGCCGGAGGTGAGGAGACGGACATCGCGGTGGCCGTCGCCCAGGCGTACGCGGCGCCCGTCGCGGTGCGCGCCGCCGAGGAGGCGCTCCAGCTGCACGGCGGCATCGGCATGACGTGGGAGCACCCGATCCACCTCTACCTCAAGCGCGCCAAGGCCGACTCGATCGCGCTCGGCACGGCGGGCCGGCACCGGGAGGAACTGGCCGAACTGGTCGATCTCCGGGCACCGTGACCCACCCCCGGCCACCGGGTTTTACCTCCTCTTGACGAGATGGCATTATTGCGACTCGTTCGCAACAACAGCTGATCTTGAATAGGGGTGGACGGCGTGGCAAGGCCGGCACGGAGCGCCATAGCAGGGGCAGCGGTCACCGCACTGGCGGTGACCGCTGCCGCGTGCGCGGCGCCGGACGACGGCGCGCAGGGCGGCGACGCGGACAGCAGCGCCGTCGTCGGCATCGCCTACGAACCCGACAGCCTCAGCCCGCTCCTCGGCTACGGCAAGGACGGCAACTCCAAGATCTTCGACGGACTGCTCACGCACGACGCCGACATGAAGCTGCAGCCCGCCCTCGCCGCCGCCCTGCCGAAGGTCACCGACGGCGGACGCACGTACACGTACCGGCTGCGGGACGGCGTGAAGTTCAGCGACGGCAAGCCGTTCACGTCGAAGGACGTCGTCTTCACCTACGAGACGATCCTCGACGAGAAGACCAACAACGCGTCCCGGACCGAACTGGACGCCGTGCGGGACGTCGAGGCGAAGGGCGACGACACCGTCGTCTTCCACCTCAAGTACCCCTACGCGCCGTTCGCCGAGCGCACGGTCCTGCCCATCGCGCCCGAGCACGTCGCCGGGCGGCAGGACGTCAACAACGGCACGTTCACCACGAAGCCGATCGGCACCGGGCCGTACCGACTGGTGAAGTGGTCCAAGGGCGAGCAACTCGTCTTCAAGGCCAACCCCGGCTACTGGGGCGGCGCGCCGAAGATCAAGAACTTCACCATGGCCATCATCAAGGACGACGACGTGCGCGCCACCCGGCTGCGCTCCGGCGACCTCGACGGCGCCATCCTGCCGCCGAACCTCGCCAAGACCTTCAAGGGCGACGCCGCGAAGAAGACGTACACGGCGAAGACCTTCGACTACCGCGTCGTCACCCTGCCCACCGGCAACGAGGTGGCGGGCGACACCGCGATCCGCCGCGCCCTCGACATCGGCGTCGACCGCGGGACCATGGTCGACCGGATCCTGGAGGGCGCGGGCAAGGCCGCCTACGGCCCCGTGCCCACCGACAGCCCGTGGTTCACCAAGGGCACCGAGCGCACCTACGACGTCGAGAAGGCCAAGAAGCTGCTGGACCGGGCCGGCTGGAAGACCGGCGACGGCGGCGTCCGCGCGAAGGACGGGGTGCGCGCCGCGTTCCCGCTCTGGTACCTCACCGGCGACAAGCTCCGCCAGGACCACGCCCTCGCCTACGCCTCCGACGCCAAGAAGCTCGGCATCGACATCAAGGTCGAGTCCGGCACCTGGGAGGTCATCGAGCCGCGCATGCCGAAGGACGCGGTCCTCGCGGGCGGCGGCGCCCCCGCCGACCCCGACTTCGACCAGTACACGCTGCTCAAGTCCGCGCTCGCCGGCGACGGCTTCAACAACATGGCCTGGTACGACAACGCGAAGGTCGACGCCGCGCTGGAGGACGCCCGCCGCAGCGGCGACCGCGCCGAGCGGCAGACCGCGTACGACACGATCCAGCGCGAACTCGTGAAGGACCCCGGCTACACGTTCCTCACCCACATCGACCACCTCTACGTCGTCGACGAGCGGTTCGGCGCCCTCACCACCCAGACCGAACCGCACGACCACGGCCTGGCCTCGGGACCCTGGTGGAACGTGGAGGACTGGCGCGCATGAGCAAGCGGCTCCCCTGGGGGCCGATGGCGCGCCTGACGGGCCGGCGGATCCTGTTCGCCGTGCCCGTCCTCGCCGCCGTCACCTTCGGCGTCTTCGCGATCGCCGCCGCGTCCCCGTTCGACCCCGTCAAGGCGTACGCGGGCACGGCCGGCCTCACCGCGTCGCAGCACAACCTCGACCAGCTCCGCGCCAACCTGGGCGTCGACCAGGCCCTGCCCGCCCGCTGGTGGGACTGGCTGACCGCCGCCCTCACCGGCGACCTCGGCGACTCGGCCGTCATGCGCCAGCCGGTCGCCGAGGTCATCGGCGAACGCCTGGGCTGGTCCGTCCTGCTGGCCACGACCGCGTTCCTGATCGCCATCGTGCTCGGCACCCTCCTCGGCGTCCTCGCCGCCCGCCGCCAGGGCGGCTGGCTCGACCGCGCCGTGACCTCCCTCGCCTACACCCTGGAGGCCGCGCCGCCCTTCTGGCTCGGCCTGCTCGCCGTCTGGCTGTTCTCCCTCGAACTCGGCGTGCTGCCCGCGGGCGGACTCACCGACACCGGCACCACGACCGTCACCGCCGGTCAGGTCGCCTCCCACCTCGTCCTGCCCGCGAGCGTGCTCGCCGTCTCGCAGCTCCCCTGGTTCGTCCTGTACGTGCGCCAGGGCGTCGGCGACGCACTCGACGAGGACCCCGTGCGCGGCGCCCGGGCCCGCGGCCTCGCCCCGCGCACCGTCCTGTTCGGCCACGCCCTGCGCTCCGGCACCCTGCCCGTGCTCACCCTGATCGGCTCGCGCGTGCCCGAACTCATCACCGGAGCCCTCCTCGTGGAGACCGTCTTCAGCTGGCCCGGCATCGCCGCCGCCACCGTCCAGGCCGCCACCTCCGTCGACTTCCCGCTGCTCGCCGCCCTCACGGTCCTCGCGACGCTCGCCGTCCTCGCCGGGAACTGGGCCGCCGACCTGCTCTACGGGGTCGCCGATCCGAGGGTGGGCTTCGATGGCTGACCAGACCCTCGCCTGGCGCACCCGCGGCGCCCGGCGCCGCTCCACCCGCACCTGGCGGGTGCGCTCGTCGGCCGCGATCGTGGCCCTCGTCGTCCTCGCCGTGCTGCTCGTGCCGCCGCTCACGCACCTGGACCAGCAGGCCGTCGACCTGACCGCCAAGCTCCAGCCCCCGTCCTGGGCGCACCCGTTCGGCACCGACGACGTCGGCCGCGACCTGCTGCTGCGCTGCGTGTACGGGCTGCGCGTCTCGCTGCTCGTCGGCGTCGTGGCGGCCGTCGTCGCCACCGTCATCGGCACCGCCGTCGGCGCGCTGTCCGGTGCGCTCGGCGGCTGGGTCGACCGGGCCGTGATGCGGGTCGTCGACACCTTCTCGTCCGTCCCGCACCTGCTCCTCGGCATCTTCATCGTGGCGATGTTCCGGCCGGGCGTGTGGCCGGTCGTCGTCTCCGTCGGCCTCACGCACTGGCTGTCCACGGCCCGCATCGTGCGTGCCGAGGTGCTCTCGCTGCGGTCGCGGCCCTACGTCGACGCGGCGATCTCCGGCGGCGCCTCACGCCGGCGGGTGACCGTGCGGCACCTGCTTCCGGGCGTCCTGCCGCAGGCCGCGCTCGCCGCCGTCCTCATGGTCCCGCACGCCATCTGGCACGAATCCGCCCTGTCCTTCCTGGGGCTCGGGCTCCCCGCCCACCAGGCCAGCCTCGGCACCCTCGTGCAGAGCGCGCGCGGCTCGCTGCTCGCCGGCGACTGGTGGCCGACGCTCTTCCCCGGCCTGTTCATCATCGTGCCGACCCTCGCCGTCGCCGGACTCGGCGGCGCCTGGCGCGAACGGCTCGACCCGCGCCGCCGATCGGAGCTGACCCTGTGACCCCCGTGCTCTCCGTGGAACGGCTGTCCGTACGGTTCCGGATGCGCGACGGCGTGTCCGTACGGGCCGTGTCCGACGCCTCCTTCGACCTCGCGGCGGGGGAGTGCCTCGCCCTCGTCGGCGAGAGCGGCTGCGGCAAGTCGGTGCTCGCCTCCGCCCTGCTCGGCCTGCTGCCGGAGAACGCCGAGACGGCCGGCTCCGCGCACCTCGGCGACACCGACCTGCTCGCCGCCGACGAACGGACCCTGGCGCGCCGCATCCGCGGGCGCCGGGTGGGCCTCGTCCCGCAGAGTCCCGCAGCACACCTGACCCCGGTCCGCACGGTGCGCTCCCAACTGGCCGAGACCATCCGGCAGTTGACAGGAGCCGGGCGGCGCGGCCCGCGGCTCGCCGCGGCCGTCGCGGCGGCCGCCGACCGGGCCGCGTTCCCCCTCGACCACCTCGACCGGTACCCGCACGAACTTTCCGGCGGCCTCGCCCAGCGCGCCGCTACCGCGCTCGCCCTCGTCGGCGACGCCCCGCTGCTCCTCGCCGACGAACCCACCACCGGCCTCGACCGCGACCTCGTGGAGCGCACCGTCGACGAACTGCGCCGCCACATCGGCGACGACCGGGCCCTGCTGCTCATCACGCACGACCTGGCGGCGGCCGAGCGGATCGCGGACCGGGTCGCCGTCATGTACGCGAGCCGGATCGTCGAACTCGCCGACGCGGACGCCTTCTTCGGCTCGCCCGGCCCCCGGCACCCGTACGCCCGCGGCCTCCTGAACGCCCTGCCCGACCGGGAGTTCGCCCCGATCCCCGGCATGCCGCCGGAGCTGACCGCCCTGCCCGACGGATGCGCCTTCGCCGCGCGCTGCGCCCGCGCCGACGACACCTGCGCCTGGGCGCCGGGGCTGCTGGACGGCGTCGCCTGCCACCATCCCGAGACGGCCGACGCGGAGGTCACCCGTGCTTGAACTGCTCTCCGTCACGGCGGGCTACGACCGCCGGGCACCCGTCCTGCGGGACGTCACGCTCACCGTCGAACCGGGTGCCGCCGTGGGCCTGCTGGGGCCGAGCGGCTGCGGCAAGTCGACGCTCGCCCGGGTCGCCGCCCTGCTGCACGAACCGTACGCGGGCCGCGTCGTCATCGACGGCGAACCGGCCCGCGGCTGGCGTCACCGGGCCCCACGCGCCCAGCGCACCGCGTTCGGCGTCGTCTTCCAGCAGCCCCGCCTCTCGGCCGACCCGCGGCTGAGCCTCGCCGACCTCATCGCCGAACCGCTGCGCGCCGGACGCCTCGAACATGCCGCGCGCGTAAGGGAGTTGGCGGACGCCGTCGGACTCGGCGGCGACCTGCTGGGCCGCCGCCCCCACGAGGTCAGTGACGGCCAGCTGCAACGCGCCTGCCTGGCGCGCGCGTTGACCCTGCGCCCGCGCTGGCTGATCTGCGACGAGATGACCGCCATGCTGGACGCGTCCACGACCGCGGCACTGGTCGGCGTGGTCGAGGAGTACCGCCGGGAGACGGGCGCCGGACTCCTCGCCGTCGGTCACGACCGGGTGCTGCTCGAACGGTGGTGCGGGCGGATGGTGGAGCTGGGTGGGCGCGACGAGGCCTGAGGTGGGGTCGTCAGACCAGACTCGTCGCCAGCCACGCCGCCACGCCGGCCAGGGCCAGCAGCACGACGTTGAGCCCGATCACGCGCGCCTCGCCCCGGGACAGGTGCAGCGCCGTGCCGCCGACCTGCACGAGCCCCAGGCCCACCGCCGCCGCGACGGCCAGCCCGACCGCGACGTCCGTCAACGGCGGCAGCACCAGACCCAGCGCGCCGAGCACCTCCAGTGCGCCGATGGTCCGGACGGCGGGCATCGGCACCGTGTCGACCCAGCCCATCATCGGCCGCAGCGTCTCCTTGTCCTGGAGCAGCTTCTTGCCCCCGGCGTAGCCGTAGAACAGTGCGAGAAGTATGGCGACGACCCAGTACGCGACATGCATGGAGGCCCCCAGGGAAAGGTGACGGGATGGGTTACGAACCGTAAGTAGCCTCATCATGAGTCACCGTCGAGACGTCTACAAAAGGCACATGCGTGTGCCTGAGGCACCAGGAGCCGGCATGGAGCAGTACGAGCACACCTGCATGATCCGAGGCGACGGCGGTCAGGCGGTCCGGGCCGTCCTGGACCGGATCTGCGACAAGTGGATGATGCTGATCGTCGCCACCCTCGACGCCGGCCGGATGCGCTTCGGCGAACTCCACCGGCACATCCCCGGCATCTCGCAGCGCATGCTGACCCTGACCCTGCGCAACCTCGCACGCGACGGCCTCGTCTCCCGCACCGCTTACGCCGAGGTGCCACCACGCGTCGAGTACGAACTGACCCCACTCGGCAAGAGCCTGATCCCACCCGCCCTGGCCCTCGCGGGCTGGGCCATCGAGCACCTCGCCCAGATCCAGGAGAGCAGGGCGGTGTACGACGCCCCGGCGGACTGACGCGCGAGCGGTACGGCGAGGCCGACGCGCCCCGCGTGAGCATCGTGAACTCCTGGACAGGCGGGCGGGCTTCGTGATCCCTTGGGCGCATGACGTCCTTGATCAGGCACATCACCCTCGACTGCGCCGACCCGTACACCCTCGCGGGCTTCTGGGCCCAGGTCCTCGACGGCGCCATCACCGACGAGGACAGCCCCGGCGACCCGGAGGTGCTGGTGGAGAGCGCGCACGCCGCGCTGCTCTTCATCCGGGTCGACGAGGGCAAGGCGGTCAAGAACCGCATCCACCTCGACCTCCAGCCCCAGGACCGCACCCGCGACGAGGAGGTCGGCCGGCTGCTCGCGCTCGGGGCCACCGTCCAGGGCGACCACCGCAAGCCCGGCGGCCTCGGCTGGGTGACGATGCGCGACCCCGAGGGCAACGAGTTCTGTGTCGAGCGCAGCGCGGCGGAGCGCGCCGCGAGCTGACCGGCCGGGCCTCAGCCGTCCGCCAGCCGCCCGATCCCGGCCAGCAGCAGCTCCGCGTGGTCGGGCACGAGCGACGCCAAGTCGGACCAGTCCTCCGGGAGTTCACCGAGGTGGACGGCGCGCGCACGGGCCAGCGCCGCACGCCCGTCCGTCGGCAGGCGGGGCAGCGCCCAGTCCGCTGCCGCGTCCTTGGAGAGGATGTCGCCCGTCGCGAGCGTCGCCCAGATGCGGGCCAGGGTCAGCAGCACGTTGCGGGTGTCCGTCGCCAGGTCGGCGCGCAGGGCCGGAAGTCCGGCGACGGCCGCCCGGCGGACGTCCCCGGCCGGTACCGGCGCGAGGACCTCACCGGCGGGCGGCCCGTACAGCGACACGCCGTCCCGCAGCACCATCGTGACCAGGAGCGCGAGATCGGGGTCGGGCCCGGGCTCCGGCGTCGCGCCCCGCTCGTAGGCGTCCCGCAGCCACTCCCCGTACTGGAACTCGCGCCGCGGCGGCCAGCGCCACGGCCGCACCTCGTCCTGCGCGACGATCGTCAACTCGACCGGGCGGAAGGGGCCTCGGGGAGCCCGTTCTCCGGAGACCTGGAGCAATCCGGCCACGATCCGCTCGCGCTGCGCCCGCGTGGTGCCGCGCCGCGTCACCGCGAACACATCGACATCGCTGTGCGGCCGCAGCCCGCCGGACACCGCCGAACCGTACAGGTGGGCGGAGACGAGACCGGGCCCGAGCACCTCACGTACGACGTCCACCACCGTCCCGGCCTGTTCCACCGTCACTCCTCTCGCCCGCCCCACCCATCATGCCCGTGCCGGGGTCGGCGGCGGGCGATGACCCGGCGGTGAACCGGGGGCGGCAGTCCGGCCAACTCCCTTCACAGCACTGCCGTTCGACGCGCTGCTCCCCGCATACTCACCCGTGTCCCACCGGCCCACCACGGGAGGCACACATGGCCCTGACCACCCGCCGCAGAGCCCTCGGCACCCTCGCCGCAGCACTGGCGACCGGTGTCGCCGCGCCCCAGCTCGCCCAGGCCGCCGGGCGCGGGCGCGGTCCCCGTCCGCTGGCGCGCGCCCACGCGCACAACGACTACGACCATCCGCGGCCCCTCCTCGACGCCCTCGACCACCGGTTCAACAGCGTCGAGGCCGACATCTACCTCGTGAACGGCGACCTCCTCGTCGCCCACGACCCCGTCGACCTCGACCCCGCCCGCACCCTGGAATCCCTCTACCTCGCCCCGCTCGCCGCCCGGGTGAAGGCCCAGCACGGATCCGTGTACCGGGGCTGGCGCACCCCGCTGCAACTGCTCATCGACATCAAGACCGAGGGTGCGGCGACGTACGTCGAACTCGACCGCCAACTGCGCAGGTACCACGGCCTGTTCACCACGTACGCCCACGGGCGGGTGCACGAGCGGCCCGTCACCGCCGTCGTCTCCGGGGACCGCGCGGCGCGCGTCCCGATGGAGGCGCAGCGCACCCGCAGCGCCTTCTACGACGGCCGTCTCACCGATCTCGGCACCGCGGCGCCCGCCTCGTTCGTCCCGCTCATCAGCGACAACTGGGCCAACAACTTCACCTGGCAGGGCGCCGGGCCGATCCCCGCGGCCGAGCGCGAGAAGCTGCGCGGCATCGTGGGCGCGGCGCACGCCCGCGGGCAGCGGGTGCGGTTCTGGGCGACCCCGGACCTGGCCGGTCCGGAACGGGACGCGGTGTGGGCCGAGTTGATCGCGGCGGACGTCGATCACCTCAACACCGACGACCTCGCCGGACTCGAGGCGTTCCTCGTGGCGCACGACCGATCCTGAGCAACACCCGTTCGGGGGACAGGTCGTGCCCCGGCGGACGCCCTCCGCTGCGTCACACTTGCGGCCGAAAGCCACGGTGTTGACGTGGCGGAGGAGGTTCGGCGATGTCACTGTCCATTTCTGTCGTGCTGCTGCTCCTGGTCGTGGCGGTGATCTTCCTGCGCAACGGCGCCATGAAGTTCTCCCACGCGCTCGTCTGTGTGCTGCTGGGCTTCCTGCTCGCCGGCACCAGCGCCGCGCCGACCATCCACGACGGTGTCAACGCCACCGCGGGCCTGGTCAGCAGCCTCAATCCGTGAGCCGCACCCCGGTGATCGTTTCGGGTTCGTGAACAACTCCCGTATGTGCATGGACACTTCAAGGGGTGGCGCCTAGCTTCACGGGATGCCGTCTCGCAGACTCCTCGTCCGTGCCCTCGTCCCGGTCGTCCTGGCCCTCGGCGTCGTGTGCCCGCCCGCCGCCCGGGCCGACGAGATCCCCAAGGCTCCGGGGCACCGCCTCGTCGAGCAGTACGAGGGCGCCCCGGCCCAGCCGCTCCCGGTGCCGGGCAAGGCCCCGGCCCAGCACCCGTACCTCGCCGCGAACGGCAGGAGCGGGATGCACGCGGACGCCTGGGGCAGCGGCACGTACCCCTGGAGCGGACCGAACGGCACGCGGCCCACCGTCCGCAGCGAGCAGATGGCCGCGCTCGGCGGCGAGTGCGCCACCGTCACCTTCGACCGGGCCGGCCGGATCGTCACCGTCTGCGGCACGTTCAGCGGCTTCCTGGTCAAGCTCCTGGACCCGACGAGCCTCGCGACGCTCGCCGAGTACGAGCTCCCGCAGCGCCCCTCCACCGTCGAGGCCATCACCCGGCTCGACTTCTCCCGGATCTTCAAGGACACCTCGGGCGGCGCCTACTCCTACCTCGACGACCAGGACCGGCTCGTCCTCGCCGACTCCCGCCAGCACATCGTGCGGCTCGCGCACGAGCAGGCCGCGGACGGCAGCTGGCGGTTCGTCGTCACCGACGACTGGGACCTGACCGGAACCGTCCCGCACGACTGCGTCAGCTGGACCAACCTCTACCCGAGCGGCGAGTGCGACCCCGTCACCTCCGTGATGCCGGACTGGGACGGGCGCGTGTGGTGGGTGACCCGGCAGGGCCGCGTCGGCACGGTCGACCCCGGCAGCGGGGCCGTCCGGTCGATCAGGCTGGACGGGGAGGAGATCCAGAACTCGTTCTCCGTCGCCGAGGACGGCGTCTCGATCGTCACCGACCACGCGCTGTACGGCTTCGGCGCGACGGCCGACGGCTCCCCGAAGGCCGTGTGGCGGCAGACCTACGACCGGGGCACGGGCACCAAGCCGGGCTCGGTCAACCAGGGCAGCGGGACGACCCCCGACCTCTTCGGCGAGCACGAGAACTACGTGGCCATCACCGACAACGCCGACGACCGCATGAACGTCCTCGTCTACCGGCGGGACGCCGCCGTGCCCGCCGACCGGCGGCTCGTCTGCAAGGTCCCCGTCTTCGGCTCCGGTGCCTCGACCACCGACAACTCCCTGATCTCGTACGGCGACAGCCTCGTCGTGGAGAACAACTACGGCTACGAGAACGTGTCCTCGCTGACCTTCGGCCGCAGCGTCGTCGGCGGGGTCACGCGGATCGACGTGCGCGACGACGGCAGCGGGTGCGACACGGTGTGGGAGAGCGACGTGCGCTCGCCGTCCACCGTGCCGAAGCTCTCCACCGCGAACGGGCTGCTGTACTTCTACACGAAGGAGCCGAACGCGCTGGGCATCGACGCCTGGTACCTGACGGCCGTCGACTTCCGCAGCGGCGCGACCCGCTGGAAGCGCCTGGTCGGCACCGGCCTCGCCTACGACAACAACTGGGCGCCGGTCACCATCGGGCCGGACGGCACCGCGTACGTCGGTGTCTTCAACGGTCTGACGGCCGTACGGGACAGCTGAACCCGCTCTCCCCGACTTGATAGGCAAGTGGACAGTTGCCTATGGTGGGGTTGTGGCCGATGACCTGTTCAAAGCCTTGGCCGACCCCACCCGCCGCATCATCCTCGACGAGCTCACGGAGAAGTCCGGGCAGACACTGTTCGAGATCTGCTCGCGGCTGAGCATGAAGCACCAGCTCGGCATCTCACGCCAGGGGATCTCCCAGCACCTCGCGGTGCTGGAGGCCGCCGGGCTCGTCGAGACCCGGCGGGAGGGCCGCTACAAGTTCCACGACCTGAATACGGCTCCCCTGCGGCGGATCGCCGAGCGATGGCTCGGGGCCGACGCGCAGGGACCGGAGGAGAGCACCCCATGAAGATCCACCTGACCAGCGTCTTCGTCGACGACCAGGCCAAGGCCGAGCACTTCTACACCGAGGTCCTCGGCTTCGTGAAGAAGCACGACGTGCCGGTGGGCGGCGAGGCCCGCTGGCTGACCGTCGTCTCGCCCGACGAGCCCGGCGGCACCGAGCTCCTGCTGGAGCCCGCCGGGCACCCGGCCGCCAGGACCTACCGCGACGCGCTCGTCCAGGACGGCATCCCGCTCGCCCAGTTCGCCGTCGACGACGTGCGCGCCGAACACGAACGGCTGACCGGCCTCGGAGTGGTCTTCACACAGGACCCCCTGGACATGGGGCCCGTCACCACCGCCGTCTTCGACGACACCTGCGGCAACCTGATCCAGATCGCGACGGAGCCGAAGTAGCCCCGGCCGCCGCGCCCCGTCACGCCTCCGGCGGACCGGCCTGCTCCCGCATGCCGCGCAGCAGCAGGTCGATCAGCCGCCGCGGGTCGTAGCGCGGATCGTCGCCCGGGCCGATGCAGAGGTTGCCGATGCCGCGCAGCAGCTCGTACGGCTCGGTCCCGGGCCGGATCTCGCCCGCCCCGGCCGCCGCGTCGAGCAGCTCCGCGGCGACCGGCACCAGCCGGTCCACGAAGTATGTGTGGAGCGCCGCGAAGCCGCTGCCGTCCGGCCGCAGGGTGTCGGCGAGCCCGTGCTTGGTGACCAGGAAGTCGACGAACAGGTCGATCCACCGGCGCAGCGCCACGAAGGGGGAGGCAGCCTCGGCGAGCAGCGCGGGACCCGCCTCGGCGCACGACTCCACCTGGTGCCGGAAGACGGCGACGACGAGGTCCGCCCGCGTCGGGAAGTGGCGGTAGATCGTGCCCATGCCGACGCCCGCCGCGGCCGCGATCTCCCGGATCGGCGCGTCGACGCCGGACGTGACGAACACCTCGGCGGCCGCGGCCAGCAGCTTCTGCTGGTTGCGCACCACGTCGGCCCGCTTGCTCTGCCCCGCAGTGGGCACCGCGCTCTCCTCCCTGCGACCGCCTGCCCGGCGGGCGCGGACGGTGCTCCGCACGCTAAATGGAGCAATGTTCCGCTTCAGTCTAGCCGAAGCGGCATCCCGTCCGGCCGCGCCGGGTCCGCACGCCCGTCAGGAGCGGGCGTACACCCCGATGCCGTTCGCGACGGCGCGCTCCGGCGGATCGCTGGGGTGGTTGCGGACCGAGACCGCCGCCGCCCCCGGCTCCCGCGCGACCAGCGTCGACGAGCCGCCGCCGTCCAGACTGAACGCGTCGGTCGAGCCCAACTCCCGCATGGTGTCGGCCACTTCCGCGATCGACAGGCCCGTACGGTAGGCCGGCGCGCCGTCCAGGGCGAGCAGGATCAGCGTGCGTCCGTCGTTCGCGATGCCCGCGGCCGTCCGTACCGCGGACGTCTTCGCGTCCAGACCGGGCAGCGGCGCGCCGTCACGCAGCACGGGATAGCCGCCGACCGCGAACCGGAACGGCACCCGTGACCGCTCCGCGACCAGCCGGTGGTGCACCGACACCGGGTCACCCGCCGACAGCTTCCGCAGCCACTGCGCCCCCGCCTCCCGGCCCACGAGCACCGTCGTGCCGTCCGCTATCGGGCCACTGCCCGGCACGTCGGCGGCCGACACCACCCGCCCGTGCCGCACCGTCACCTCATAGGTGTCCGTGCTGCACGGCGCGGCGCGCTGGGTGTCCGTGCCGCAGGTGGCGCGCACCCGGGACACCCCGCCCCACTGCGCGGTGAACGCCCCCACCGAACCGACCGGCAGCGCGTACTGGTTGAGCCCGCCGAGCGCGACCCGGTCGTCCCTGGTGCGCACCGACCCGTCGAGCGCCAGGCTGTCGAGCCGGGCCCGCCGGTCCACCCCGACACCCAGCACGTCCCGCGTCGACGTGCCCGGCGGCAGAGCAGGACCGAACCGCTGCCCGTCCGGCACCGACGCCTTCAGGGTCCGCCCGTCCGCGATCGCCGGACCCACCGCGGCGCCGGTCGCCTCGACCCCCGGGTGCTGGGTCTCCGTGATGTTGAAGAAGTCCCCGTTGACCCCGCCCACGGCGCCGCTCGCGTCGGCCATCGCGGAGACGGTGGCGCGGGCCCCGACCGCCTCCGGGTGCAGCAGATCGACCCGGACGTGCGGGTCGCGCAGATCGACGGTGAGGACGTGCGCGTGCGTGGTGCCCTTGGCCGCGGGTATGTCGAACTCGCTGTACGTGACGCCCGGCGCGGGGCCGGAAGCGGCGCCGGCCGGCGTGGCCCCCGTCAGGGCCGCGCCGGCCAGCATGGTCGCGACCGCCAGGGTCGCCAGGACTCGGTTGCGTCTCTTGCCAACTCTCGTCTGCATCAGGGGAGTTCAGCAGACGACAGGGCCCCCGTCGATGGCTAGGTGCCGACCAGCCGGGAACGGATCAGGAAACGTACGCCCTCCGGCGCCTCCAGCGAGAAGCCGCTGCCGCGCCCCTCGACGACGTCGACGATGAGCCGGGTGTGGCTCCACACCTCGTACTGGCTCTTCGACATCCAGAACGACACCGGCTCGGCCACCCCTGCCACGGCCAGCTCGGCGAGCAGCACGTCCGAGCCGCCGGTGCGGAACTCGCCCGCCGGATAACACATCGGGGCGCTGCCGTCGCAGCAGCCGCCGGACTGGTGGAACATCAACGGACCATGGGCATCGCGCAGTCGCCGCACCAGCTCGGCGGCCGCGGGCGTCAGCTCCACGCGGGGTACGTCGGTCATGGCGGACCAGTCAACGGGGGCGGAGGTTGCGACCACGTTGCACGCGGGGGAGCGTCGCACGCATAGGCTCGCCCCATGGAACAGAGGGAGATCATTCTGCGGGCGATCGGCGTGCTGACCGAGACCGGGGAGATGGTGCGCAGGATCAGTGACGGCGAGGCGCTCGACACGGACCTCACCCAGCTGGGGCGTCTGGTGTCGGAGGTGTTCCCGACGGTCGAGATCCCGGCGGGCGCCACGCCCGAGCAGGCCGCGGAGCTGACCATCGCCGCACTCATGCCGGCCAGCGTGTCGCTCGTCGAGGCCTTCGCCTTTCTCTTCACACAGCTCGCCAAGGTGCACGACGAAGGGCGTGTCGACGTCAACTCCACCGAACTGCTGCAGGAGATCGCGCTGCGCATGTCGGACGCGGGCGACGAGGAAGTGGACTGAGCGTCCGCGCTCCTCGCCGCGCGCTACTTGGACGGGTCGCGGAACCTGCCGAACGCCTTCGTGAAGGCGCTCAGCGGTGACCCGTCCGCCTTCGCGGGCGCCGACGGCGGGCGCGGCACACCGTCGCCGCCCGTCGCCTCGGCCAGCGCGGACTGCGCCGCCTCGGCCGCCTCCCGGTACAGGTCACGGGACGTGGTCATGGCGTCCAGCGCCTCCGCGTACCGGCCGACCATGTGCTGCGCGTGCGCCAGTTCCTCCTCCGGGGTGAGCAGGTGCCAGCCCTTGCGCAGCCGCGTCAGCGCTTGCTCCGCCTCGGGCGTCAGCGGCCGGGGCAGAGCGGCGAACTCGATGATCCTGGCCGTCAGTTCGGCCGGGTCCGAGCCGTCGAGGAACACGCTGCGCACCGTGAAGCGGTCCGCGTCGTACCCCTCCAGCGGCGGTGTCGTGGGCAGCACGACGGCGCCGCCGCGCGGCATCCGCACCTTCAGCTCGCGCTGCAGCGCGACGTCGGCGATCTGCGACTGGTCCGGTGTGGCCCGGTGCTCGATCACCTGGTGGCGCAGGCTCGGCGGCAGGAACCCGGTGACCGGCCGCTGGCCGCGCGCGTCGGGCGTCATCGCCTCGTGCACGACCACGTGCACGAACCAGCTCTGCCGGGAGCACTCCCTGACGAGATGGCGCAGCTCGTCTGCGTCCTTGGGCAGGTGGTTCGACGCGCGCAGCCGCGGCCCCGGCACCGTGTCGTGGTCCCAGGCCACCCGGTCGCTGTCCGGCCAGAACATCGTCGCGGGCGACGGCCACCTCAGGTCCCAGGACCGCTCGGCCTCGGCGGCCAGCACCCAGCCGGTGCCCTCGCCGTCCCTGCGCCGCCCCTCGGGCTCGTACATCGTCAGCTGCGCGCGCACGGTCACGTCGTCGGCGACCCGCCACCGGGCCTCGAAGACCCGGCGGGCGCCGGGGCCGGGGTCGGCGTCCTCGTCGCGCGGGTGCAGCACGGTCGAGCGGGCCGCCTCCACGGGATCGAGATCGCCGAAGTCGTCCAGCACGCCCGCCGCCTTGAGAGCGATCAGGTTGCGCCGGACGTCCTGCTCGGGCTCGGACCCGAGGTGGCGGCCGCGGGCCAGCCAGACGGTGTCGGGGACGGTGGGCGATGAGGTGTTCTTCTTGGCCATGGAGTCGTTCTGTGAGGGAGCGATGCCGCTCCAGTATGGGCCGTGAACCCGGCTTCGCGCGTGAGCAGGGTGGGCCGGTGTCGGGATTGTCGCGCGTGTACAAGCCTCTGCCCGCTCGCGAGCGTCGCACGCATACGCCGCGTTTTCCGGGACCGCGCGACAGGGCCCCGCGGCCGTGATCCCGTACGCTCGCCCAATGGCCAGGTACTTCGACGTACACCCCGCGAACCCGCAGCAGCGCATCATCACCGCGGTCGCCGACGGCATCCGCGACAGCGCGCTCGTCGCCTATCCCACCGACTCGTGCTACGCGCTGGGCTGCCGGCTCGGCAACCGCGACGGCGTCGACCGGATCCGCGCGATCCGGCACCTCGACGACCGGCACCACTTCACGCTGGTGTGCCAGGACTTCGCGCAGCTCGGCAAGTTCGTGCACATCGACAACGACGTGTTCCGCGCCATCAAGGCGGCCACGCCCGGCAGCTACACGTTCATCCTGCCCGCGACCCGGGAGGTGCCGCGGCAGCTCCAGCACCCGAAGAAGAAGACCGTCGGCGTGCGCATCCCGGACCACGTCGTCACCCAGGCGCTCCTCGCCGAACTCGGCGAGCCGCTGCTGTCCAGCACCCTGCTGCTGCCCGGCGAGGACGAACCGCTCACCCAGGGCTGGGAGATCAAGGAGCGCCTCGACCACGCCGTCGACGCCGTCCTCGACTCCGGGGACTGCGGCACCGTGCCCACCACCGTCGTCGACTTCTCCGGCGGAGAGGCCGAGATCGTACGGCGCGGCGCGGGGGACCCCGACCGGTTCGAGTGACATGAGCGCCGCGCCTCCCCGGGCGGCGCGGCCGGCGCCCCCAGGATGCGCCCATGCACTCCCTCCCCTCCCGCTCCATTCCGCTTCCCCTGCCCCGGCGGCTGTCGCGCCGCGTTCTCCTTCCGCTGGTCGCGGCCGCAGGCCTGCTCGCCGGGGCGGCCGCCCCGGCGCTCGCGGACGAGCCGTGCGGCTCCGTCGTCGTCGCGCCGCTCGAGTCGACCGGCCCCACCGCCGAGCCCTGCACGAGCAAGGACGCCGTGGTCTGCCGGATCCGCGAGATGAACTGGCCCGAGAAGGTCGTCGCCCGGGACATCCGGCAGGACTACCACGGGCTCCTGGAGGACATGCGGCGCACGCAGGCCGAGATGCGGGACGCCGGCGCCTCCGACGAGGACGTCGCCCGCCGCATGGTCGACATGCGCAACGACGCCAAGGAGATCACCCGCGCCGGGATGAGCCCGGAGGAGGTCGCCGTCCTGGAGGCCCGCAACACCGCCAAGTACGGCAACCCGCTCGGCCCGACCGCCGACCAGCTGTACGCCAAGTACGGATCGTGGCAGCAGGTCATCGACGCGTCGACCCGCACCAGCGCCGCCGTCGACCACGAACTGGGCCTGGAGTACCGGCCCTGCCCCGTCTAGGAGCCGGCCGCGGGGTCCCCGGGGCCGGCGACGACGCCGAGGAAGCGGATGTGCGGGGGCTCGCCGGGGCCCGGACGGACGACCCGGGCCCGTACCCCGTACACCTGCGCGATGAGGCCCTCCGTGAGGACGTCGGCCGGTTCGCCCGCGGCGACGACCCGGCCGCCGTCGAGGACGACGACGCCGTCGCAGTAGGCGGCGGCCAGGTTCAGGTCGTGCAGGGCCACGACGCTGGTGAGGTCGAGGCCGCGGATCAGGTCGAGGAGCTCCAGCTGGTGCTGGATGTCCAGGTGGTTCGTCGGCTCGTCGAGCAGCAGCTCGCGCGGCTCCTGCGCCAGGGCGCGGGCGATCTGCACGCGCTGGCGCTCCCCGCCCGACAGGGTGTGCCACAGCCGGTGGCCCCGGTCGGCCAGGCCGCTGCGGTCCAGGGCGGCGCGGACCGCTGCCTCGTCGGCCGCCGACGCGGGCGCCCACGCGCGACGGTGCGGTACGCGTCCCAGGCGCACGACGTCGGCGACGGTCAACTCGACCTGGGTATCCGCCTGTTGCTGCACCATGGCGATCCGCCGGGCCGCCGTCCTGCGCGGCACCGACGACAGCGGGTCGCCGTCCAGGGTGACCACACCGCTCGACGGCGCGAGCACCCCGGCGAGGAGCCGCAGCAGGGTGGACTTGCCCGAGCCGTTCGGGCCGAGCAGCCCCGTCACGGAGCCGGGCCGCGGGGTGAGGTCCACGCCGTCCAGGACGAGCGGACCGCCCGGCGTCCAGGACAGCGCCTTGCCCTCCAGGCTCATCGGACGCTCCTGCCGCGGTAGAGGACCAGCACGAACGCGGGCACCCCGATCAGTGACGTCACCACTCCCACCGGCACCTCCTGCGGTTCGAGGACCGTACGCGCCAACGTGTCCACCCACACCAGGAACACCGCCCCGGCCACCGCGGTGACCGGCAGCAGCCGGGTGTGTCCGGGGCCGACGAGGGCGCGCGCCGCGTGCGGCAGGACCAGGCCCACGAAGCCGATCGCGCCCGCCGCGCTGACCAGCGCCGCGGTCAGCAGCGCGGTCACGCACAGCAGGACGAGCCGGGTCCTGGCGACGTGCACGCCGAGCGCGGCCGCCGCCTCGGGACCGAACGCGAACGCGTCCAGGGTCCTGCCGTACCCGAGGCACACGGCGAGCGCGACGACCAGCACGGACAGGCACAGCCACACCTCGGTCCAGCCGACCCCGCCGAGCGAGCCGAGCAGCCAGAACAGCACGCCGCGCGTGGTCTCCGCATCCGCCGCGGTCAGCACGACGAACGAGGTCAGCGAGGAGAACAGCTGCATCGCGGCGACCCCGCAGAGCACCACCCGGTCCGTGGTGCCGCCCAGCGTGTGGCTGAGCAGCAGCACCATCGCGAACGAGACGAGCGCGCCGAGGAACGCGCCGCCGGACACCGAGAGCGCCCCGCCGCCGAGCCCCAGCACCACGACGAGCACGGCCCCGGTCGACGCCCCCGACGACACGCCCAGCACGAACGGGTCCGCGAGCGGATTGCGCAGCAGCGCCTGGAGCACCGTGCCGCACACCGCGAGGCCCGCCCCGCACACCGCGGCCAGCAGCGTGCGCGGCAGCCGCAGGTTCCAGACGATGCCGTCCCGGATCGGCGACAGGTCCGAGACGCCCCAGCCGGCGTGGGCGGCCACCGTCGACCAGACGTCACCGACCCGGATCTGCGCCGGGCCCACGGTGATCGCGACGGCGACCGACGCGCACAGCGCGAGCAGGCCGGCCGCCCAGGAGAGGCCGGGGCGCAGCGCGGTCACCCGGCCTGCTTCCCGGCGCCGACGAGGCCGAACTCGCGCAGGGCGGCGGCCACTTGCTCGATGCCGTCGACGGTACGGATGGTCGGGTTCATCGCCTGCCCGCTGAGCAGCACGTACCGCTTCTTGCGGACGGCCGTCATGTTCTTGGTGACCGGGTCGGACTCCAGGAACTCGATCTTCTGCGCGGCGGACTCCGCCGACTGCGAGCGGCGCGTCAGATCGCCGATGACGAGCACGTCCGGGTCGCGGTCCGCGACGGTCTCCCAGTTGACCTGCGGCCACTCCTCGCGCGTGTCGTCGAAGACGTTCCGCGCGCCGAGCTCCTTCGTGACGATGCCCGGCGCGCCGCAACAGCCCGCCATGTAGGGCGAGTCGGAGTTCGCGAACCAGTGCAGCAGGGTCACGTCCTCGGCGTCGATGCCCGACGTCGCCTCGCTGACCCGGGCCTTGAGCCGGCCGATGAGCTTCTCGCCGCGCTCCTCGACGTCGAAGACGCGCGCCAGGTCGCGGATCTCGCCGTAGACCGTGTCGAGGCTGAGCGCGGTCGTGCGCTTCCCGTCGCCGTCGCCGCTGTTGTCCTTGCCCACGCAGTCGGTGGGGGAGAGGTAGGTGGGGACGCCGAGCTTCTCGAACTCCTCCCGGGGCGCCACCCCGCCCTTGCCGAGCGTGTACGTGAACGAGGCGGCGGCGAAGTCCGGTTCGGTGTCCAGGACCTTCTCGAAGGACGGATAGCGGTCGGCCAGCCGGGGCACCTTCGCGTTCGCCTTCGCCAGGTTCTTCAGGACCGGATCGGTCCAGGTCGCGGTGCCCACCATCCGGTCGGCGAGACCGAGCGAGAGCATGATCTCGGCGGAGCCCTGGTCGAGGGCGACGGCGCGGCGCGGGGTGCGCTCGACCCGGACCTTCGTGCCGCAGTTGTCCAGGGTGACGGCCGCCCGCGCTCCGTCGTCGGTGGTGGCGGTTGTGGAGCCGCCGCATCCGGTGAGCAGCAGCGCACCCGCCAACAGCGGTGCGGCACGGCGGACTTGACGTGCGAACGGCACGGGAGTTCCTCTGCGTCCAGGGCTCATACGCGGAGCCGGCCTACGGTCCGCCCCCGGCCGCTGATCGGTTCCGGAGGCCGCCAGCAGGTCTTCGGACTCGGGATCGTCCGGACGGAGCGCCTTCCCAGGCCGGTCTCCCGGCCCAGTGGCAGTTGCCCCGCCCGTCACCCTCACCGCTGCGCGTCAGTTCCGGACTTCCACCGGATTCCCTGACCCGTGTACGTACAAGTACGCACAAAGGTACGACTGGCGTTCGGAAGCTATCACAGGAGGTGCACGGCCCGGCCGGCCGGGGCGAACGGGGCGGCCGGCGTCAGCGTTCCGCGTTGAGCGCCGCCACGGCGCCCTGCGCGTCGCCGATCGTGGTGTAGTCGACGGCGACGAAGGTGACCGGGCGGCCGCGTTCCCGCTCGCAGCGGTGCGCCCGGTCGAGCAGGAAGCGGCGCGCGTTGACCGTGCCCGCGTCGAGGCGGCTGCCGCCGTCGATGGTGATGAAGTGGTTGAGCAGGAAGAGCCGGCGGTCGTCGCCGCCGCGGTACGGGGCGCAGGTCATCGCGTCGGGGGAGCGGAAGGCGAACGGGGTCTCCATGCCGTAGCGGTAGAAGTTGCGGTACCAGTCCGCGGGCCCGTCGGCCTGTTCGGCGAAGACGACGAGGCGCCGGCCGCTGTCCGTCATCTCGCCGAGCGTCGGCCACGGCTTCGCGGGGTCCGGGTCGGGCGTGTGGATCAGATCGGTCAACCCGGCCTCGGTGAAGGCCTGTTCCGTGTCCTGTCCGCTGATCGCGTCCTGGATGATCAGCGTGACGACCTCCGTCGGATGCTCCCGCATCCAGTCGCCGATCTCCCGCAGCGTCGGCACCAGCGCGATCGCCCCTGCCCTGCACACCGAGTGGCACAGCCACAGCCCGTCGCGCGGCGGATTGAACCGGTTGACCGCGTCGGCGATGAACTCCCGCTGCGCGGACGTGAAGTCGGAGTCGGCGAGCCGCGCGGTGATCTCGTCGGGCCGCTCCCACCGGTAGGTGTCGATCTGCAGGGCCCGCACCCCGTCGTCCAGCTGCGCGGTGATCCCGGGGTCCTGGAGCGGCCCGATGAACCGGTCGACCGTCGTCGACATCGCGTTGTGCGACGTCAGGTACGCCACCTCGTCGTACGGGCGGTCGCAGAGCGCCGCGCTGCCCTGGCACACGCGTGGCGCCGCGGGGCTGGTCACGAGCGGCACGGCGACCATGCCCGCCACGGCGACGGCGGCGGCCCCCGCGCCGACCCCGACGATCCGCCGCGAAGGCAGGGCCCGCGGCCGCCGTACCCACAGATACCGGCCGACCCCGGTCAGCACGACTCCCGCGACCACCGGGACGGCCGCCGCGAGCAGCGCGGTGCCGGTGATGTGGCCGACGGCGCCGTGCTGCACGTCGTCGACGAGCCGGGCCAGGCTCGTCGGCCACTGGGCGGGCGGGTCGACGACGCGCCCGCCGGTGACGACCCGGATCACGGCCACGGCGACGGCGGCGAGCACCCCGCCCACGAGGAGCGGCTGTCCCAGCCGCGTCAGCCGCCGGTCGGGCCGCGAGGGGCCGAGGAACCACAGGGCCGTGAGCGAGACCAGGAGCAGGACGGCCGCCAGCGACTCCACCAGGCCGACCCCGACGGCCGTGTAGGGCCGCAGGCGGTGCAGCGCGGCGAGCTCGTTGCCGGACGCCGCCAGGGTCTCGGTGAGATCCCAGGTGCCGCCGCCCACGACGTCCTGGAGCTGCCGCGCCGCGTCCCGGGTGCGGTCCGAGACGACGGCGGGTGCCACGGCCGCGAGCACCGTGGCGATGTCCCCGTCGGCCAGCGCCGTCTCGATCTCGGGCCGCAGCGCCGCACGCTCCTCGGCGGGCAGGACGCGCAGCACCGCGTCGGCAGCCCACTCGGCCTGCTCCGGGGTCAGCGGCAGCGACGGCAGACCGTCCGGGACCCGCCCCTTTGACACCTCTTGCAGCGCCGTCGACAGATCGGCGGTGAACCGGTCGAAGTCGGGCTCGGCGCGGTCCTGGAGCCCGGCCACGAGATCACCGAAGTAGGTGTGGGCCAGGTCGTTGAGGTTGGCGAGGACCGGGCGTACGTCGACGGCCAGGACGAGCGAGGCGCGGTCGCCGTTGAGGTAGCCGACGACCGCCTGGATCTGCTGCCGGGTGAGCGCGCGGACGGTGTCCGGCGGCAGCACCAGCTTGATGTTCGAGGTGACCTTGGCCTCGGGCACGGACAGTCGGGCGAGGAGGTCACGGGTGACCGGGGCGGCCTCGGGGTCGACCAGGACCTCGTTGTAGAGCCGGTCGTACGCGTCCTGCTCGTCGAGGACCGACTCGTGGAAGGCGGGGGAGAGCACGGTGGCGCGGACCGTGGCCGTCGTGACGACGGTCAGCGTCGAGAGCGCGGCCACCACGAAGGCCACCACCCACCACAGCCGGCGCACCCCGCACCGCCCGGCGCCGGTCAGAAGTCGACCGGGTCGCGGACGATGGGGCAGGTCATGCAGTGACCGCCGCCGCGCCCGCGGCCCAGCTCGGCGCCGACGATGGTGATGACCTCGACCCCGGCCTTGCGCAGCAGCGTGTTGGTCTGGGTGTTGCGGTCGTAGGTGAAGACGACGCCCGGCTCCAGGGCCACGGCGTTGTTGCCGCTGTCCCACTGCTGGCGCTCGGACGCGTAGACGTCACCGCCGGTCTCGATGACCTGCAACCGCGGCAGCCCGAGGGACTTGGCCACCACGTCGACGAACGCCGCCGAGCCCTCGTCGACGATGTCCAGGCCGGGTGCCCTGTCGCTGGGGCGCAGCGAGAACGTGTGCACCGAATCCATGATCCTCGGGTAGAGCGTGACGATGTCCCGGTCGGCGAAGGTGAACACCGTGTCGAGGTGCATCGCGGAGCGCAGCTTGGGCATCCCGGCGACGATGACGTGCTCGGCCGCGCCCTTCTCGAACAGGGCGGCCGCGACCTGTGTGACGGCCTGCCGCGAGGTCCGCTCGCTCATACCCATGAGGACGACACCGTTCCCGACGGGCATGATGTCGCCGCCCTCGAACGTGGCCTGACCCCAGTCGCGTTCGGGATCGCCCCACCACACGGTCGACCCGACGAAGTCCGGGTGGAACCGGTAGACCGCTTTCATCAGCAGCGTCTCGTCGTGGCGCGCGGGCCAGTACAGCGGATTGAGGGTGAGCCCCCCGTACAGCCAGCAGGTGGTGTCCCGTGTGTAGAGGGTGTTCGGGAGCGGGGGCATCAAGTACTCGCGTACGCCTGTTGATTCACGCGCGAGCGACACGTACGGGGAGCGATGGTCGTCGGGCAGGTCGGTGGTGGCCAGGCCGCCGATCAGGTACTCGGCGAGCTGCCGCGGCTCCAGCGCCTCCAGGAACGCGCGGGTGTCGTCGATGAGGCCGACGCCGACCTGGTTGGCGACGATCTTCCGGTCGAGCAGCCAGGTCTTCGCCTCGGGGATCGCCATGGTCTGGGCGAGCAGGTCGTGCAGCTCGACCACGTCGACGCCGCGCCCGCGCAGCTTGTTGACGAAGTCGGCGTGGTCGCGCTGGGCGTTCTCCACCCACATCACGTCGTCGAAGAGCAGATCGTCCGCGTTGGTCGGGGTGAGCCTGCGGTGCGCGAGCCCCGGCGCGCAGACGAGGACCTTGCGCAGCCGGCCCACCTCGGAGTGGACGCCGTACGTGGCGGAAGCGGAGGTGTCTTGGTCAGTCACGGGGGTGCCTTCCGGGGATGAGCGGGACGAGGTGTGGGGCGGGTCAGAGACTGATCCAGCCGGCGGCCAGGGCCACCACGCCGAGCACGGCGCCGATGACGGAGACGGCCAGGATGACGAGTTCGCGCGGGGAGAAGACGCGTCTGCCCTGCTCGCGGCGGGCCATCACGAAGAGCACGGTGGCCGGGGCGTAGAAGATGAACGAGACGAGCACGAACTTCAGCCCGGCCGCGTACAGCAGGAACGCCGTGTACACCGTGGCGAGCGCGGCGAACACGAAGTCGCCCGACAGCCCGCTGCCGCCGCCGACGGTGCGCTCGTCCGGCCGGATCGCGATCTTCACGGCGAAGGCCGCGGCCAGCAGGAACGGGATCAGGGTGAGCGCGCTCGTCAGATCCAGCGCGAAGTTGAACGCGTCGTCCGAGAACATCGTGATGACCAGGACTACCTGGGAGAGGGCCGTCGACATCAACAGCGCGGGCACCGGCACGTCCTCGGCCGTCGAGCGGGCCAGGAAGCGGGGCATGTCATCGTCCTTGGCGGCGACGAACAGCACCTCGGCGGCCATCAGCGTCCAGGCCAGATAGGCGCCGAGCACCGACACGATGAGCCCGACACTGACGAAGACCTTGCCCCAGGTCCCCACCGCCTCCTCCAGGACCCCGGCCATGGACGGCTGGCGCAGCTCGGCGATCTCGCTCATCGGCAGGATCCCGTACGACACGATCGTCACCGAGGCGAAGACCGCGAAGACGCTGAGGAAACCGAGGATCGTCGCGCGCCCGACGTCCTCGCGGCGCTTGGCGTGCCGCGAGTAGACGCTGGCGCCCTCGACACCGAGGAAGACGAAGACGGTGGCCAGCATCGTGCCGCGGACCTGGTCGAAGAGGGAGCCCGCGTAGTCGGCGCCGCCCCAGTTCTCGGCGAACACGTGGGGCTTGAGGCAGAACAGGGCCAGCAGGACGAAGACCAGAATGGGGACGACCTTGGCGACGGTGACGATCCGGTTGATCGTCGCGGCCTCCTTCACCCCGCGCCGGATGAGCAGGTAGAACGCCCACAGACCGACCGAGGACAGTGCGACCGCCAGCAGGGTGTCGCCGTCGCCGAGCGCCGGGGCGATCGCGCCCACGGTGGACATGATCAGCACCCAGTACGTCACGTTGCCGACGCAGGCGCTGGCCCAGTAGCCGAACGCGGAGAAGAACCCCAGGTACTCGCCGAACCCGGCCTTGGCGTATGCGTAGACACCCGCGTCGAGGTCGGGTCTGCGCAGGGCGAGGCGCTGGAAGACGAACGCCAGCATGAGCATGCCGGTACCGGCGACCAGCCAGGCGATGAGCGCTCCGGCGACACCGGTCTCGTCGGCGAAGCGCCGCGGCAGCGAGAAGACGCCCGCGCCCACCATCGAGCCCACCACCATCGTGGTGAGCGTGAACAGCGGCAGTTTCGCCGCGGGCGGCGAGGGCGGCGTGGCGTCGGGGGCGGTGGCCTGCTCCATGTCGTCCCTCTTCCTCCGGCTCACTGTGGACGCTGTGGGTCCACGGGGACGCTCCGGCAACAGTCTTCTACCAACTTGTTAAGTACTGCA
This sequence comes from Streptomyces sp. KL116D, assembly GCF_030766975.1. Lineage (NCBI taxonomy): Bacteria > Bacillati > Actinomycetota > Actinomycetes > Kitasatosporales > Streptomycetaceae > Streptomyces > Streptomyces sp. KL116D. The sequence continues at coordinate 9,039 of NZ_JASERH010000040.1, read as the reverse complement.
CCTTTTAGGTGCATCGAGAGGCGTACGCCCGTATACGTCTCGGATGGCCGGGAAAGGAGAATTGTGCGCAGCATGGAGGAAGCTGGCCAGAAGCGCCCAGGAACAGGGAAGGGACCTGCAGGCATGCACTCCTCGTTGACCCCGGCCATTCTCAAGGAACTCCGGACCCAGCGGCCCTATCCGGCGGTGTCCCTGGCGATGCCCACCCACCGCACGCGACCGGAGAACGCGCAGGACCCGGTCCGGCTCGACAACCTCGTCCGCGAGGCCGTACGCCAACTGGACGCGGACCCCGGTGTCACCAAGGAACGCCGCGACGACGTGGTCGCCCAGTTGAACGAGGCGGTGGCCGAGACGGACCTCGCGCACGCGAGGGACGGCCTCGTCGTCTTCGCGGCGCCGGGCGAGCACCAGGTGTGGGCCGTGGACCGGGCGGTGCCCGAACGGGTCGTGGTCGCGGACACCTTCCTCACCCGCAACCTCGTCGCGGGTGACGCGGCGCAGAAGCCCTACTGGGTGCTGGCCGTCGCCGCCGACCGGATCGCGCTGTGGAGCGGGCGCGGTGACCGCGTCGTCGAGGAGGAGGGCCGCGGATTCCCGCTGACCCGCAGCCTGGAGGACCCGGACGTCGAGCGCAAGGAACAGATCGGCGACGTGCCGAGCACCTTCCGCGACGAACAGGCCCGCCAGTTCTTCCGGGAGGCGGACGCCGCGCTGGCCGCCGTCCTCGCCGCCGAACCCCGACGGCTCTACGTCACCGGTGAACCGGCCGCCCTGACCCTGCTCACCGAGAGCGGCTCGGCCGCGCAGGGAGCGGTCCACGTGCCCTTCGGCGGACTGGCGCACGGCAGCGGGGACGCGGTGGCCAAGGCGGTGGCCCCGGCCCGGGCCGCGGACGGCGAACGCGTGGTCACCGAGGCGCTCGCCGCACTCGACCGGGCCCGCGGCAGCAACACGTACGCCGCCGGCGTGGACGAGGTCTGGCAGAAGGCGTCGGACGGGCGGATCCACCGGCTCGTCGTGGAGGAGGACTACCGCGTCACCGTCCGGGCCGGCGAGGGCCACCTCGAACCGGCGGCCGACGACGACCTGGACGCCGTCCACGACATCGTCGACGAGATCGTCGAGTCCGCGCTGGAGACCGGCGCGGAGGTCGTCTTCGTCCCCAACGGCCAACTGGCGGACGCCGGACACGTGGCCGCCGTGCTGCGCTTCTGACCCTCGCCCCCCACCACGTCAGAGAGGAACCGATCGATGAGCGCAGGCAAGACGCCGGGGAGGCCCGGCGGCCGGATCGCCCTGGGGGTGTGCGCGGCCGTGGGCGTGCTGGCGCTCGCCGCGTGCAGCACCGACGACGGCAGCGACTCGGGGGCGACCGTCACGCCGCGTCCGACGGCCCCGAACACGTCGGACTTCTCCGGCGAACCGCCGTCCGCGCTGGCGTCGAGCGCCGCGTCGAAGAAGGCCGAGGTCAAGAAGTCGGCGTCGGCCGCGGCCGAGTCGGCGTCCGAACGGGCCCACGACTTCGAGGCGTCGGTCGCCGCCGACGTGGAGCGCAACCGCCAGGAGTTCACCAACGCGCTCAAGGACGTCGACGGCCAGGGCAACGCGATGAGCGACGTCTCCCTGACGGGCAAGCCCCTCGCGCAGACGAACGGGGTGCGCGCCCTCGTCGTCAACATCACCAACAAGACCGACAAGAAGGCCTCGTACGCGGTCCAGGTCGACTTCAGCGACTCCGACGGCAAGGTCGTCGAGTCGAAGGTCGTCGGCGCGCGGGAGCTGGAGCCGGGCGAGAAGGCCCAGCCGCTGGCCGTCAGCAGCAAGCCTCCGGAGCCGCACCTCACCGCGAAGATCGCGAAGGCGCAGCGGTACTGAGGCGGTACTGAGGCGGACGCCCGGGCGGCCCGCGGTCAGTGACGCGCCGCCCGGGGCCGGGGCCACGGCATGCCGTGCAGCCGCTCGATGTCCGAGTTGAAGCGCCGGAGGTGGCCGGCGAACGCCGCGATGTCCTCGTCGGACCAGTCGGCCATGATGCGGTCGAGACTCGCCACCGTGCCGGACCGCTCCTGGTCGAGGCGTCTGGTGCCCTCGTCGGTGATGCGGAACTTGCGGGCCAGGCCGCCGTCCGGATCGGGGATGCGCTCGACGAGACCGGCGCGCATGGCGGCCGCGGTCTGCCGGTTGAGCGTCGAGGTGTCGAGGCCGAACGCGTCGCAGAGCTGCCCGATGGACATCGGGCCCTCCACGCGGATCCGGCTGAGCAGGATGTAGGCGCTGCGGTCGAGGACGCTGTCCGCGCGGCGCCCCTTGCTCTTGTGCAGGTGCAGATAGCGGCTGAGCAGCATCTGCTCGAACTCCACCCGATGCGTGGGCTTGTCCACGTGGTCCCTTCCTCCGGTTCCTCCGCCCCACCATATGTATCAGACACGTAATGTGGTCCATACACACGACATGTACGATGCACAAAGGTGCTCCCGGACAGGTGTGCCTTTTTTCCTTTCTCTGTTTCGTAGAGGAGCTCCACCATGGACGGCCCTCAGCCGACCTCCCACTCGAGCGCGGTCGTCGCCACCCTGGCCCTGGCCGGCACGGTCGCGGCGATCATGCAGACCCTGGTGACCCCGCTGATCGCGGAGATGCCGCAGCTGCTGCACACCTCGTCGTCGAACGCCGCCTGGGTCGTCACGGTCACCCTGCTCGTCGCGGGTGTCTGCGTGCCGGTGTCCGGACGCCTCGGCGACCTCATCGGCAAGCGGCGGATGCTGCTCGTCTGCGCCGTGCCGCTGATCGTCGGATCGGTCGTGTGCGCCCTGTCGTCGTCCGTCGTGCCGATGATCGTCGGGCGCGGTCTGCAGGGCATGGGCATGGGCATGGTGCCGCTCGGCATCGCGCTGCTGCGGGACGTCGTCCCGGCGGAGAAGCTCAGCGGTTCCATCGCCCTGGTGAGCGCCTCCATGGGCATCGGCGGCGCCATCGGCCTGCCGCTGTCCGCCGCCGTCGCCCAGTACGCCAACTGGCGCGTCCTGTTCTGGGGTTCGGCCGGCCTCGCCCTGGTGATCGGCGCGCTGATCTACTTCGTCGTGCCGGACGTCCCGGCCGGTGCCAAGGGCCAGCGGTTCGACGGACTCGGTGCGATCGGTCTCGCCATCGGTCTGGTCTCCCTGCTCCTGGCGATCTCCAAGGGAGCCGACTGGGGCTGGGGTTCGGGCACCACGCTCGGCCTGTTCACCGTCGCCGTCGTGGCGCTGCTGGTGTGGGGCTGGTGGGAGCTGCGCACCCGCGACCCGCTCATCGACCTGCGCACCACGGCCCGCCCGCGCGTCCTGCTGACCAACGCCTCCTCGATCCTCATCGGCGTCGGCATGTACTCCTTCATGCTGATCGCGCCGCAGCTGCTGCAGTTCCCCGAGGCGACCGGCTACGGCCTCGGCCAGTCGATGCTCGCCGCCGGTCTGTACCTGGCGCCCGGCGGCGTCATGATGATGATCGTCTCCCCGCTCGGCGGAAAGCTGATCAACGCCCGCGGCCCCAAGGTCGCCCTGGTCTGCGGCGCGCTGGTGATCTCCGCCGGATACGGTCTCGCGCTGTTCCTGATGGGCTCGGCCTGGGGCCTGATGATCGTCGGCATCGTCATCAACAGCGGTGTGGCGCTCGCCTACGGGGCGATGCCCGCCCTGATCATGAGCGCGGTCCCGCTCTCCGAGACGGCGGCCGCCAACGGCTTCAACGCCCTGATGCGCTCCCTCGGCACCACGATCGGCGCCGCCGTGATCGGTGTCGTCCTGGCCCAGATGACCGTGAACCTGGGCGGCTACACCATCGCGTCCGAGGGCGGCTTCCGCACGGGCCTGGTGATCGGCTCCGCGGTCGCCCTGGTCTCCGCCGCCGTCGCGGCGCTCATCCCCGCGCTGCGCGACGGCGAGGGCGCGGCGGCCGGCGAGCAGCCGGCCACGAGCGACCAAGCCCCGGCCCGCGCCTGAGTCCTGCGTCCTGACTCCGGACTCCGGACTCCTGACTCCTGACTCCGGACTCCGGACTCCGGACTCCGGGCTCCTGAGTCCTGAGTCCTGAGTCCTGCGTCCCGACGCCGTACGACGGCCCGTGCGCGGTCCCTTCCCGGACCGCGCACGGGCCGTCAGACGCTGTAGCCCCCGTCGACCGCGAGATGCTGCCCGGTGATGAACCCGGCCCGGTCGGACGCCAGGAACGCGACGGCCTCGGCGATGTCCTGGGCCGAGCCGAAGCGGCGCAGGGGGATGTTGCGGCGGGTGACCGCGAGCGCGGCGTCGTCCAGTTCCCCGCTCTCGATCAGGCGGGCCGCGTTCCCGTCGGTGAGCATGCCGGGGCCCACGCAGTTGAACCGCACCCCGTAGCGCCCCTCCTCGGCGGCCAGCGCCCGGACGACCGCCTCGATCGCGCCCTTCGTACCCGTCGACAGACCGTCGCGCACCGGATAGCGGCGGGTGGCGGCCGTGGTCACCGCGACCGCGTTGCCGCCGTGCTCGCGCAGTGCGCCGAGCGCGGGATGGACGAGCTGGTAGAAGGCCAGCGCGTCGGCCTGCAACTGCTCCCGGTACCGGGACGGGGGGACCTGGCTGAGATGCGTCATGGGCACGTGCGGACCGGCCGCGTAGACCAGCGTGTGCACGCCGCCGAACGCGTCCAGGGTCTCCCGCACGGCCGCCGCACCGTCCTCCTCGACCGTGAGGTCGGCCCGCAGGGCCCGGACGTGCGCCCCCGGTGCCGCCCACTCGTCGGTGAGGGCCCGCGCGGCACCCTCGTTGGAGCGGTACGTGAAGGTCACCGCCGAGCCGCGCCGGGCCAGGGTGCGGACGATCGCCGCTCCGATGGCCCCGGTTCCGCCCGCGACCAGCGCGGCGCCCTTGCGGTCGGCGAAGTCCTGCTCGGACACGGCAACTCCCTCACGGATGCGGCGACTCACGGACCCCCGTGTGTAGCCGCAACCGCCGAAGAGGTGAAGGGCCGTGCGGCTACATACCGCGGTCCGTCACAGGACCTCGGCCAGCGCCCTCAGCGCGGCCCGGGGGTCGGGGCCGGCCGGGGCGAGGACGGCGCTCGTGACGCCCGCGTCGAAGAGGGCCTCGATCCGCGCGCGGACCTGCTCCGCCGTGCCCGTCAGCGCCAGCCGCGCCGCCCACTCGTCCGGGATCGCCCGCGCGAACTCCCGTGCGTCGGCGCTGGTGCGGCGCAGTTCGGCGAGCTCGGCGTGGAAGTCGAGCGGCGCGATGTGCGGACGCCAGTCGGGGTCGCCGAGCGGTTCGAGGGCCGGGCGGGCGGCGGCGAGGGCGGCGCGCGGGTCGTCGTCGACGACGGCGACGTTGTAGGCGGCGAGCCGGTGGGGCCGGTGGGCGGCGATGCTGCCGAGGGCCGCGCACACGTACTCGGGGGTGACCGGTTCGGCGAGCAGCGTGCCGTCGGCGACCTGCCCGGACACGGCGAGCGACTTGGGGCCGCGCACCCCGGCCAGGACGTCGGGGACCTGCTCGGGCAGGGCCGACGCGTCGAGGCGGACCCCGTCGAGCCGGACGTACCGGCCGTCCGTGGTGACGGACCCGCCCGCGAGCAGCGCCCTGAGCGCCTCGACGTACTCGCGCAGCAGCGTCAGCGGGCTGGCGGGCCAGGCGCCGACGCCGCGCATCCAGTCGGGCATGCCGTGGCCGACGGCGAGGTCGACGCGGCCGGGGTGCAGCTGGGCCAGCGTCGCCGCCTCCATGGCGGCGAAGGCGACGTTCCTGGCCCCGGCGGGCAGCAGGCCGACGCCGACCCTGATCCGGCGGGTGTGGGCGAGCACGGTGGCGGCCTGGGCGAGCCCGCCGCGGTAACCGAGGTCCTCGACGACCCACAGCTCCCCGAACCCGTAGGCGTCGGCGTCGCGCGCGTAGTCGACGAGGTCGTTCAGGGGGATGTCGCGGGGGAGGAGGACACCGATGGTGCCGTCCGGTCGGGTCATGTCAGGTCTCCGCTCGTGGTCGGTCGTCGGTCGGCACGGCCCGTGTCGTCCGTCGTGCCCGTACTGTCGTCGCCGCCGGAGTGGTGGGTTCCCGGCGGGTCGTCGGGGGCCGGTCCGCCGTGACCGGCCGCGGTGCTGCGGGAGCGGGTGTCGGCGGCCGGGGCGAGCAGGACGGCCGAGGCGACGAAGACGAGGACGACGACCATGGCCGAGCGCAGCCCGTAGTGATCGCCGAGGAACCCGAGCGCCGGGGGACCCACCAGGAAGGCGACGTAGCCGATCGTGGCCACCAGGCTGACCCGGGCCGTCTGGTCGGGCCCCGAGTCGCCCGCCGCCGAGAGGGCGACCGGGAAGCCCAGGGAGGCGCCGAGTCCCCAGAACAGCACGGCGACCGCGGCGACCACGGCGCTGTCCGAGAAGATCACCAGGATCAGCCCGACCGCACCGGAGACCGCGCTGGCACGCACGACGGCGGCCCGGCCGAACCGGTTGAGGAAGAACGTGCCGCAGAACCGCCCCACCGTCATCGCGGCGGCGAAGCCCACGAAGACGAGCGAGCCGAGCGCGGCGTCCAGGCCGTGACCGTCGACCATGAGCAGCGGCAGCCAGTCGTTGGCGGCGCCCTCGGCCAGCGCCATGGCCAGCACGATGGCGCCGATCAGCAGGAGCTTGCCGTCCTTCCACACCGGCGGGCCCGACCGGCGTGCCGCGCCCGGCTCCCCGGCCGCGGCGCTCAGCCCGGTGCCCGCCGGCACCGACCGCAGCCCGTGCACGAGCAGGGCGACGGCGATCACCGCGACCGCGATCAGATGCCAGTGCGCCGGGAACGCGGCCGCGGTCGCCGCCATCCCGACCGCGCCGCCGACGACCGTGCCGAGGCTGAAGCACCCGTGCAGCGTGGGGAGCACAGCGGCGCCGGTGAGGCGCTCGACGTCCGCCCCGTCCACGTTCACCGCCACCTCGCCCGCGCCCATGCCCGCGCCGAACACCCACAGGCCCGCGGTGACCAGCGGGGCGGACGGGATGGCGGTGCCGGTCCCGATGACGACCATGCTCGCGACGATCAGCGTGGTGCCGAGCGCGATCACGGGCCGGGTGCCGAACCTCGACACCAGCCGTCCCGAGCAGAGGATGCCGCTCATCGAGCCGACGGACAGGCCGAACAGGATCAGCCCCATCTGTCCGGTGGACACGCCCAGTTGATCGCGGATGTCCGGGGTCCGGGTGACCCAGGAGGACATGGCGATGCCGGGCAGGAAGAAGAACAGGTACAGGGCCTGACGGCGGCGGCGCACGGCGCGGTCTGTCACAGGGGGCTCCGCTGGGTCCGGAAGAATGGTCCGGTGGCGGGAGGTCCCGGCGCCCACCGAGTATGCACAAATGTACACACCCGACCGGGTGCCGGAGAAGATCGGAAGGACCACCGAAACCGGTTCGCCCGCCCCTTCCGGTGCCGAGCAGAGAGAGCGGACAACGGCGATGACCGGCAGCACCCGCGGCCCCAACGACCCCCGGCGGCGCGAACGCATCCTCGACGCGGCCCTCGACGTCATCGCCGAACACGGCGCCATCAAGGTGACCTTCCGCAAGATCGCCGCTGCCGCCGGGGTGCCGCTCGGCTCGCTCACCTACTACTTCGACGACATGCAGCACCTGCTCACCGAGGCGTTCACCCGCCTCGCCGAGTCCGTGTCCACCCGCTACGGTGCCCTGCTGGCGGCGGCCCGTACGCCCGAGGAGGCGCAGGACGCCGTCGTCGAGATCATCTGCGGCAAGGTCTGGGGCACCGACCGCAACCTGCTGCTCAGCTACGAGCTGTACGCCTTCGCCACCCGTCACCCCGAACTCCGCACGGTCATGCGCTCCTGGATGCAGGCCAGCCGCGAGTCGCTGTCCGCGCACTTCGACCCGCTGACGGCACGGGCGCTCGACGCGCTGGTCGAGGGCTTCTCCATCCACAACTCCGTCGATCCCCAGCCCACGGACCGCGCGGGCGTGGCAGCCATCGTCAAGGCGGTGGCGGACGGTTCGGCCCGGCGCGGCTGAGCGGTCGGATCGCGCGGATGCGGGCGGTCAGATCACGCGGAAGAGGTCGGCGGCCGCGTGCACGTCGGTGAAGTCCTCCACGCAGCGGAGGTTGTCGCACAGCGCGTCGAGGACCGAGCCCCGCGCGGCGGCCGGCGCGGCGCCGACGGCCACGCCGAAGACCCGGAAACCCAGCCGCTGCCGGGCCTGCTGCCAGGCGCGCATCCACTCCTCGGTGACCTCGCACTCGTCGTCGGTGAGCATCACGATGTCGCCGCGGGCACGGGCTTCGTCGTCGAACTCCGCCTCCAGCAGCGCACGCGCCTCGGTCAGCGGCCGCTGGTAGCTGGTACCGCCGCCGAGGAAGGTCTCCGCGAAGTCGACGACCCGATCGATGTCCGCGGACTCGCCGGCCGGGAAGCGGAACACCCGGAGCCGGTCCGTGGCGGAGAACAGGATGCCGACGAAGTCACGCCCCGCCTCACGGGCCTGGTCGAGCAGGGCCAGCGCACACGCCTTGGACCACGCCTCCCGGGTGACACCGCCCGGCCCCTGCGCGTACATCGAGTGCGAGGTGTCGACGCACGCGATGACGGCGCCGCGGCCGGCCGGCCGCTCGCCCCGCGTGTCGTACAGCATCAGTTCCCCGGCGGCGTAGCGCGCGGCGAACACCGCACGCAGCGCGGGCAGTCCGAGGTGGGCCAGTTCGGCGGGGACGACGCGGGAGAGGTCGTCGCCGAGCGTGACACCGACCAGTTCCCCGGCCTCGCTCTCCGTCCTGCGGGCGCGTTCGCCCGCGGCCATCCGCCGGAAGCGGCCGATGAGCCGGGCCCACTCGGCGAGGCGGCCGGTGCGCAGCCGCTCGGCGAGCCGGGCGCGCCGGTCGAACGGCATCCGCTCCAGCTCGCCGCCCCCGACACCCCAGGCCCGCATCAGGTCGGCCTCCTCGCGCACGGCCCCGGCGGCCTTCGCCACGCCGCTGCGCGCGGCCGCCCGGATCCCGGGCACTGCCGCCGAGAGGGACTGGGCGGCATCCTCGG